>NZ_KB902806.1:0-75561 GCF_000379585.1 Bradyrhizobium sp. WSM2793 | reverse complement strand
CAAGTATGTCCTTAGTCCCGCAGAGGCGCGGAGACGATACGCTGGCATGGAAAGCACTTGTAGACCCGTACAGCCTGCCGATCCACGATTGCGCGCAACGCTCCTACCGGTACCATTTCACGGGTGCAATTCTCGCAGGCAGGAGGTGGCGGGGCGTTGCTGTCGGCTCGATTCAGCGACTAAGCGCATACCCGAAGCCGGGACCGGCGAACACTCGGGAAAAATACGGGTGGCAGAAGCCGCGGTTGGCACTTCAGCTATTGAAGGGAAACCGGACGGCGCACGCCGCTTGCTTTTGCCGCCGCTTTTGAGCCAAGCCGGACATCCGGGCGAACCGACCGGCACACTGCCACGGACCCAGGCCCTATGGTGAGCGTAGCACGTGAAGATGCACCTGCGTCATCTATAGGAAGCTTCGCCTCAGGAGCAGAACGCAGTTAAGCGCTATCGGCTCAGTGATGCGTAAGAGCGTCCGATTGCTGAACTCTGCCCCGCAGCCGACGATCTTGGCCTCACAGTCTGGCACTACGGCGCTTCCATGATTCGCATGTCATATCTTTCGATTGCTATCGAATGGCCAATATCGAACGACCGGCCTAATTCTATCCAAAGATGACTTGCTCGCGAAGCATATTCCCCCGAAGATCGAAGCGTGCAATCCAGCTCTCGCTTAAAGGAGCAATCCAATGGCACTGAGAAATCTGACGGTTGCAACAACCCTGACCATGTTAACCGCTGTTTGCGGAGCCGGGTTCTCACCAGCCCATGCAGACAAGGTCAAGAACTGCGGGACCACAACCACCACGACTGACGTGACGAACCCGCCCAATGAGAATGCGGGTTTCACGCAGACGTCAACGACGACGACTACCCAGACCTCCGCCTGCAATAGTAGCAGCGACACGGGTCAGCAGACCCAGACCCACACTGGCCCAACCACGAACAAGGGCGGCGGGACTCCGGGTGGCCACTGAGGGTTTGAACCAGGCACCCAATACGATCACCGAATAGGAGCTCAACATGCGGAAAACGCTGCTGTTAGGAATCGCCTTGACCTTGACCACTGTGGGCGGCGCCTGCTTATCGCCGGCCCATGCAGACAAGGTTAAGAACTGTGGGACCACGACCACGACGGTTACGAACCCGCCTAACGAAAGTGCGGGCTTCACGTCGTCGACGACGACCACCCAGACCTCCTCCTGCAACAGCAGTAGCGACACGGGTCAGGTGACCACGACCACTCCAACCACGAACAAGGGCGGTGGGACTCCGAAGGGTCATTAGGCAAGGCGCGGTATGGAAAACAACTGGGCAAGGGGGCGGCTCCTTGGAAGTCGCCCCCTGTTCGAGGAAGACACGACTTTGATGAAGCTGCTGCTTGGATCTCTTATCGCCGTCGGATTGGGGATGGCGACATACAATAGGGCGATTCTCCCTGAGAACGCCTGGGATTCCGCCTGGACTCGAGCGGCGCAGTACCTTCCCGAATCCTTGGTGAACCCCGCTCCTGAAGTTTCTAACTACCTCCTTGCGCCGATTCGCCGGGGGGATATCGCCACGACCGTGACAGCGAGTGGCGCGTTATCGGCGATCACGACCGTCCTCGTCAGTTCGCAAGTCTCCGGACAGATGCTCCGCATAGTGGCGGATTACAACGCTGAGGTTCGTCGGGGCGAGGTCATCGCTCAAATCGATCCCCTCAGCTTCCAGATCGCTTTGGAGCAAGCGCAAAGCGAGTTGAGAGTCGCCGAAGCGGCTGTGGCGATTCAGGAACGTATTCAGGAAAAAGCGGCCGCCGATCTCGCCAGCGCGGCCGCCGCGACGGAGCGAGTTCGCTTCGCGACCGAACGCGAGCGCATCGTCGTCGCCGAGGCCCAGCGTGACCTGGAGCGAAAGCGTACTTTGGCCAAGGGGGACAACGTCTCTCAGGTTGAGGTTTCCAGGACGCAGGCTGCCTTCGACATGGCGGTTCAAAATTACAAATCGGCCGAAGCGGACGAGCGCACCAAAATCGCACTTACTCAAGCCGCCGAGTCGTCGCGCCGCTCAGCGGAGGCGCAGGTGATTCATGCCAACGCTATCGTGCAGCAAAGGCGGGCAGCCTTAAAGGCTGCGCAGACCGAGCTGGAGCGCACCAAGATCCGCTCACCAGTCGATGGAGTAGTGATCGGGCGTACCATCGAGGAAGGCCAGCAGGTCACTGTCACTCTGCAGACCCAGACGCTGTTCACGGTCGCTCAGGATCTCCGCGAAATGCAGATTAAGATCTCAGTCGATGAGGCCGACATCGGCAAAATTCGAGAGGGCCAGCCGGTTATCTACACGGTGGACAGTTTCCCCGGCCGCGAGTTCCGGGCCGAGGTGAAGCAGATCCGCAAGGACTCCCAGGAGAAGCAAAACGTGATCACCTACGTGGTGGTCGCCAACGCACCGAACCCGGACAGGATGTTGATGCCCGGAATGACGGCAAACGCTCGCATCATCATCGACGCCCACACCAACGTGCACAAGGTGCCGGTCGCCGCATTGCGCTTTACCCCGGCGGGAGAGCGCGGACCGGAGGCCTCCCACCTCTGGACCTTGGGGGAGGACCAACGGCCAAGGCCGATACCCGTTCGCGTGGGGCTATCGGACGGCAGCATGGTCGAGATCTCCATCGCCGAGCCAGTTGAGCAGGTCATCGTCGGAGTCGACCAGCGAGAACCGTCGCCTACCATCGCGCGACGGATCATCGGGAGCATGTAGATGCTGCTGGTGGCCGTATCAGATCTGACAAAAACCTACGTGGTCGGACAGACGGGGGTGCCTGCACTCCGGGGCGTGTCGCTCGCCATCGACAGCGGTGAATTCGTCGCCGTCATGGGCTCGTCGGGCTCCGGCAAATCGACGTTGATGAACCTTATCGGTTGTCTCGATACCCCCAGCAGCGGCACTTATCACCTCGCCGGACAGAACGTGCTGCGCCTGTCGACCAACAAGCTCGCGGCGGTCCGCAACACGAGCATCGGCTTCGTGTTCCAGCAGTTCAATCTTCTGACACGAGCGACGGCGCTCGAAAACGTCGAGCTTCCGATGGTTTATGCCGGCCTTGGGTGGCGTGAACGCAGGCGGCGGGCACGCAACGCGCTGGCGCAGGTGGGCCTCTCGGACCGCGAGCACCATCGCCCCTCGCAGTTATCCGGCGGACAGCAGCAACGGGTCGCGATAGCTCGCGCGCTGGTGAATCAGCCGCTTCTGCTGCTCGCTGACGAGCCCACGGGAGCGCTCGACTCATTGACGTCCCACGAGATCATGACTGCCCTGGTTCGCCTCAACGAGGACGGACTCACGGTGATGGTCGTGACTCACGACGCCGAGATTGCCCGCTATGCCCGCCGGATCATCCGCTTCAAGGACGGCAGAGTAGTGTCCGATGATCTGAACCAGCACATTCGGGCGGCCGCATGAAGTTAGTCAACAGCACCCTTGCTGCGTTGCGCGCCGTTCGCGTCAACAAGCTGCGCAGCGCGCTGACGATGCTCGGCATCGTTCTCGGAGTGTCATCGGTGACCGTCATGATGGGGGTCGGCGGCGGAGCGAGCCAGCGCATCCAGACCGAAATGCGCAATCTCGGGGCGAACACCATCGTTTTGAACTCGGGGGCGCTGAAGAGCCGCGGCGTATCCAAGGGACAGGGGTCACGACCGAGCGTCACGCCCGCCGACGCGCAGGCCATCGAGAACGAAGTCCCAACCGTGATCGCGACCTCGCCGCAGCACAACTTCGCGGGGATGCAACTGATCTACGGTAATGCGAACTGGTCCACCCTGGTCACCGGTACGACGCCCGAGTATCTTATTATCCGCAACTGGACCGTGAGCCGGGGCCGCGCCTTTGACCGTGAGGACGTGCTCCAGGGCAGCAAGGTGGTCATGCTCGGGCGCACCGTGGCCGAAAAACTGTTTGGCAATGAGAGCCCGGTGGGGCAGGAAATCCGCGTCAACCGCGTTCCGATGACCGTGATCGGCGAACTGGCCGCTAAGGGGCAAAGCCTGGCTGGGATCGACACGGATGACACCGCTGTGATTCCGATCTCGACTGCGCTCAACCGAGTCATCGGGCGCAATCCGGCCAATCCTCGGGCGATCTCGGGCGTGATCCTCAAGGTGCGCGACGGCGCCAACATGGCTTCGGCCTTCACCGAGATTCGTCAGGTCGTGCGCCAGCGCCACGGGCTCCTGCCTGCACAGGAGGACGATTTTCACCTGATCAATCTAACGGAAGTAATGCGGGCCAAGGAGGACTCGGCGCGGGCGCTCGGGATTCTGCTTGCTGCGATTGCGTCCGTATCGTTGCTGGTTGGCGGGATCGGCATCATGAACATTATGCTCGTCTCGGTCACCGAGCGGATCCGCGAAATCGGGCTGCGGCTCGCGGTTGGAGCTCGACGAAGCGACATCCTGGGCCAATTCCTGGTCGAGGCGACGATACTGTCCCTGATCGGTGGCATCGCTGGGGTCGCCCTGGGCTTGGGGGGCGCCGTGGCCGTCGAGCGCTACGCCAACGTGGGCGTTGTCCTCAACGGACAGCTCAGCCTTGTCGCAATGACGTTCGCGGCTGGAGTTGGCATTTTCTTCGGCTTCTATCCGGCCTGGAAGGCGTCATTGCTGCAACCCGTCGAAGCCCTGCGCTCGGACTGATCCCGATCAAATTGCAGACGCCGCAGAATCCGAAATGGCGGGCTCCCCGTCGCGGCGCGCTCCAGTGCCCGATCATGGCGCCGCGCGTGCTCCAGCAATGCACATCGCCAACTGCGTTCTGCCGCCGACGTGAAGTTTCCCGTAAATGTGATGCAGGTGCATCTTCACGGTGCCTTCTGACAAACCGAGCTTGCTGGCGATCTCCTTGTTGCGCAAGCCTCGCAATACGAGGTGCACGATATCGGTTTCGCGCGATGTCAAGCCAGTTGTCGTCGGTGAGGACCGTTCAGCTGTTGCTAGGTGGTGCAACAGGTTAGGGTCAACCCATTTCCGGCCGCGGGATACGCTCTGGACACAATCGATCAAACTGGTGGCGCGAGCGCCGCTCAGCAGAATCCCGTCCACATCAGGCTTCAGCAGGTCCGCGGCCATTATCGCGTCGCGCTCGTCAAGCAGAAGGATGATCGAAACGGAAGTGCTGTGGGCTCGGAGTTCCGCAACTGCTTTCGCGGCCTCGTGGAGGGCGATGTCTTCTGTGAGCAGAACAATATTCGGATGATAGGTGTTCAAGGAGCGCAGAAGTTCACCTTGGGACGGGCAGCGCGCCACGACCTTATGGCCGCTCGCTTGCAAAAGTGCCTCGATTCCAGCTCCTGCGATGTCATCATGCGTGGCAACAACCAGAGTGGCCAATTCGCCGGTCTGGAGCCCTTTGGAACCACAGGCGCCATCTTCTTCAAACGACACAACGGGTTCGATGAAATGAGATCGGTCGAATTTCATACGCATGACGCATCTCTACTCACGCTGAAATTAATTGTAGTTCGAACGGCGGCCTGCCCGAGACATGTTGCATTTCCTGCGCGGACGAAAATCAAAGCGAGATACGAACACTACCGATATCGATCTCGTCCAGACACGCTCGTCCAGACACGCAGTACCGTCGCGTCACAGTATGGCCCCGATGCTTTTATCGGTATCTCTGCTTAGCACTGATCGGATCGAAAATTTACATCGGCATTTTACGCGTCAGCACCTGTTTGCGCTTTCGACGACAGGCCATGCAAGATGGATCACCAACACAGCAAGTAAGCAGCAAATTTTGTTTTTTTCAACTTGAAATCTTTCGAAGGTGAAAACGCCGCCGGCGCTGATGTGGTTCCATGATGGAACAGAGCTGCAGAGAGACGCTAATATCGGTCGAGGTGTTTCGAGACCATGCCATCAGCATTGCTCATCCCTGGGGGCCTCCTTTCATTTCAGTGCCCACTGACGAAGCTTGCAAGCTTCCACATGCCTGATTGGACGGAGCCACTATCGGACGCGGTCTCAACTTGAGCGAAAGTACAAACTTAGTGAGCTTGGACCTGCTCACTCCTGCCCCAGTAGGCGTCTGCTGGACAATGTCTGCTAGTGGCTCGTTTGAGACGTTGCGGCTGACCTTGAAATCGTCCGCTCACCGGGGCTGACCGGAAATCATCGCGGAGGGGCTGAAGCAGCGCGTTTCACCCTTAGGCGACTATAAATTCGTTCTTCACACGTCTGCTTCAAGCTAGACGAGACATTCAGATTTGCTCCGGCTATTGCGTCTACGCGTAGTCCCGGCACTTGCCTAATGATCTCGCCACTCGGCGGGCCACATCTCGAATTCGCGCCTGAAGGCCCGCCGGAATCCCTCCTCGGATTCATATCCGACCGCTGCAGCGATTTGGGGGACGCTCATGCGTGACTCACGAAGGTGGCGCTTGGCAATCTCCAGGCGCCATACCGTGAGATAGCGGATGGGCGGCATTCCAATCAGCTGTGCGAAGCGATCCATGAATGCGCTGCGGGAGAGGGCAACCTCCTTGGCAAGGATATCGGCCGACCATGGAGCGGCGATGTCGCCATGAATGAGCGCGAGCGCACGCCCGATATTGGGATCGGTCAATCCCTTGAGCCAACCTTGCTCCCGGTCGCCAAGCGTTGAGGTGTACTCGCGAACGGCCTCCACCAACAGCACTTCTGAGAGCCTCGACATCACGTCCGACGATGCTAACCGTCCACGGACCAACTCGGCTGCAGCAAATCGCACCGATGTCTCGACCCAGTCGCGGGAAGCGGCCTTGCTGATGTCAAGCCTCAGCATACGCGGCAACGTGGCAAGCAACGGATTGAAAGCATCCTGAGTTCCGAGAAACCCGCATACGATGCCCGTCGGCTCGCGTCCGCCGCCGTACCGGATCTTCATAACGCCGCCCTCCGGCGACTGCTGGATGAGGTCGGCGGCGCTGACTGGAACGACGCCCGCGGCGCTCGCCATCGTGTGAATGTCGTTGCGAGGAAACAGGACAATCTCCCCGGCGTGAACCTCCGTCGCCGGGGCGCCGTCGAGGCCGACTAGCATGCGGCCTTCGAGAACTACATGGTAGCCGATCACCTGCACGAGATTCGCTAGGAACGGCCGGACGTCCTCGAGACCAACCCGGGCGGCGACGCACCACGGTGCCGTGAAGGTCGCCTCGAAGAAGACGCCGCCCGTGAGCCGAACCGACCGAAGAACATCGGACAGGGGATCTGGCATCGTCTGGGTCTCTCAATGCTGGACGAATGGTCCTCTCATCTGGACGTCCGGTCCTCCACTTGCAACCAGCTTAAGTGAAATCGATCGATAACGACAAGCCACTGGATGCTCCCCGATGCGGAAGCCTTCACGCAGCCGTCGCGCGCACAAACGGCGTGCGCCAGAGGCGCTGCGACCGGCGGCACTATCGCATTGGCCACGAGGCGTCACCGTTTCAGAAAAAACTCTACCTCCTCGAAAAACCGCTCGGAGGCGGCCTCATGCTCAAGAAATAGATGATTTTGGCCCTGAAGTGGGATGAATCGGGCGCCGGGAATGCCAGCAGCCATTGAGCGTCCTAACTCAAAGGGCACTCTCGCATCTCCCCGAGCGTGCATGACAAGTGTTGGCATAGTCACCTTGCCAAGAACCTCCGTGACATCAATTTCGCCGGCGGCGGCAAGATAGCGCGCTGCGCACTCGGGTGAGGTCGTCCGGCGTTGCAGTTCATTGAAGAAGGCAGCTTGCTCTGGTGTGGCCCCAGGCATGAACTGCCCAGTGAACAACTGCCGAAAGGCCGGATTGTCTGATCCCCAGCCATGACGCATCAACGTAGCCATTGCAGCTCGAAGCTCCCTTTGCTCCGGCGATCTCTTTGCCGCGCCAAGTGCAAAACCCCCATAAAGAATGAGGTGAGAAACTCGTTCTGGATGTGTAACAGCATATGCAATCGACACCGCACATCCCTGGGACACTCCCAACAGCGGAAATCGATCTATACCAACCGCATTGACCACTGTTTCCAGGTCACTGACCCAGGCTTCGAGAGACAACGTCTCGACATCCCAGTCCGACATGCCAGTGCCCCGCGCGTCGTACCGGATAAGCGTATGCTTTCGCGCCAGCCCGTGAACGACGTGCTGCCACACAGGAGTCTGCCAGTCATATTCAAGGTGATTCAACCAATTTGCGGTTTTGACCAGCGGATGTCCGCTGCCGGCAATCGCATAGGCGAGACGAACACCTTCAGATGTGCGGCAATATTTGATCTCTTGGCTGATTTGCGAAGGATCGGCATCGAAACGCTTGGGTTCTCCCTCATTGCCGCCCGACATAGTCTGCAGACCAATCAGTCGATACCCGCGCCCCGGGACTGTAATGACAAAGCTCTGCTCCCGCGCTCCATCCTCAAGTGCTTTCCGCAGTGCTGAGATGTGGACATGAATATTGCTGTCTTCTACCGACAGGCCCGGCCATACCCGTTCCAGCAAGTGGTCCTTGGAGACGACATTGCCTTTTGCAGAAGCCAGTTCGCAAAGGATGTCCATCGCGCGGCTCCCCAGCTGAACCCGAACGCCCTCGCGCGAAAGCTCGCGCCGTTCGGGATCAAGAAGGAATCGACCGAAGCGAACCATTTTTGTCGCTCATCGGGTCCTGCGTCACGATCGCCGATTCAGAACAATTAAGGTTCTAAACCAAGGACCTTAAACGGCTCTCGCCTTACCATCCATAGAACGTACTGCCGCGGGCAGCAATCCAAAAGACACGCTGCAGAAATCAGGAGAAGGTCGTGAGCACCTCTCAGACGGACAACCAAAGTACGACGCCCTGGAACACCGCGAAATTTCGAGCAGCCGCTCGCGAGCCTGGCCGACCGAAGAACGTGTGACCGAGGAACTGTCATGACCTTTATCTCGCAATATTGGATGAATGGTCCTCCCATCCGGACGCGCAGTCCTCCACTGGCACTCAGATCGAGTGTATCTAATCCACAACGACAGGTCGCTCGGATCCAAAGTACAGCACGATAGCCATGTGGGAAGCCTCGGCCAGCAGATCACATCACGAATGAGTGAGATGATAATGAGCGCAGTATTGACTGAAAAGACACCAGCCGAGCCGCCGCGGGCCTGGTTTCTCAACAAGACGCAGGAAATCCTCTCTGTTCTCCTCACGCGGCGGCTTCGCAAAGCGGAGGCAGAGCTCGTCGCTCTCCACGACCGCGTGCTCGAAATTATTGGCCTCGATCGCAGCGAGATCGGATCCGCGGTGCTGGAGGACCCACAGGAGAGAACAATCGCGTGCGGCAGAAGCGTGGACACGACGTAAGCCGCGATTAGCCGATTCACCGCCGAAACAACGGAATCCACGACCGGCCCGGCATTTCGCCGCGTCGGAGGGATCCGGCCTCGCCGAAGGAGGGGGCCGGAATGTCAGGTCCTCAATTTTGAGGTCGCTCGCTACTCACAACACGGGAGAGAGACAATGACTACGACCACGAGCATCTCGCCTTTAGCGAAGGTCGACAACGGCGTTAATGTGACCGCGCTGCTCGAAGCACGCGAGTCCTTGGAGCAGGTGCCAGAGGCGGCGCAGTTCAAGTGGCGTGCAAGCTGCCAATGGCTGAACGGCACGCACAGCCGTTCCGCTATCGGCAATTTCTTCGGGCTCGGAGCCGAGCAGTCCCGCAACAAAACATTCACCGTCGAGGCAGACCACCCCCAAGTCTTTGCGGCGGAAGACAACGCTCCCACCCCAGTTGAACTCGTCCTTTCCGGACTTGCGAGCTGCCTGACGGCGGGCGTTGCCGCGATCGCCCAGCGGCGCGGCATACAACTCCACTCCGTCAAGGCTTCGCTCGAGGCCGATATGGACATTCAAGGCATCCTCGGCATTGACGATGAGGTGCGCAACGGCTTCGGCGCCATCCGCGTTCATTTCGAGATTCGCGCCGATGCGAGCGAGGACGATATCAAGGCGCTGGTCGCTCAATCGCAGAAGCGGTCGGCCGTGTTCGACATCGTCACCAACCCGACGAACGTCTTCGTCACCGTCAACTGACGGCGGCGGCTGGACCCAAGGAGCGAGTGCCGTGAGGTTCGTGACCACCATCATCATCGGCGCCGGCCAATCCGGACTAGCCATGAGCAGGCATCTGACCGCCCGCTCGATCGACCACGTGGTCCTCGAGCGCGGCGAGGTGGCTAACTCATGGCGGACGGAGCGGTGGGACTCGCTTCGCCTCCTGACGCCCAACTGGCAAACCCGTCTGCCGGGATACGCCTACAGCGGTGATGATCCGGACGGCTTCATGACAATGCCGGAGGTCGTCCGTTTCCTACAGCGGTACGCCAGGGTTTCGTGCGCTCCAATCGCGACGGGAGCGCGCGTCACGCGGGTGAGGCAGCAGGAGGGAGGCTATGAGGTCGAAACCAACCTTGGTCCATGGCGCTGCCGCAAGCTCGCGATAGCAACCGGAGCCTGCAACCTCGCCTCGATCCCATCGCTCAGTGCCGGTCTACCCGGCAAGGTAGACAGTCTCACGCCGCTGCAATACAGGAATCCCACTCTTCTGCCGGACGGGGGCGTGATGATCGTCGGTGCCTCGGCGAGCGGCATTCAGCTCGCCCGGGAGGTCCGGGCAGCCGGCCGTCGCGTCGTGCTTTGCGTCGGAGAGCACGTACGGATGCCGCGGACCTACCGCGGACGGGACATCCAGTGGTGGATGGACGTCATCGGTGCGATGGATGTCCGATACGATACCATGATCGAGGACATCGAAAGGGCGCGGCGTCTGCCGTCGCTCCAGCTCATAGGAACGCCGGAGCGCGCGACCGTCGACCTCAACAGCCTGCGCAAGGCAGGCATCGAGCTGGCGGGTCGCCTCGTCGGCCTTGTTGATGGCAAGGCGCAGTTTTCCGGATCGCTCGCCAATCACTGCGCGCTGGCCGATCTGAAAATGAACCGGTTGCTCGCCAGCATCGATGATTGGGTGAACGCGAGCGGACTTGCGCGACAGTTTTCCGCGCCTCATCGCTTTGAGCCGACAGATGTCGGATCGGAAACCAGGCTCAGCCTGGACTTGATCGATGCTGGTATCGGTTCGGTAATTTGGGCGACCGGATATCGCCCCGACTACTCCTGGCTGGACGTCCCCGTGCTCGATGGGAAGGGAGCATCCGTCACGATGGCGGGATCGTTTCCGCACCGGGAATGTATGTCATGGGCCTGCCATTTATGCGCCGGCGCAAATCGTCCTTCATTGATGGAGCGGGCGACGATGCTGCGGATCTCGCCGCTCACCTGATCCAGAACCTCAATTGCGCTGCTGCCTAAGAGCAAATGCCATGAACGACCTGCATAGTCTCGACTCTCATTATGACGCGGTAGTGGTCGGCGCACGGTGTGCGGGCGCTGCCACGGCCTTCCTGTTGGCGCGGTCGGGAGCAAAGGTCCTGGTGGTCGACCGTCAGCCCTATGGCTCCGATACCATATCGACGCATGCCCTGATGCGGTCTGCGGTCATGCAGCTCACACGCTGGGGACTGGTTCCGAACATTGCGGCGGCGGGAACGCCCGTGATTCGATCGACCACGTTTCACTATGGCGACGAGGCCGTTCGGGTGGACATAAAGCCGGATCATGGCGTCGATTTTCTGTTGGCGCCACGACGCATCATACTCGACCCATTGCTGGTTGACGCGGCCCGCGACGCCGGCGCGGCGGTTCGCCACGGCATCGCACTTTCCGAGTTGCAATTTGCATCGAACGGCCGGGCTATTGGCGCCTCCTTGAGAGATGGCAGCGGTGCGTGCAGGATTATCCGCTCGGATATTGTTATCGGTGCGGACGGCCGCCAGTCGACCGTCGCGCAGTTCGTCAATTCAAGAGCCACCGTCGAAGGATTCAACGCCTCTGGCGTCGTATTTGGCTACTTTGCAGGACTGGATTGGGACGGCCTGCATTGGCATTTCGCACAAAACGCCGCGGCAGGCGTGATTCCAACGAACGCCGGTCACTGCGTCTTCGCGGCGGTTCCGGCTTCGCAATTCGTCGCGACATTTCGCGGCGATGTCATGCGCGGTTTCATCAAGGTGCTGGCATCGAGCTTTCCCGAGCTGCGTGCCGACATTGACAGGGCCACGCTGCTCGGCCGCTTGCGGATCTTTGGGGGAGCAAGGAGTTACCTCCGACAATGTCACGGAGCAGGCTGGGCCCTTGTCGGTGATGCCGGCTATTTCAAGGACCCCCTGACCGCACACGGGATCACGGACGCTCTTCGCGACGCGCAATTGCTGTCGCGAGGAATCGCCGATGGCAGCACCCGCGGGCTTGAGGCCTATCAGCGCCAGCGCGACGAACTGTCTTTGCCGCTTTTTCGCGCCACCGACGCAATCGCCTCGTTCCTGTGGGACATCGACGAGGTCAAGCAGCTTCATGCTGATCTGAGTGCAGCCATGAAAGCCGAGGCCAATTACGTCGCGAACTTGTCACAAGAGCCGTCCCTCGCAGCATAGGAGCACGAAAATGTCGACCGATTCACCCTGGACTCGAACGCTGGCCGGACGGCCCGTGCCAGGTCGCCGCGCGGAAAGGACCCGGACGACCACAATGCGAGATGTCGAAATGTTCACCGAGATGACAGGTGACCAGAACCCCATCCATTACGACGTCGAGCTGGCGGCCAATTCGCCCTTCGGCGGGCTTATCGTCCAGGGCGGCGTCACGACCGGCCTTATGAACGCCGTCGTTGCTGAGGATCTCCCGGGGCCGGGCACGGTGTTTCTCGAAACCAACTGGCGTTTCGTCAAGGCCGTCCGCGTCGGAGAGACGATTACCGCAAGCGTCAAAGTCGAGCACGTCCGGGATGACAAGCCGATCTGCAAGCTGGAGACCGTCGTCCGCAACGCAAGCGGGGAAAGCTGCGTGGTTGGAACTGCGACGACTTACACGATGGCGCTGCCGCAGCGCGTGGCCGGCCAGGCGAAGCGTGCCGTAGTCAGCTGACGGGTCATCGTGCGGTTTTGATGCATCAGTTACAGCGACAACCGCGCTTCTTCAAAATGCCGTTCTCGCGCAGCCGGAAAATCCAATGGCCGGGTGAATGACAAATGAAGCAGCCTTGCATCAAGATTGGGACAATTGCCTTGACCGGTTTGGCGACGACTGCGTTCGCAGCAAATTCGGTGCTTTGCAGGTTAGCCCTGTCCCATGCTGCGATCGATCCGGCCACTTTTACCCTTGTACGTCTTGCGTCGGGGACGGGCGTACTGTGCCTCATGTTGTCGCTGCGCCGGAAGCATGAACGGCCGGGGGGATCGTGGCCTGCATCTGTAGCGCTATTCGTTTATGCGGTCGCATTCTCCTTTGCATATGTCTCGCTTCCAGCCGGTACGGGATCGCTTCTCTTGTTTGGCGCGGTCCAGGCGACAATGGTCGGCTATGGGCTCGTCCGCGGCGAACGCTTATCCGCCTTGCAGTGGTTCGGATTCACTATTGCCGTCGCGGGACTGGCGGCGATCGTTGCTCCCGGCGCATCGGCACCGTCTGTGACGGGCGCGTGTCTCATGCTGACTGCCGGCGCTGCATGGGGCGCTTACTCCCTGCTCGGCCGTGGCATTGCGGATCCCCTCGGGGCGACCGCCGGCAATTTCACGCGTTCCTTGCCAATCGCAATTTGCCTTTCCTTGGGCGCTCTGTCGTTCGGCACCGACCTCACCTCTGGGGGGATCGCCCTTGCGATCCTTTCTGGCGCAGTTGCCTCCGGAATTGGCTATACGATCTGGTACGCTGCGCTCCCGGGTCTGACGCCTGCGCAAGGCGCCTCGGTGCAACTGAGCGTTCCGGTCATTACGGCACTGGCAGGCGCCTTGGTGCTCGGAGAAGCACTCTCCCTTCGCCTTTCCATATCATCGCTTGCGATACTCGGCGGAATTGCGCTGGTCTTCAGCAGTCGAGAACGCGCGTTGTCCAGTAGCAGCTGAATGGCCATATCCTACGGCTTGCAGTTTGAGGCGCTCCGCGATCACCGAGATAAAATACGTCAGAAGTTCGAGTTATTGCTCAATCTCTGTAGGTGCTGGGAATTGATATCCCACGCACGCGGTTCGCCCTCGCTGACGAAGTGAGTCGAATGAGACTTCCGCAGTTGGCCCAATAGCCGAACATCCATTCAGACATTCCGATCAAGGTGAAAAGGGCGATCTCGACCACGAACGTCACGATCATGATTCCGACCGTGAGAAACACATCGCCCACCGGGAGAGGGGTCATGGCGCGCCTCGCACGTTGCGAAAACCCGCAGCCCAGTAGCTAATCCCCCGATCGCGGAGGTGTTTCAGTTTCAAGCGGTCTTGGGCCGAGATTACCTAGCGCATTTCGAGTTCGCTGATTGCCTGCGCTGAAATCTGTGCAGGGTCTTTGATCCCGGTTTGAGCTATTTTGATGATTGTCTTCGCCACCAATTCCGTGAGTGGATCGTCGCGATCCTTAACACAAAGGGTGCGCAACGTTTGCTCGTAAGCCTTTGCAATGCAGGCAATCTCCTTCGGTGCCATACCGTCGGTTTGCAAATGCAGGTAGATGGCCGTGTCTTGCCCTCCAGCAAGCCCTATTAAGTCGCGCACTTCCATGGAACCGGAGTTTAGCGGGAACTGGCCGTCATTCGTTCTGCTAACACGGTGACCCGGTGCGATAGGTCAAGGTATTTGGTCCTATGAGAACAGAACAAGTCCGAGCGCAGTCGCATCAAGGCCGGTCAAATTGTGTTCGGCTCGTCGGCCGTTAATTGCATCGTTCGCGATATCTCCGAGACGGGTGCCCGCATCCAAGCACGGGGCCGCTTTCGACGAGACCGGTTCGAAGCCTTTTCCTTTCGAATGTCGCCTTGTGGCCCTTTAGCCGACGGTCGATTGAGCGCGTGTCATGTCGGCTGTCAGGGGCAAACCGGACGCCGATCCAACTTGGCGTACACCGCTGCTTTTGGCCCTTTTCGGACCTCGCGCATTGAACGCTTCCGTGCGGGTGTTACGGAATAAGCGGAGCGCCATTCCGGCCTAAGTTCCTAAATCTTACGTTTGATCGTTCGACGCGCCGCTTGCTAACGAGGGGCTCTTTTCTCCGGGTCGTCCCGGCGCTGCGCCATCTCTGGTTTCGGTCGAGCTGCGCACGCTCGCTGCGGCGCAACCTTCCCGTCTTCATGACGCCATAGAGAATTGTGCCACCCAAGATGAAGGCGCCGATAAACATCATCCAGAGCGCCGTCACTGAGGTATTATCGAGTAGCATTCCGACGCCACTGTGTTTCTCTCGCTGTTTGTCTCAAGAATCAAACCCGCATAAGTTCTCTGCGGAGCTCAGCTCAGCAAGCCTTCCCCTGGAGATCCCATCTCTTTTTGGAGCCCCCAAAGGTACGTTGGCGATCGGCAAGTCATTTTCGGTCGACCAGTTGAGGGCTAAATTGCGGACGCTGTTGCCGCTACGGTAGGAGCGCAGCCATGCGATCCTGCCGACGGAGCAAGCAATTCGGGTTACCCACGGTTGGTGCGCTTTGGCGATTGGTGACGCGCTAACTTAGGCACAATTCATGAGTCCCGATGTTAGAAACGAATGGAGGACCACCCGACCGAACACATTGACGGCGATGTGCTGGACAAAGTCCGGCGCCACATCCGCATTTTGGTCGATATCGGTCGTCTTTCGGTCGAAGACGCCGGAACGGAGCGCTTCTTGGACCAAGCCGTGCTGCGAATTGCCCGAGCCGTGGAAATCCACCATGTTAAGGTGCTTCAATATCGTCCAGACACGTCTGATCTTCTGTTGATCGCGGGAGTTGGCTGGAAGGAGAGTGCCGTCCGCACCGCCACGCTGTCGGCCGACCTCCGCTCGCCGCCTGGCCGCGCCTTTCTAACGGCCGAGCCTGTCAGCATCAGAGATTTCGCCGAGCAGAAGGAATTTGTTCGTTCCGAATTCTTGGCGGAGCACGGCATTGTGGCTGTCAGCAACGTCCCGATCCTCATCGGCGGTGCCGCATGGGGCGTGCTGGAGGTGGACAGTACGAAGCCGAGAGACTTCTCGCAGGATACGACCGAGTTTCTGACCGCCGCCGCCGCGCTGATAGGTGCTGTGCTGCGTCGCGATGCGCGACCGGACGAACAGGCAAGCCTTATGGCTGCGGTCGCCGAGGTTAAAAAGGGGCAGATCTTGCTTCGGGAGATGCAACATCGGGTCAAGAACAATTTTCAACTCGTCCTGTCCTCGATTTCCATCCAGAAGCGCCGCTATCTTGACTCGGAATCACACCGCGCCCTGGACCACGTGGCCAGCCGCATCAACGCCATCTCGCTCGCACATGATCAGCTTGCTCCTCGCCAAGAAGGGCAGATCGTCAGACTTTCTCATTACATCCGGGCTCTTTGCAGCGCGATCCGCAATCAGGTGGATGAGGTTGAAGTAGACGTCGAGTGCCACGAACTCGAGTTGGCGATCGATCGGGCCCTCCCGGTTGGCCTCATTTTGAATGAGACTGCGATGAACAGCATCAAACATGCGTTCGGTCCAGAGGGAGGCAGGATCAGCGTAAGTTTGGTGGGAGGCGTCGGCTACGGCGAGGCCCGATTGACAGTGACCGACAACGGTCGCGGCATTCAACATCCAAACGAAAGCGGGTCGGGCCTTAAGCTGATTACCTCTTTGGCGAGACAAATTGGCGGTACCGTCGATCAGACCAGCAGCGACGCGGGTACAACAACAACGCTTACATTCCCTTTGATAACGTAAAGTGGGACCTGGTGAGGTAGGCACGGGATAGGCTGCGCCTCAGCTATCGCGGGCGGGGTCGGCCGATGGTCCACCTGCGGACCACTAAGGTCGATCGAGCGCGTGGTATGTCGGCTGTCAGGGACAAACCGGACGCCGATCCAACTTGGCGTCCACCGCTGCTTTTGACCCATCTCGGACGTCGGAGCCATTGGTTTACCGGATCGTTATGCGTCATCCTGGCCGAGAATGTCTTTTGGAAAGGCATGGCATCCTTTAGTCTTCTCTAAGCTGCTTTTCGGGCCGTGCCGAGGTCTCCGTTCGAGCGAATGAGCAGCGGGAACTGCCATCGGCGGGCGTCGCAACACTCAACAAAACCGACAGTTCTTTTGTGCGGGTCTCTCATTGAGCGCTGCGTGCTCAGGCACGCGAAAGGCTCACGTTGATCGCAACGAGGCAGCACGATGAAATTAAGACTGGGAACGTCCATCACGCTATTCACCGCCACGCTTACTCTTCGCGCGACAGTCATCGTCGCCACGGTCTGCATTGCACTTGGGTGGGCCACAAGCCACAGCGTTCGCGCCGAAGAAAGGGTGCTCAAGATCGTCGTGCTCGGAGATATTCTCACTTCCGAGTACTATCTCCCCGCTGGCTATGCCTTTCATGACAAACTTGAATTTGCATTGAGGGCCAAAGGTCGATTGGTCAAGGTTGTCAATGCCAGCGTGAATCACGACTCGGCGGCAAGGGGCCTTGCTAGATTGAACCAATCGGTCACCGACGATGCCGATGCGGTGATTTTGGAGCTCGGTGGGAATGACATGCTCAGGGGAACCGAGCCAAATGTCACTCGCACGGCGCTCGCGGCGATTCTACGCAACCTGGAAACCCGGCGAATTGTCGCACTCCTTTGCGGAGCGCGGCCTCATACCAACTTCGGAGACGAGTACGAGAAAGCTTTTGCCGCGATGTTCTCTGGTCTTGCCAGCGAATACAACGTGCTGTTCTACCCGGCTTTCGACGACGCGTTTGTGGACGATGCTCAGCTCAAGGCGCGGGACGGCCTGCGCCCAAACGCGGCCGGAATCGAAGCAGTCGTCACGCGCATATTGCCAAAAGTCGAGGCCCTGATGGACCGCGCACGTCGCAAAGACCGTTGATCCCCTCCAGTTGCGGCGGACGATGGCCACTCATTATCGCGGACGAGGCAATGGATAGCGCCGGACCACTTCCGGTAATGGCTCATCGGCGAAGTTGCGCCTCGGCGGTCGGTAGTCCGCTCGTTGAGCCGGAGCGGACCAGATTTGCTCAACCTGAGTTCTTCGCGTTTTGACCCAAAGCCGACGAACTACCGCTACCCTACTCCCGGATCGCTCTCGCATAATCGAGATAGGTGTATCTCCTGCTGCCGTAGCTCAGCACCTTGGTCTGTAGCTTGACCGCATAGGTGGTGAGTCTTGGATCGGTAGCGCCGCCGTCGAGATCGGTCGGCCGCTTTACGGTCAAGCCGGTCCGGGTCGAAGACCGGTGTGTTTTGCGAAGCACGCTGAAGTCGGTGACCGGCGGGCCTCCCTGCAGCGCCTCGTCCAGCACGCGCCCCAGCGTGTCCGGCATGTCAAGTTTGAGGATATGCGCGACGGTCGGGGCGATGTCGACGTTGGCCGTGGGGAGCGTGTCGTAAAGGCCGGCTTTGAAGTCGGGCCCGCGCACCAGCAGCGAAATGCGCGTGTCGGTCGGCGAAAAGCTGCCGTGGTCGCCGCGACGGTTCACCGAGCTCGCGTAGCTGATGCCCGGGTTGCCAGCCACCGTGATGGTTTCGTCGTAATTGAAGCTGACGATGATGTCCGGCGCCCGTCCCGTTACTTTCGGTTCTGTGTTGACGAGACTCATAGGCAGCGTGCCAACGATATCGCCGTAGCGGTCACTCACGAAGATCGCGCCGAATTGCTGGCGGGCCTGTAGGCTGGCGACAGCGGCCTTCACTACGTCGCGCTTGCCGTCCGGAACGAAGAGGTAGTCGCTACCGGCATTGGCGGCTGCGACGACCGCGCCCGCCGGGACTGGCTTCGGTACCACGAAGGCCGGAGAGGTAAGCTGCTGCGGCTTGCCGCAAACGCCTCCATCCTCGTCACGCCGCAGCGGCTGCAGGTGCATGCCATCGGGCAGGATGCCCGACAGGATCGGGATCGCGCGGCAGCCGGCGCCGTCGTAGGCCTTGAGCCCATCGCGTGTCAGGAGCTCGGCCGTGCGCACGAAGCCCGACACCGAGTAGCCATGCGGATCGGGCACGCCGGCGCCGCCGTCGGCGATGTCGCGCAGCGGGAAGTGCCCGACGTCGCCGGAAACCGTGCTGTGATTGTGGTCCTGGGTGATGATGATGTCGGTCGACTGCTCCCAGCCGAGCTGGCGAAGCTTGTCCATGACGCGTCCCAGAATTTCGTCGTTCATCCGGGTGGCGTCGATCGAATTGTAAGTCCCCGGTCCATAGGCGTGATTGGTGGCATCCGGCTCCTTGGACCAGAACACGGTCAGGTCGGGTTGCTTGGCCGGTAGGATGTAGTCGACGAATACGTCGGTCAGGTAGCGGAAGCCGCGCCGCGACAGCGCGCCGCTGCGATCAAGCGGGTTGGCGGTCTGCCCGTCCTTCAGCCGCTGGATCGGGATCGGCGCAGTGGGATCGCCGTTGTCCTTGGCAAACGTCAATGCACCCGCCGGATGGGCGTTAACGCTGTTGCGTGGCAGCGCGTAGCCGGCGTTCTGCAGTTCCTTGGCGAAGGCGAACGGTATCGCCGCGTCCTCGTCGAGGATGATGCCGCCGCGTCGGTAGTCCTGGATGAAGGCGGCGCCGAACTTGCCCACCGCTGCGGTGGACAGGCCCTTGGCCTGTGCCGTCTGCAGCAGTGTCGGAACCAGCGTCAACCTGCTCTGGTAGGCTTCGCGCACCGCCTCCACCACGCCGAAATCCTCGATGAAGGCCGGCGCCGAAAAGTCGATCTCGGAACCTTTCGCGTTCTTTCCGCTCGCGTGCGGCGCGTACACCACGTTGCCGTAGAACCCATGTGCGCCCGGATAGGCGCCGGTGGCGATGGAGGCGGAATTCATCATCGTGAAGGTTGGATAGACCGCGTGATGGTCGGCGAAGACGACGCCAGTTCGCGCAAGCGCGAAGTAGTTCGGCGTGATCTCTGGTGCCAGGTCGTCGGCGCGCAGCCCGCCCCAGACAAAAACGATCACGCGTCGCTTAGCGGATGCGTCCGGCTGCTGCGCACACAAGTCGTCGGCGGGCGCAAGCAGTATGACCGAGAGGGCGCCGAGGAGAGCAAGCGATCTCATTTTCATGGTTCGCCTCGCATGACGCCGGCAATGATACCCGCCTCTCCGGAAGCCGCTGCGGCTGCCCCCCAGATGCCAGCGAGAAGGAAGATCACCGGCTGGACATGTCTCGCGGAGGTTAAGAAGATTCTGCTTTGCCGTCCAATACATAATTGTACTATTCTTCGCGCGTCATGCACTGAAGAAAGCCGCTGCGCGACCGCTACGTTATCCATTGGGACAAGCGGCGTCCCTGCCTATCACGCGTCCGACGGGCGCGGCAGCACGGCGCTGTAGCTGGGACGTACCATGGCGCATCGTGTGATCGATGTCAGCTATTGGCCCCATCTGCGAAGTCGCGGCACAAGGCATTAATGTCCGCGAGCGGACTGGATTGCTCGCTCTGAGGTCTTCGCATTTTGACCCAAAGCCGTCCTGCGGCCACGCTCACAGTTCGCGAGCAGCACTTGCTGGCCTGTGAACGCAAGGGTTCCTTCACCTTGATCGAGGGTTACATCCGAATGGGCTATAGCCGAAGATCTTCGCGACGAAGAGTGAGCCCGCTGCTGCTGGGGGCCAAACGGAGATTTCCGATGGGTGCGGCAGGCTGGCGGTATGCGCATACGAAGAGAACTCTCCGCGTCCGGGTGGTCGTTATCGGCGCGCTGGAAGAGTTGCCGTTTGTCTGCCCGGTGGCAGTCGCAATCGGCTCACTGATCATGATCGACTACGCTCTACAAAGTTTGGCCGCAGTGAGGGGGAATAGTGACGAGCGAGCTTACCGCGGCGGAGCCGCGATGCGTTTTGTAGGATGGAGTCGGCGCGCGAGTCAGCCAGCTTCATTATGCCGCCGACTTGTCTTCCTTCTCCGCCCCGCGCATCACGATCTTGAGGGCGTCATCCGGCAATGGCTGCTGCAACGTCTTCGCCTCGTCCCACGGCGGGCGTATCCACACGTCGCGCTCCTCGGCGGTCGTGAGGGCCCGCCTGCGGTCCGCCGCTCACACTTTGATGGAGTGGCAGCAGACATCGCGCACCGCCGTAAACCTTCGTATCGGTCCGTAACCCCTCTAGATACCCGACGTTTACCTACCCTCAATTGAGCCGCCGGCCGCGATCATCTTATCTTAAGCGTGTGCGGTAGCGCTCCCGCTATCGCTGCCCTCCTTGGGCGTTTCCTCCCTAGACTTGGCCGCTTGTGGCAACGCAGGCGGCCTTTCTTTTGTGTGCACCCTGGGATTAAACCGAAGTCTGGTCGACCTACACCCATTCACTAGCTCGAGCGTACGTCAGTAGGATCACTTCATACCCGCGCGCAATGGCGTCAACGAAGTGCTCGGTGCTTAATGAATGCGGATTGAAAGGCAACGGAACCGGCCCACGAGCAGGCAGTTGCAGGACAAGGTCGGCGGCGTAGCGCCCGCCGATCTTTCCCTTGATCGAGCCGCGCGTTGCCGCTCCTGTCTACTGCGACAGTTGGCTGCGGAGAGTACGCCATGAAAAACATCGCCGATCTCCTAATGCGGTTTTGGCAAGGGAGCCAACCCGCGTCAGATACTCAGGGTGCGGCTATGGCCGAAAATCGGGATCGATCCAGCATGGCCGATTTTGTCCGCATCCTTCAGGCCTACGATCAAGACCAGTACGGCAGGAGTTAGGGGCGACGGTTGGCTGACATGGTGCCGCGATCACCGTCTCGCGGTAATGACGTGATGCGACGGCTACCCGCTCCCGGTGAGCTTCTCAACTGGCAACTTTTCCAGTTGCCTCGCAAGCTTCCGCCGTGACGCGGTCGTCTCTCCCGGACAACCTGTTCATCACGATGATGTGCCCGTCGAGTTCCCGAAGGTTGTTTGGAAGGTTCTGCAAAAGCACAAAGCCACCCTCGCTTGCATTGCCACACTTACAATCTTGGCCGCGACGTAGCTCAACGGTTCGCAGAAAGCCACCTACTGCCGCTAATAGGTTCTCGATGAAGTCATGCGCGACACCCTCTAGGCCTTACCGCCGACAATCGCAGCGCGCTCAATCATGTGTGGGCAGTCTTCAACCCGCTTGGATGCTTGGGCCGGCGCAGTAGCTCACTCGCGTTCCGAACCCCAAGGGATTGATAATTTGACTCTCGGCGGCGCCGCGCTTCGGTAGCGGTATGCCTCGTTCTGTTCGACGCCACACACCTACGCAGGCCGACGGCCGGCCGATGAAGATCACTTTCGGCCAGATGCGCGCGATGGGCCTACGCGGGATCGTGGGTCTACCGCCACTGCGGTCCTCACGTTGCGCTGAATGCCAATCGCTGGAGACGAAGTGCCGTCATCTGATACCGAACCGCAGTTCGTATGCCAGGGGTGCGGCAGCCGTGGCGCGGACTTGCGGCCCGATTTCGAGCGAGGTAATCCGAAGATGGCAATCACGGGCCGCCGACCTGAGAGCGATGAAGCATGACAAAGTTCGCGGCCTCACGTCCCTATGCAGATCCTGAAGCCGCCGCCCGGCAGCTGGTCCAGCTCGCATCGAGCCGGTTCGGGACGGGTTATCCATATCGAGAAGATCAACGCGCCGTTTCGCTACACGATGAGGGGCAACGGCTCAGAGTTCGGAGCTGGTATCAAGTATGCCGTCCAGCAAGGCTGGCTCGAACTCCACGAGAGTGGGACATATGTGCGCTTGAAATCGGAGAAGCAGCTGATTCCGAGCTAATCAAGGCGCTGCGGGTGATCCTCTGCCGCCGTTATCATCTGAACTCTCACGCATCAGCCGGGCAACTCTGCGCGGCCCGTCCCACACCTCAACAGAAGGATGTGCGTCTAAGAATTTCTTGGCCCGAGCTTGAGCGTCTTTGTCGGTCGGGCAATCGATCTCGTAAACTGCGCGAGCAACACCGTTTAGATCGACCGCGTACGCAACATAACGCATTGCCGTGCCCACGCATTTGTTGACCGCATCGAAAGTGGCCCCAGTCATTTGGCGGTGACTGGAGCCGTTGCGCCCTGGCACGGCAGGGGGCTGAAGTGCCAGAGCACACACCAAACCGGCCGCTGGCTACTGGTTCCTAGAAGGACTTCAGCGCGCCGCTTGCGAGAACCGACCGATCGCCAAACGCGCGTCAGACGATGGGCCGTCCCGGGTGGATGTCGCGACTAGCGTATCGCGCCACAGACGAAAATCCCAATTCTCTGGGGTCGAGAATCGTTCCTTTACAGATACTTCGAGCCAACTGAGGGGGCCTTACTCTTTCCAGTAGAGGCGCTTGCAGGTTGGGCAGTCGTACACGTGGATCTTTGCGCTCTTGCGGAGATCGAAGATGGTGGCCCGGAATCTCGTCGGTGTGTGGCAATCCTCGCAGGACGGCTCACGGGTCTCGGTCTCAGCTTGCCGGATGGGGCTAGAAGGGATCATTTCCAAGCATCGCGACCGCCCGTACCGCAGGGGCAAGCAGCAGCATTGGGTCAAGGTGAAGGACCGTCTGCGCAATGGGACGGGAGCTTTAGAAACGAGCCACAGGCCCGCTCTGATACGGCGCCCGCGGTCCGTGCCGCGACGTTCCGCACGATCGGCGCGGCTGATGGACCTAGCAACACTCGCCAACGGCGAAGATCTTAGGCCGCCATTGGCGAGAATCTGTCAGCTTGCGCCTGGGAAGGGGCCGTTGGGGGACATACGGGCTCTGCTCAGAGGTGAAGGCCCGCCAGCTCGCCGGCCCATCCTGCTGAAAATTGTGAATTGCATCATATTGCGTCTCAGAAATGCTGCGGTAGTGTCAGCGTCACCGGGCTGGCCGCATATTTCACTTAGATCTTTTCACCCGGCTTTTTTGACCATTGCGCTGACCGCAGCAGTCCCCCTGCTGCGGCCTACGCGCTGACGGGAGGCTGCGTCCAATGCCCAAGTAGATTTGCTCTCCGCCGCCAGTTTTCCCTTTTTGTGTCGACCATTTTTCCGGCTTCCAAATTGCCATTGGAGACCTTTATGGCCAAAGAGCATTGCCTGATTGTCCGTGCTGCTGGGAAACAGCTTGACCTGCTACGAGGCGAAGCCTCCCGCATCGCAAAAGGAGCTAATGTCGCTTGGTGGACCGACCGCGCGGAGATCGGCACCAGGTTCTGCTTCGAGGATTCCAAATCGAAAGATTTGTTTGCTCTCACCTGCGACGGACTCGGCATCAGCTGCCAGGACGGCTAGGTCCCAATAAAAAACCCGTCGACCTGGAGCCGACACGTTCTCTTTGCCCTTGCGTACCGCGGTACTTGTCACCAACCCGCGATGACCAATCGTAACGCAGTACAGTTGATGCTCGGTTACCGCTTCAACCGCCTAGCCGCCACTGATGCATTCTGAACGTCCGGCGTCGGCGCTTCATCGCTCCTCGCTCAGCAGGCGCTCTCGGAGATCACGGGATTTTTCGGCGATATCATTCCTACAGGATTTATCCAGCGCCGCCGCCGCCCGTTCCTTGGACCGTTCGGACCCCGACCATGTGCTTTGCTTGGAAGACTTCGGCTCGCAGGCTGCGCAGGGCCTATAATTCAGAATCCGCGTCCCCTGATAACCGGAAGCCGCGGCATAGATCCAATCGCAAGCGCAATCTCGAGAACGCTTCGTGTCCATCGTGTGGGCGATCATGACCGCTACGCTGACGTCGATGAGAATAACGAGGACTCAATTAAATACACGCTCACCTCCAATTTTTGGAATTGAGCGCGCGCAACTGCGGTGTAGAGTAACTTCCAAACTCAACCGCCCATTGGTTGCTGGCCTCGCGATCACCGCTGGTGACCGAGTCCAATTCCCAGGACAATCGCCTTCTGACGTAGTGCGCCCTCAGTTCGCTTAGTCATCTTAGCGATTTTGACAACCGGCGTCCGGGCCTTGGAATGCGCCTTCAGTTCTTTAATGTCTTCCTTGGTCCACTCACGGCGAACGTTCTTTGCCTTCTTGGCCACTCTGCGCTCCTTCGATGTTTAGAGCGCCGTTTAGCACAAAGTTTGTAGCGCGCAACCCTGCGCGCATTTTCTCCAACCAGAACGTGACAGCGGTCGATTAGCCGCGCGCCAACGTTCTTAGGATTCCAATGGCAAACGACTTAGTACCTGCTGCGTATCTGCTGCCCAACGGGATGGTGGGAGCGCGACGCAACTAGACTTACGCTAACCGGTTTCGCAGGACGTTTAATTCAGCAATTTGCCTTTCGAGAAATGCGATACTTTGTGCAAAGCAGCGGCCTGGAAAGATCAATCGGAAATACTCATCACGGCCTCAACGCAACTGAGCTGTATATTTTTCATCAATCTCAGCTTTACCCCACTAGAGGGGCGGACCAAGTAGTCTTCGCGTCATGAAGGACCGCCGTGAAGTTGCCTTGCCGAGATCCTGCCGAGCGAATTAGGTGTGGATTAGTGACCGGCTTTCAATGATTTTGCGGCGTTCAGATGCTTTTGCAACGTATCTATTTGGCGGGACGCATACTCTCCGGCAGCATCTTTACTTTTGGATGCCTTCTTGTACTCGGCGATATCCTTTTGGTGGTCTGCGACCATGTGAGTCGCGAACATATTGTCGAACCCTGCGCCGGACATTTTTGACATCTTGTCATGTTCAGCTTTTTGCTTAGCGTTCGGTCCGCTTGGTGGATTCATTCCCAGCGCTTGGGCAGCATCTAAAGCCTTCTGATTTGCGGCAGCGTGGTCTGTGGAAAGCATTTTGCCATAGGACTTGACGACATCGCTTTGACCGTTCTGCTGCGCCAGCTCTCCCATGCCAACTTCAGCGAAATTGCCTTCGATTGCCTTCTTGAGGAACGTTTCGCTTTGCTTTTCCTTCGCAGATGCGTTGGCAATTGAGAGTGCCATTAAGGCTGCTGTTCCGAGCGACAAAAGGATTCTGTTCAAGGCAAACTCCTATGAGTTGTTTGTCGATGAACACGTCAATCATGGAAGAGGTTCCAATTGAGCACGTCGGCCGCGTCCCCGCGGTGCGCGCGCAGGCACTCCCGGGTTCTTGCCGGGCTTCGGGGGCTTGCCAACTGACCGGCCGAAGTCGGAACGATGCCCAACAGGAACCGAATAGTGCGAGCACCATTGGCTCCCCATGACCGATCAGGTCCTGTATGAAAGCAGTAATCGCGACGTCTGGTTTTTGACGCGACACCCGGCTTCGAGCACAGCCGAATGCCGGTCTCGTACATTGAAATCGGCAAATTCTTGCGGGACGGCGCAAACGGTCCGGAGCACCAAGCGCTGCTCGACGTGATCGGAACTTTGATCCTAGCCTAACGAGGACGCTATTATGCGGCATCCTTGGACTTTAGCGGCAGCTCTTTCCGCACTCGGCGTCGTTGCTTGGGCTGTAGTGGCTGAGCGCCGCCCGGAGAACCCGCTCCGGATTGAGGCTTCCCTGACCTTGGCCGCCGACTCCGACCTTCGATTGGTCTCAGAGCGCAGTCCTTATATGCGGACAGAGCGGTGATAACGAACAGGCGCCCAGCCGCCCGGGCGAGTTGGGTCGCGGTTTGAAAGGCTCACCCGAGCCGTAGATTTTCAGCGTTTGCCGCGATTGTTTACGACGTCGAAGCTCACTTTTGCGCCCTCTGCGACGGAGGTAGAACCGGCCTTTTCACCGCCGAGATGTGGACGAAGACGTATTTCGGCCACAGCAAGGACGATGCCCAGCCCGCTTCTGCGGCGAGGTAATCACACACGTTCTCGCCGCAAAACGCCACGCGCCGCAAGCTTGGAGCTAGCAGAAGGCGCCGGCAATGCAGACATCGGTTGAGCGTAGAAGGCTATCCCGGCGATCGAACGATTGGCATGGTCGAAGGGACCATGGCAATACCGAGCCCGGCCGCAACCAGACCTAGCGTAGTTGTGGTCCTCGGCGCCGGTTGACCGACCTTGCGCACGAGCTCGGCGGCCAGTGTTTTGTCGTGCAGGCGCGTTCCCTGCCGGCCGGTCAGGATTGCGCATTGCCTCGCTTGGCGATCTCCAGAAGCCGCCGATCAATCGGCGAAAACGAACGTCATGTCTTGAACATTCTGTAGCGGCAGATTGGCGACGCTTCGCTGTAAAGTTTGGAGATCTACACTAGTGCTCGACGGGACTGCCCGCGCGAGATGGGCATCGACGAAAGTAAGCTTTGCGGTGACGCCGAGTAGGAGAACCGCGACGAGGCTCAGAGTGGAACGTGCACGCATGATCGCTCCTCCTTTTGCAACTGCAGTGGGGGCTCCAGTCCCTCCATAGCGGACTTTGACAGTGTAGACAGCCTGCGTTTCAGGTCCTTTTCCTTCTTCCGTAAAACGATTTCATGGACCTGTATTTTGACTTCGTGTCGCCGGGCGAGATTCGAAGGGCCGATATTTTCGTTCATGTGCGGCTGGAAAACGACTCGACCCCCTACGGGGCGAAGCTTCTCAAATTGCCAAAGCAGCTCAGGCCGGCTGGTGGACAGACCGTGCCGAGGTTGGAACTAAATCTGCTTCGAAGATCCTAGTCGAAGGACACTTTCGCACTCGCTTGCGAACGTTTCGGCATCGCTGCCGAGAAGGCTGCTCCGTGAAAAACCCGCCAGCCCAGGAGCCGGAGGAGTTTAGACTGTAGACCGAGATCCCGAGCCCCTTTGTAGGACGAAGACCGCCAGCTGTGAACGAGAGGCCGCGAGTTGAAGCGGTGGCCCAAAGGAAGCCGGAATTGTGTCAGCGACGATCTGGACGCGCCTGGAGGGGCACGACTTTGTCCATCTCGCTGCGACCGGAGCGCCGGCTCCGCAGCTTCACCACCTGCTCGAGTTCGAGAACCTCTATAGCGAGCTCATCTGCCAAGCGTTCGAAAAGTGCGCGCTTTTGCGGGTCGCTCGTTCGCCTGCTCATAAGGGCTAGGTCCGCGGCATCGGCACGGAGTTTGTCCAATTTTTCCCTGAGGTCCACCATGGTAACGGCACCGTCCTAGACCCACCTCGTCATGCGGTGACGGGATGCAGGTCAACGGCGGAACATGTTATGGACTCTTCGTTAACCGATTGTTAGGCCGACCTTCCTTAGAGCCGAGATGTGTGAACGAGCGCCCGCTAGCTTTGCCGAGCGCGGGTCTAGCAGCTATTCCGCTCAATGGTTCAGTGCACACACGTGGTCACGAGCAGCATGGTCCGGCTGCATTGCCAATCGGATCCCAACATTGATTCATGGACTCCACGAGGTGTACCGATGGCCATTGTGGTACCAGCCGCCACTAGAACAGCGGCGGCCAGCGCGAGCGTTCGATAGGTTGCCTTCCACGTCATTGCGCTTCTCTCCGGTGGAAGGGCGCACGCTACGCTCAGGAATACCTCCCCGCTTGTGAACTACTTCACATGGCGTTTCTTAACAGCCATCACAGTCGCGTGCAGCAAGCCGCGCTGCGTGAAGCGGCGGGCTTGAGGCGCTCGGCCCCGAGACGCAGTCATACGTGATGATGCAGTCCCCAAAACGCAATCAGCAGCAGAGCCGCGGCCCCAATCCCAGCAACAGGAGAATGGCTTCCAGCATGACGAATCAAGCTCCGCCCAGGCGAAATCATACACCGGACTGAAACTTAGTCATCTAAGCCCGCCAGAGCCGGCTTGCCATCACACGCTTTGGGGGCCTCTCACGGCAGCAGCGTCTGGTCCGCTTCTCTCGGGGCCCCCGTTCTTTCTCAAACAGCGATGAAAGCTTCAACTGAAGCCCGAGCTCGCGACACGGCGAATCCCAAGAGCTTCCCTGATTTGTGATTTTGAGAGATGACGCACTCGCGAGCTACCCGCCTCGACTGATAAGCTTTCGCATATTACCTTATCAGTTGGCCAATTGACTCCGTTTGCGACCAAAGCTTATCAGTCCGCGGACTGACTCCGTTTCGCTGTTTTCGAGAGTGCCACACAAGAACGGACTTCCAAATCCAAAAATATAATAGAATCAATACGACGGCAGATCGAGGCAACAGTTCAAGCCTGTCCGGCTGCGTGAAGTTTCCCCTGTTTTGCAAGGCCTTCACGGAGCGCAAGCCGTCATCGCAAAGCTTTGATGCAAGTGACGAAAAGTGCACTCCGCTGCGAGCGCCGTAACATCGCTAAGGACAGCGCGTTGCCAATCGTGGCGGCTCGAAACAAGTGGACAAGCCGAAGCCCTGCCGATTCCGAATCCCTGCCCCGTGTAACCGCCCGGAACGAGCGAGAGGGCGAAAGGATTCGTCCCGGCAGGAGCGATCTCGATGCTGATGACGAAGGAAAGACGGCCGGCGCTCCGGACGTTGCGCGGCTGGGCGATCTCGGTGCTGCAGGAAGCCGGCGCCATCCGCGAGTGCGAAGAGCACGGGTGGATGCAGGACCGCGCCGACCCGCACGCTCGCGAGCGGGCCTTCGACATCGCACGTCGGGATTCGCCGGCCGGTGTCGCTCCGGACGAGGCCGTCGCCGAGATCCGCGATGTTTTGGACTCGATCGGCTACACCTGCCCGGAGTGCCCGCCCGAGGCCGACTAAGCCGCCTCGTCCTTCATGCCGCCCTCGCAGCAAGCCGAGGCACGAAGGCGAATGAGTTCGATCCACGCCAGCGCGGCGTTGATCCATCTCTGCCGTTCAGCTCCATCGGCTTCGGCGGCGAGCCTCATGGCCGCAAACGCCTCGCGCTCGGGATCGTACTCGACCTTCATGGGCTAAAATATAATTGCGGATCGTAAACGATCACGCAGCGAGGCGACCGTAGGAATCCGGGGGCCGCCACGACCGCAATCGCGGGCCTAACCCTCCGGAGCGTCACGCCTCTGCTCCTCTAATCTGTCGATGAGCTGCTCCCGACGCTCGGGATCAACCGCAAGCCTCTGCCGCTGCTACTGCAGAAGGCGATGCGGGTAGCGCTGGCCGCCCCGGACGGATCGCACTTTCGCAAGTGGGGTCTTGCGGGCTGACGAATACCATCCATATACCATCTGCTCAGATGGCGAAGGGATGGTAATAACGATGGTCGGCAACATGTACGAAATCCGACCAAAGCCCTCCGACTCGGAAAAAATCACGATCAATCTTGGTTTTGTCGATCTCGGTCAGGTCGATTTGATGGTGCAGGAAGGCTTCTACTCGAACCGCACGGATTTCATCCGGACCGCCATCCGCAACCAGCTCGAACGCCATGCCGACGTGGTCAAGCAGTCGACGGCGCGAAAGAGCCTGGACCTGGGCTTGCGAAACTACAGCCGCGAGGATCTCGAGGCGGCGCGGCGGGCGGGCGAGATGCTGCACATCAATGTTCTGGGTCTCGCCACCATCGCGCAGGACGTCACGCCCGAGCTGGCCCGCGCGACGATTGCATCGGTCTCTGTGCTGGGGGCCCTGCATGCCAGTCCGGCGGTCAAGTCCGCTCTCGCCGACAGAACGAGGTAAGGTCATGTTGAACCAGGACATCATTCGCGAAGCCACACGCCTCACACGCTCGGGCCAACTCGTCGAGGCCACCGCGCTGCTTCAGCGCATGCTTCGGGGCGAGAGAGAGCGCGGCGCTACCGCACCGACGGTCGACCACGCCGCCCTTGCGTCAGGACGAGAGCCGCCAACCATCGACGCCAAGGCGAACGCCGCCGAGACGAGGCGTCCGCGTCGGGCTGCCCAGCCGGCAGTGGATATCGCCAAAAACCTCCGCGGGCTCGGACTGGGAGGAGCCCTGAGGCGTGCGCCGCCTCCCATGGCGGACATCGTGCCGGACGGCGCCAGGTTCGTCGAAGGCGTCTACGCGAACGGCGCGGGAAGCCGCGCCTACCGGCTCTTCATCCCGAGCGGCTATCATGGCCAGCCCATTCCGCTGGTGATCATGCTCCACGGCTGCACGCAGTCGCCGGAGGATTTCGCCGCCGGCACGCGAATGAACTTCATCGCCGAAGAACAGACCTGCTTCGTCGCCTATCCCGCGCAGCGGGCCGACGCAAACCAGGCGAAATGCTGGAATTGGTTTCGTCCGGCCGACCAACAGCGCGACGGAGGCGAGCCCTCGCTCATCGCCGGCATCACCCGCCAGATCATGTGCGATTATTCGGTCGATTCGGAACGCGTCTACGTCGCCGGACTGTCCGCCGGGGCCGCGGCCGCGGCCGTCATGGGATCGACGTATGGCGACCTGTACGCGGCGATCGGCATTCATTCCGGACTGGCCTGCGGAGCAGCCAGCGACCTTTCCTCGGCACTGATCGCCATGAAGCAAGGCGGCGGGTCCGATGTAAGGCCGGCAGATGGCCCATCCATTCCGACGATCGTCTTCCACGGCGACCGCGACAATACGGTGCATTCGAAAAACGCCGCGCGAATTGTCCGGCAATCCGTTGGTGGGACAAGCACGACGACGAAGGTGCGTCGCGGGCGGGTACCTGGAGGGCATGCCTACACTCGCACGGCCCATACCGACGTCTCTGGACGCGGCATCCTCGAGCACTGGGAGATCCACGGAGCCGGACACGCATGGTCGGGGGGCAGCCCCGCCGGCTCCTACACCGATCCGGACGGACCGGACGCAACGAGAGAAATGCTGCGCTTCTTCCTCGAGCATTCGCTCCCGCAGGGGCGGAATTGAGGTGGCATCCGCTTTTCATCTCGGTGATGGGAGCGGACGTCGCAATCGTCTCCATCGAACGGGAGCCCGCTGGCGCTAACCGCTTTCAGGTCTTTGGCTTCTGTTTCGCTGCAGCCTCTCGAGCGATCCGCTCCGCCTTCAGGCGCTCCCGGTTTGCATGGAATGCCTGTTGGTCGCGCTCATGCTCTGAGACCGGCGCCTCCGCGCGCGTGTCGCGAAACACCTTGCGGGCTTCCCGTTGGGCAACGGTCGGCATCCGTCGGTCCGATATGCGATTGTTCATTGCTCCCTCCTTCGGGCGCAAACGGTCCTTGCGCTATGTTGCGCATTCGGACCGCCAACCTTGGGGTAGGTTTTCCCCCGGATGGGGCTTTTGGGGGCCGGGGGCTTGGATTCGACGTTTCGCGAACCCGTTCGTTCCAATCCTCCTGCTGTAGAAAATCACGCAGACTTCCGCTGCGGTTTGGCCGGCCTTTTCGCCGTAGCTTCCTTCGCCGTCTTCTTGCCCTCGATCGGCATCAGCATTTCCTTCTGGCCGGCCGCCGCCTTTAGCGGCTTCTTGGTGGGCTTTGCGGCCTTCGCCGGCGCGGCCTCGTTGCCGACGGACCGCCGCAGCGCCTCCATCAGATCGACGACGTTGGTCGACGCTGGACGCTCCTTCGGCGTGATCGGCTTGCCGGCGCGCTTCTTGTTGATGAGGTCGATCAGCGCGGTCTCATAGTGATCCTCGAACTTCTCCGGCTCGAACCGCCCCGCCTTCTGGTTGACGATGTGCTTTGCGAGGTCGAGCATGTCCTTGGTCAGCTTCACCTGCTGGATGTCCTCGAAATACTCCTGCTCGCTCCGGACTTCGTAGGGGTAGCGCAGCAGGGTGCCGACGAGCCCCTTGTCCAGCGGCTCGAGCCCGATGATGTGCTCGCGGTTGGTCAGCACGACCCGACCGAGGGCCACCTTGTTCATGTCGCGGATGGTCTCCCGGATCACCGCGAAGGCGTCGTGCCCGACCTTGCCGTCGGGACGGATGTAGTACGGGCGGATCAGGTAGCGCGGGTCGATGTCGGACTTGTCGACGAACTCGTCGATCTCGATAGTGCGCGTCGACTCCAGCGCGATCTCCTCGAGCTCCTCCTTCGTCACCTCGATGAACTGATCCTTCTCAAGCTGGTAGCCCTTGACGATGTCCTCGTTCGGCACCTCGTCGCCGGTGTCGGCATCGACCTTCAGGTACTTGATGCGATGTCCGGTCTGCCCATTGAGCTGGTTGAAGCTGATCTTCTCGGACTCGGAGGTGGCCGGATAGAGCGCGACCGGACAGGTCACTAGGGACAGACGCAGGAAGCCTTTCCAGTTGGCACGCGGGGCCATGTACGCAGAACTCCGTTGGGGCCTGGATTCAAGACGAACGAGGCGGTCCGGTTCCGACATGGCCGACGGGCGGCGGGAGCATTTCACCCTGCGAGGGGTATCGCCCGGCCCCGGCGTCAGCGCACAGCCGCGTGCTCGATCTCGAAGCGAAGGCCCACCCGGAGAACGGGCCCTGCGTCATCCCGGACTTCGATCGCCAAGTTGCGAACCTCGGACCCTGGCAGTACGTCCTTGGCGAAGTCCGCCATGGCCTGTGACGCCTCCCGTTTCACGTCCTCGAACGAGGCGATCTCCACCCCGACGTCGTCGAAGACGAAGTTCTCGTTGTCGGAGGTATCAAAGTAATAGCGGGGCATTCACGAAAACCGGCTGCGGCGGCTGCCGTTCCTAGGCGCCCACGCTTTCGCCGCGCCGCGACCGGCGCGGCCAGATCATTCCTCGCGCGGGGCGGCATTTCCCGATTCGAGCAAGTTCAGCGCGGTCTCGATCTGCGCGAGCAGACGCTCGATTTCCTCGCGCTCGTTCGGTCCGGCACCGTTCTCCAGTCGCTCCATGAGCGCCTGCTTGCGCGCGAGCAGGTTTGCGACAGTCGACACCTCGCACCTCCCATGTTCGGTAACAATAATGGAGTTGGTGCGCCTATGAGGAACTTGCCAGTCCCAGCGTCTTCCTGGCCGTCAGACCAGACCGTCCTTCCGGACCCCTATTTCGCCGGCGGCCGCAGCGGGCCGTCCACCCACTTCCGGGCGGCGGGATCGTGCAACGGGTCGTCGTCGCACTCGGGACAGACGTAGCGCTCGCCGCCTCTGGCGGCCGCGTCGCGAACAAGCTTCATCGGCCGCCCGCAGTGCGGGCACGGCTTCAGGATAGGATGCAGCATCGACATTGGCTTCCCCCGCCGCGATCAGCGTAGTGCCCTTTGCCTTGCGGGCACAAGCGATCTCTTGACGCGAACGCCGAAGACCGTCGAAGATCGGCGCCCGCGGTGTTGTTGCAGGGTGGCGTCATGGAAGAGTTCTACAGCGGGTTCGCGCAGCGGGCGCGGGATCTGGCGGACAAGGCAGACCCGTTTACGCGCAGAAGACTGCTCGATCTGGCCAAGAGGTACGACGCCAAGAGCAGACCCGGATCTCCCGTCGGAAGGTCCATTCCGCCGCCGCGCGCGACGCCGCCCGCCGTGCTGTTCTCCGGTTCCGGCGAGATTTGACTCAGCCCTACCCGTCCTTCGGGACCGGCGAAGCATTGGCCCGGCTATCGTAATTCTTCCGCCAGAGCGGCGAGCCGCTCGATCACCTCCGGATCGGTGATGGAAGCAGCCAAGCGCCTGCACCTCTGGGCTTCGGCGAGCAATCGGGTCTTCCCGTCTTCCATGGCAATTCTAGCCCGCTTCCAGGCGGGTCGCGGCCTCCTCCGTAGCCGCAAGCGCGTCATCCGTCCTTCAGCGCATCCTTGGTGTCCTTCGCAGGCCAACTGTCGCCGACCGGCCTGACACGCACCTTCCCGCCAGCCCCCAGCAGTTCGTGGGTGGCGACCTCATCTTTGGCCTGGACGAGTCGAGCGTCAGGTCGAGATCGCCCGGAAAGATCTGCCAGCGCGAGCCGTCTTCGATTTCGACGATGTGGCTTTCGGAATGGGAGCGGATCTTCATCTCAGGCCGCATCAAGAGTCCGAGGCGGGTCGCGCGGCACGAACGAGCGCCGCAGCCGGCCCGCTTCGTCACCGTGGCACCTTGGGCACCTGAACCGGATATCCGGCTGTGGGGATGACGTGCGCTGCAGGTTCGCGGCCATCGGCGAGGCGCCGCAGCGGGGGCATTTTTCCAATAGGGTCTCGGTTTCGATCATCGTGACGGTTCCTTCAAGGCGAGGCCCCGTGGTTGCGAACGGCCTGCACTTGCACAGGTTCCCGCCTCCCTGCCGGCACGGACACGTCCATTCGTGAACCAAAAATCGCTCTTGCCGTTGTGCCGCATCCGGACGCCCTCACTGCGCGTGCACCGAAACGGCAACCATGAAGACCTACTCGAGTCGCTAATCCGCGAGGATTTCGAGCGATGCCATTTCCGGCGAGACGCTGGAAGATCTCAAGCGGCGTGCGTCGTTTTCCAGAGAGGACAGAGGCCGCTGCGGGACTGGATGCTGGTCGCGGGGGCGCGCGCCGCGGCCGCACACGAAGTCAAAGAACGCTAACGATCAGCCAACCGATGTGGGCACGATCGAAGCACGGGAACTCACCACGATTCCGGTTCAAGCCGGCGAGGCTCCGGTATCAAGTAGCTGCGAGACGGCGGCAGCCAATTGCGCCGGCGCAAAGGGCTTTTGAACCAGGACGCTGCCGTCGACGCCCTGCGATTGCCAGTCAGGCGCGCTGGCGCTCGTCATGTAGACCACAGGAAAACCAGGCGTGATTTCCCTGATCTGCCGCGCCAGCTCCCAGCCGCTGATGCCGTCACCCAGGTTGATGTCCGTCAGTAGGACCCGACATCCCTCGCGGCCATCGCAAAAGGTGCACATGGCCTCCTCCCCCGAATGGACCGAGCAGGCCTCGAAACCGCCGTCGGACAAGGCGTCCTCGACGAAGCTTGCGATGAGAGCTTCATCCTCCACGACCAGAACACGAACGGCATCACCCACTTTCAAATCTCCTCGGCGACCGAGCCGGGTCGTCTCGCGTGCGGCAGTGCGCTGGTCCGCAGTCCGGCGGAAGAGCGACCTCCGCCGTCAGCCAGCCAAGCACCGTAATGCGCCGTGTCAAGCCACCGGCACACCGTAATAGGCGTTCACCGAGCGCGTCGTCGCCGGGTCGCTCCAATTCCAACTGCTCTCGTCGGCGTATTTGGGGGCGCCGCGGAGCTGGTCCTGGGAAATGCCGGTGACTACATAGCCGCCGAGGTTGGTGTCGTATTTCAGCGTCTGCCATGGCAGCGGATAGTGATCGTCGCCGATGCCGAGCAGGCCGCCGAAGCTGAGCACTGCGTACGACACCTTGCCGCTGATCTTGTCGATCATGACGCGCTCGATGTAGCCCACCTTTTCGCCCTTCGCGTCGTACGCGTTCGTGCCCTCGACCTTGTCGCTGCCGATCAGGCTGAACGTCTCGCGATCTTCCATGGTCATGTTGACCTCCTGGGTGTTGTCTTCCGCAATCAACGGGGCCACGATGCCTCTGTTCCTGGCACAATCCGGGGCGAAAAGTTGATTTCCCAGGGATGAAGCGGCCGGATCGGATGACGCGCCGCAATGTGCCGGACGAAGTCGGCGAGCGGAGTTGGAGCATGGAGCTGACCGATCTGGAGCGGGATTTTCTGAGGAAGCTCCTCGGCGAATCCTGGGTCAGCCCGCCGACGTTCGACCATGAAATCGTGGCGCGGCTCGTGGAGCTCGGTCTCGTGGAAACCGAACCGCTTCCATCCGGAGATATCGAGTATCGCATCACCGACGCCGGGCGGGCGGCGGCTACCGCGTAAAACACAGGTCGGCCGGTCCAGGAGGATCACGGATCGCCGATCCAAGCGGCGGCGGAGGACCTGACCGCGGCCAGGCGGAGCGGCAGCATCAAGTGCCACCTGCCAACGTGGCCGACTCGGCAAGGCTGCAGCTGAAGTCCGCCGCGTACCCTCAGCGAACATGGGCAGCTGAGGCCATCGGACACTGCTCACGAGCTTATCCCGATCAATTGCACTGCTTGGCCGTTAGCCGTAGGCTACCCAGCGGGCTAGGCCGGCGGAAAGCCATGGTTGTCGAGACGCGCTATGTGACCAGCGGCGAGGTCTTCGTCGCTTACCAGATATCCGGACAGGACGGTCCGGATTTGCTCATGACGCCGGGCTTCGTATCGCATCTGGAGCTGTCATGGGAGAATCCCCAGGCCGCGCGTTTCCTTAACGACCTCGGCTCGTTCTCGCGATTGATCCGATTCGACAAACGCGGCACGGGTCTAAGCGATCGTGGCGTCGGTGTCCCGCATCTCGATGAAAGGATCGACGATATCCGCGCCGTCCTCGACGCCGCGGGTTCTAAGAGGGCCTACTTGTTCGGTGTCTCGGAGGGCGGGCCGATGTCGATCCTGTTCGCGGCGACTTACCCTGAACGGGTCGCCGGTCTCATCCTGTTCGGCACGTATGCGCGCACGGTTGGCGCCTCCGTTCCGTTTGACGATTTTGTGGGATTAGAGCGCGAGATCCGGTCCAACTGGGGTACCGGCAAAAGTCTGCCAAGTTTCTCCCCGTCGGCAGCCGCAGTTCCCGAGGCCATGGAGCGGTTCGCCAAGTTCGAGCGCTCGGCGGCCAGCCCGTCTGATGTGATCAACCTGATGCGTATGAACCGCGAGATCGACGTGACGGCTATCCTGCCGTCGATCCGTGTTCCTACGCTGGTCATGCATCGGCGCGACGACGTGCGCATTCGTGCACTCGCCGGCCGTGAGCTTGGAGAGAAAATTCCTCGGGCGCGCTACATCGAACTCCCGGGCAGTGACCACCTCGCGTGGTCAGGAAATCAAGATCGGGTTGTCGAGGAGATCAGACAATTCATGGGTGTTTCCGCTAGTGACTTCGACGTTGATCGCGTCCTCTCGACTGTGCTGTTCACCGATATCGTTGATTCGACAAGGAGAGCCTCGTTGGTGGGCGACCGGCAGTGGCGTTCAACTCTGGAAGCGCATCATGCGGCGGTGCGTTCGGAACTGGAGCGGCATCGCGGACGCGAAGTTAAAACTACAGGCGACGGATTTCTGGCGCTGTTCGACGGCCCGGCGCGCGCTGTCCGCTGCGCCCAGAGGATTGTCCGCGCCGTGCGGCCGCTCGATCTCGAAGTGCGGGCCGGCGTCCATACCGGTGAGGTTGAAATGATGGGCGACGATGTGGGCGGCATTGCTGTGCACATCGCAGCACGGGTAGCTCAGCATGCGAAAGCGAACGAAGTACTGGCCTCGAGCACGGTAAAAGACCTTGTGGCAGGAGCTGGCCTCAAGTTCTTCGATCAGGGACCCGCTGAGCTTAAGGGTCTGGCCGAGCCAATGCGCCTATTTGCAGCCGTCGATGCATAAGCACAACTCGAAAAACCTTAAGCATTATCGACCGGCCATCCACGAAGAATACCAATGTTGATAGCCAGTAGTTGCCCTCTAAACTACATGGGGTAGCGCCACCTCAACGCGCGGCGCAGGAAAAGCAAGGATACGCTGATCGCAACGGTGGCAAACCAAAGGAAAGCTGGAACTGGCGATTGATTGTGGATGTGCGCAATGTACAGCACCAGCGCTAACAGCAGGCAAACCAGCGCGTTCGACAGCCAGTATAAGGGCGAGCGCAAAACTCCCGCTGCTGCGAGCTCAGCGGCCCGTTTGCGAGCGTGTGTTACGCGCCACCAACAAAAGCCTAAGAATGCAATGGCAATGATCCAGACCATCACCATCCGTTCGCATAGAAATCTGCAAGCACTCTTGCTCAAATCACTCGAATTATCTGCATCGCACGCTTTGGCAAAAGGGCCCCACGTCGCCTTGTGGCCCGTCTGCGAAGTTGCGCCGGGTCTGACGAACGTCCGCTCATCGCGCCAGAGGGGACCAGATTTGCTCAACTGAGTTCTTTGACCCACCGCCGACATCACCCCTCCGGCACCCCGGCCATGCGCATACCATTCCGAATACGTTCGCCTCCGGCTCGGTAGGTTGGATGGTCGCTCATTCGTCGCATACGGCGAATGGTAAACGTAGGGTCGAGCGTCAGGCCATCTTGAATGGCGGCACGAGCCTCATCGGGCTTCTGAATAAGCACAAGCGCTGCGCCCAGCTGGAAGTAAGCTAAGGGATTGTTTCGATTGGTCTCGATGCTTCGACGCAGCCAAGCTACTGCTTCAGCATCGGCGCCAAGCATCAACTTGGCAAAGCCGATCCAATGCAACCATCGGTAAACACCTGTATCGCGAGGAGATAAGCGCAGCGCCTCGTGAACGTGGGCTTCCGTTTCAGCACCTCGCCCGATAAGGATTTTGGCCGCACCGATCGTAGCATGCGCTTCCGCCAGATTTCGGTTCAACTGCAGCGCTCGTTCGCATTCGGCGATACCTTGGGCCACGCGGTTCGTACAGATTTGGGTACAACCTAAAAGCATGTGCGCCAAAGAATTGTCTGGGGCTAGGGACAGAGCTCTGATTGAGGCCTTTTCAGCCACAGCGAATCGCGCATGCCGATCGTCGATTTGAAAAGTGCTGATCATTCCGTCAACGTACGCCAAGCCCACCAACGCTTCGACACTGCCGGGATCAAGCGTTAGGGCCCTTTCGAAGAATCCGCGCGCTCGCGCCATGTGGTCAAGGGTTGGCCCTTTGTTGAACCAAGCCATACCCTGGAAATAAAAGTCCATCGAATTGGGATGCAGTGAACGCTCCGCCCGCCGTGCCTCGACTTCAATGAGTTGTGTTTCAAGCGTGTTGGCGAGCCGTGATACGATTTCATCCTGCACTTCAAACAGATCGGCGACGGGCTTGTCGAAGCGTTCTGCCCATAGGTGATTTCCGGTTTCGGCATCAACCAGCTGGACGTTCACCCGAAGCCGGTTGCCGCTACGCTGCACGGATCCTTCGAGTACGTAGCGGATGTTCAGCTCCCGGCCGACCTGTCTAACGTCTACTGACCTCCCTTTGTATGAGAAGGCGCTGTTGCGGGCGATGACGAACGAGCCGCTGATGCGCGAAAGGTCCGTGGTCAGGCTCTCAGTCACCCCATCGACAAAATAGTCTTGCTCGGAATCACGGCCGAGGCTGGCGAAAGGCAGCACAACAATGGAAAGACGAGGTGGTGAGAGCGGGCCTTGCCTTGTGCGCTCAACCTGTGTCGCCGAGGTTGGCGCATCCCAAATTACCGCATACGCCCGGATCGGAAGGGCGATGTTTTTGAGGTTCTTCTCGCCCAGATCGACGAACTCAACCCCGACCTTTCCTCGGACGTGATCGTAGGCAGAAGACGAGATGCAGATACCGCCCGGCTCTGCAATGCTTTCAAGCCGCGCCGCAATATTCACGCCATCTCCAAAAATGTCATGCGGCTCGACAATTACGTCGCCCACATTGATACCCACGCGGAAGGCAATGCGATTGTCTTCTCCCGCGCCGATTGTAAGTTCGTGAATGCGCGCCTGGAACTGCATCGCAGCCCGAACCGCCTCGACTGCACTTGGAAACTCCGCCAAGAACCCATCACCGGTGTTCTTCACGATGCGGCCGCCGTGTTCGGCGATCGCCGGGTGGACAGCCTCCATTATGAGCGCGGTCAGTTTGGTATGCGTAGCCTCTTCGTCATCGTGCATCAATCGCGAGTAGCCAGCTACGTCGGCGGCCAATATCGCCGACAATCTGCGCTCCACTCGGGCTGGCCGCTCTTGCACCATCGACCTGCGGACCTTTCGACTTGCACGTTGTACGATAAATCCGGCTACAGCGCCACGACTGGCTCAAAGCGCGGCGATAACATGGGCGTAGACCGCCTGGAGGTCACAACGCTGGGGGGCTCCATATTCGGAATAGCCCCGATCGGTTCTCCCGCTTGGCCTAAAGAGGCTTGGGCGTTTCAGCTAAGATATTTTCGGCAGTTGCTTCGCCCTCCAGATAGGGAGCTGATGTCTCCTGTTGGCCCATCGCTGCCGCATGCCGCGGCCGAAGGATATGTCGGCTGTCGGGGTAGATCGGACCTAACCTAAGCGGGCACAAACCGTCGCGATTGACCCATAAGCGACATCACCCCTCCGGCACGCCAGCCAAATACATCCCCTTCAAAAGCCGCCTTGATCCCGCGAGAAACGTAGGGTCGTCGGAAACCCGGAGGATTTTCAAACGGCGAATCGTGAAGGCGGGATCGAGTAACAGACCTTCGTTTCTAGCTGCTACCGCGTTATCTGTTTGCCCGAGAAGCGCGAGGGCGGAAGCGTATTCGAAGTGCGCCATGGGATAGTTCGGGTTGGCTTTCAGGCTTCGGCGTAGCCACTCAGCGGCTTCACCATCGGCTTCAAGGTGCAATTTAGCTGTACCGACATAGGCCAGCCAACGAGCGATCCCTTCGTCGCGAGGAGATACACGCAGCGCTTCCTTTATGTGTGCCTCAGTCTCAGTGGGGCGACCGAGATACAGTTTGGCGACGCCGACACAAGCATGAGCCTCGGCAAAATTTGGGTTCAAAGATAGGGCATGCTCGAATTCAGCAAGTCCTTCCACTCCGCGTCTCGTACACAATCGCACGCCACCAAGAGCCAAATGAGCGGCGGCGTGCCGTGGATCGAGAGAGACAGCCTTAATCGAGGCCACTTCTGCGGTCGCAATGTACCGATACGGGTCATCAACGAACGCAAGGCCAGCACAGAACACATCTAACATCGCAATAGCGGCCAGTGCCTCGATGTTATCAGGTTCAAGCTTTAGGGCCCTCTCGAAGAAACCTCGCGCTTGGATTAGGCTAGTTGGAGTCCAACCTTTATTAAGTCGGGCCATCCCTTGGAAATGCAGATCTAACGCGCTTGGTTGCAAAGAACGCTCTGCTCGCCTCGCCTCGACTGCAATAAGTTGAGCATTAAGAGCGTTGGCCAGTCTCGACACGATTTCGTCTTGCATTTCAAAAAGGTCGGCGAGTGGTTTGTCGAAGCGGTCCGCCCACAGATGGCTGCCCGTTTCGGTATCGACTAGTTGCACGCACACCCGAAAACGATCCCCGCTCCGCTGCACCGAACCTTCGAGGACGTAACGAACATTGAGCTCGCGGCCAATCTGCTTGAGATCGACTGCTTTGCCCTTGTAAGTAAATGCGGTGTGCCGACCAATCACGAACGAGGCTCTGATGCGGGATAAGTCCGTGGTCAGGCTCTCGGTCACGCCGTCGGCAAAATAGTCTTGCTCGGGATCTCCACTGAGATTGGCGAACGGCAGCACAACGATAGAAAGGCGGGCTGCTGAAGGCGATGTCGCTGCGGTCACTTCACCACGCACCGCCGGACTGTCCGGCTCGACAGGGCTAGCCTGTCTTTCTTCCTGCACGGCTCCAACAAAGCGGAAACCTTTGCGCGGGAGCGTCTTGATCAGGTCCTGTTTCTCACCAGTGTCGCCGATTGCACACCTGGCGCCATTGATGCGCGTCGTCAGCGCGGCATCCGAGACGATGCGACCATTCCAAACGCCGGCAATGAGCTCGTCCTTACTGACGACGCGTTCCCTGTTCCGGATCAAATAGTTCAGAAGGTCGAATACCTGCGGCGCGACAGAGATTGTGTCGGCTCCTTGCCGCAGCTCCCGCCGTTCCGTGTCCAGCGTGAAATCCGAAAAGGAGTAAAGCAAAGGCATCCTCCTGCGGTACGGTCGTACCCCGTGGAGCGGATATGTAAGCAGACGGTAAGAAGAATGGAAGGCGCCTGTAAAGCGCTTCTCATGACCTTGGCGCATCCTCGTGCGCGGCTGAGCAGTATGAACTGCTTGGATCCCGCGTCACGAGGGAGGATGTCATGAGGCGGACGGCCGCACTGACGTGGGCTGCCACAGCAGCGAGGCTCTTGATCTGGGTCGTATGCGTTCTCGCCTCTGCGAACCGCGCTCACGCTCAATGCTCGGCGCGCGATGTGTTGCAGAGGCAGTTAGTGCTCAAGGCGGCGCCCGTTGTCCCGACGCGCATGGGTCCCGTAACGTCCGTTTCGGATGTTGCCGAATGGAAAACGATCAGCATCGGGACGTTCCCGGATACGTTCGCTCTCCTCACCGCGCTGAGTAAGATTGGTTGCGGCGTCGGTAACTCGGCTGCGGAGGCTCTTGCCCGACCTGCGTTTACGCTCAGCAGTACCAGAACGGCGGTAACACTTCTGACAGTGACCGCAGCCGATCTGGGCTTCAGCGGTGAGACGGTGCCATTGCGGCAGATTTACGAACTCGCGCAGCAACTCGGCTTCCGTCTTGCACCCCCTGAAATCGCTCCGCAGCTCAGACTTCAATATCCGGACCAGCCCGTAGGCGAGTTTCTCATCATCGGGATGAACCCGATCCGGACATGGACTGGTGAAGAGGTCATCCTGACCGTCGCAAATGGGGGAGCGGGTCTCATTCTCATCGGCCAGGATGGCCGCGCCGACGCGGAAATACCAGTGACCTCCCGCTTCGTGTTCCTGCGCTCCTTGCCCATTACGCCAGCTGCGCTAAATCGAAACTGATTTTCCGAGAGGTGATGAAATGCTGGCGACCAGAGCGATGAAGCGCTTGGCGGCTCAAATCTGCCTGCTGCTGGTGTCGACCGCGACATTTGCGCGGGATGACGGGCGCTATGCGAATTCCCCGCTAAAGCCCTGGTTCGAGAGTCTGCAAAGCGAATTCGGGAAGTGCTGTGAGGACTCCGACGCCTACGTCGTCTCCGAACCGAATTGGAAGTCCGATCACGGACAATATCGCGTTCGCATCGACGATGAATGGGTGCTCGTGCCAGACGGCGCTGTCATCAAGCAACCCAATCTTGCCGGACGGACCATGGTCTGGAAGCACTACATCGATGGACATCCTCGTGTCCGCTGTTTCATTCCGGGCAGCATGACCTGATACGTCACCACGTCTCATGCACTGCGCATGATCCAAGCTCGATGTCCCGTCCGCCATTGGGATCGGTGGCTCGGTTACGTCAAAGCAGGAGGGTTCATCTCGTTATTGTTGCGGTGCAGGCACGCGGAAACGGCCCTTCCGGACCCAGCGCTCGTGACCTCTATCGAAAGTCGGTAGGTCCAAGCTGGCCGTCCACAGTTGGCAGATATCGCAGCCATTCGCCGGATCGGATGCCCCGGGGGTCAATACCTCGGTGCGAGGCGACGTAGTCGATCTCGCCCCGCGTGGTGCCGATATCCATCATTTCTCCGTCACTTAGGTCGGACAAGGTGACGCTCAATTCTTGGCGTTCGCGGCGCTCCCGAAAGGCATCCCAACATTTCCAGATGAAGCTGGTGACATACCGGCTCGACAGGGATGTCCATTCCAGCCACGTAGTGCCGTCTGTCGTGGTCATTGCGGTGTCTCCTGAACGGCGCTTTCCACCGACCGGAGAGTGCCGCAGGATTGGCGGGGCCGCTTGACCGGCAGCTTACATTTTCCCTACCGGCGGCTTATTCTCGCGATTTTCGGCGAGGCCAGAACGCTACCCGGCTATGGGAGCCTTCATCCAACGGGATTCTCATCTTGCGCTATCTCTTTGCGGAGTACGTATTCGACACTGACCGGCGCGAGCTGCATCGCGGGGCAGAGGTCATCGCCGTCGCACCACAGGTATTTGACCTGATCGATTACCTGATCCGCAATAGGGAGCGAGTTGTCAGCAAGGATGACCTCATCAAAGCCATTTGGAACGGGCGTAGTGTATCCGATGCGGCGCTGACAACCCGCTTAAACGCCGCCCGGCTTGCAATTGGCGATTCTGGCGACGAACAGCGCTTCATCAAAACACTGCAGCGCAAGGGCTTTCGTTTCATTGGAGCTATTCGGGAAGAGAAGGAACCGACGGGCGTAGCAGTCGCCGACGATCATGTAGAAATACAAAAACCCGATCTTGCACTCCCCGACAAACCTTCGATCGCCGTGCTGCCGTTTGAAAACATGAGCGGCGACCCCGAGCAGGAATACTTTGCGGAAGGCATGGTGGAAGAAATAATCACCGCGCTTTCGCGATTCAAAAGGCTGTTCGTCATCGCTCGAAATTCAAGCTTTACATTCAAAGGGAAGGCCGTTGACGTGAAGGAGGTTGGGCGCAGGCTTGGCGTCCGGTATATCCTTGAGGGGGCTGTGCGCAAGGCGGGGGGTAAAGTCCGCATCACCGGGCAGCTGGTCGATACAACCACCGGCGCACATATTTGGGCGGATCGCTTCGACGCGGCATTAGAGGACATCTTCGATCTTCAGGACAAATTGTCCACTTTGATCGTGGGCGCCATCTCGCCAAAGCTGGAAGAGGCTGAGATCGAGCGGGCAAAGCGCAAGCCGACCGAAAGTCTTCACGCGTACGACTACTACTTGCGCGGAATGGCAAGCCTCCATCACGGGAGCAAGAAATCCGTTGCCGAAGCCTTGGAGCTCTTCAAAAGGGCGAGCCAAATTGACCCTGCCTTTGCAGCAGCCTATGCAATGGCCGCATGGTGCTACGATATCCTTTCGCCTTGGACGGCCCACGAGGATGAGGCGCGCGAAGCAGTGCGCTTGGCGCGGCGTGCGGCAAGATTGGGCACGGATGATGCGACAGCACTCAGTGCCTCGGGTTTCGTGCTGGCTTCGATTGCCGGCGACTTCGACGCTGGTGTGGCCTTGACCAGTCGGGCTCTTGTGCTCAATCCAAACCTTGTGACCGCTTGGTTTCTCGGTGGTTGGGTGCGAATGATTAATGGCGAACCCGACGTGGCGATCGAACACTTCGCACACGCCGAGCGCCTCAGTCCATTTGATCCACTCATCTGGGCCGTGCATGGCGGCATCGCCGGCGCCCATTTCTTTGCGGGCCGCTACGATCTGGCCCTGTCGGCTGCTGAACGTTGTTTGCGCGATATGCCGAATCATCTCTGGGCACTCGCCATTGTAGCAGCAAGTAGCGCCCTAACTGGAGCCATGGATCGGGCGAGAGAGGCTATAGCGCGGGCTCTTGAAATCAGTCCGGGAATGACCATTTCCGAAGTGGAGAAAAGGATGCGGCGACGTCGCTCGGAAGATATTGCGAGAATGAGAGAGGGCCTAAGAAAGGCTGGGATGCCGGAGTGACCGCGCCAACCTCCGCATCCCCGACAAAAGCAAAGCTCAGTGAGTAAGCATTTCCGTCGCTAACCTCAGCCCAGAGCACGGCGATGTCCGCTTCCGAGAGATGACCGACCAAGGGCATGCTGGCGGCCGAGGGCGGTTTGCCCCGAACCGGACATCAGCCCTCCGGTACCTCGGCGAGGTATAACCCCCTAACGAAGCGCTTGGCTCCTGCAATGAATTTCGCATCGCCCCGCACTGGAAGATTTCTGACGCGACGGATCGTAAAGCTTCGATCGATTGCAAGTCCCATCCTGGCCGCCGCTCGCGCCTCCTCTAACCTTCCAAGGAGTGCGAGGGCAGCAGCGTGCCCAAAATGCAGGTCAGGAAAGTTTTGGTTAGCTTCGATTCCCCGAGCAAACCAAGCGGCTGCGTCGGCGTCCGCTGCGATCTGCAGTTTGGCATAACCCGCCGTACTCATCCAATGGAAGGCGAAGCTATCGCGAGGGGACAGGCGCAGCGCTTCGTTTACGTAGAACTCTGTGTCTGCACCGCGACCGATATAAAAATTGGCCGTACCCATCGTCACATGAGCGTCAGCCAAATTACGATCTAAGGTCAAGGCGCGCCGGCACTCAGCCACTCCTTGAGACACCCGATTCGTACCGACGAGCACCCTGGCTAAGGTCAAATGCGCCAAGGGCTGGTCCGGTGCGAGGCGCAACGCCTTGAGCGCCAGGGCCTCCGATGCCATCAGATGTTCGTGGGGGCAGTCGGTTAAGAACAAAAGTCCAAGCGCCCCCTCGACCGAAGCCATCCAACTCATGGCATCGACATGATTGGGGTCTTTCGCCAGCGCCAATTCAAACGAGCGGCGAGCTTCCGTTAAAAACTCGGATGTCAGTCCCTTGTTACAGAAATGGCGGCCCTGGAAATAGAGATCGATGGCATCAGGACTTAGCTTTCTTGCAGCGCGCTGCGCCTCGGCCACAATGAGCTGGATGTCCAGAGTTCGCGCAATTCTGGTTACAATTTCGTCCTGCATTTCGAGAATTCCGGCGATGGGCTTATCGAAACGGTCAGCCCATAGGTGACTGCCCGTATTAGAGTCGATCAACTGAACATTCACCCGGAGGCGGTCTTCGCAACGTTGCACCGAGCCCTCAAGCGCGTAACGCACATTCAACTCGCGGCCAATTTGCCTAACATCGATCAATTTGCCCTTGTAGCTGAAAGCGGTGCTTTGACCGATAACGAATGAGCCACTAATGCGTGACAAATCTGTGGTGAGGCTGCCGGTCACACCATCAACGAAGTAGTCCTGTTCGGAATTACCACTAAGATTCGCGAAGGGCAGCACCACCATGGACAAGCGCGGCGCCGTAGACAAGCTTGACATCGTATCGCTGTGCTGAGCTGGCGAACCGAGCGGGTCAACAGTGCGTATCGGGATTTCCCGAACGGCGCCAACAAAGCGGAAGCCTTTGCGAGGCAGTGTTTTGATCAGTCGCTGTTTTTCCCCTGTGTCACCGATTGCGCTGCGAGCCCCATTCAGGCGGGTAGTAAGCGCAGCATCCGAGACGATGCGTCCATTCCAGATGGCGCTGAGTAGATCGTCCTTCGTAACGACGCGCTCCCTGTTTCGGATCAGGTAATCAAGCAGATCGAACACCTGAGGTGTGACAACAATCACGTCCGTTCCGCGGTGCAGCTCGCGCCGGTCGGTATCCAATGCGTAGTCCTCAAAGAGATAACGCAAGCTGCCATTCCTTTTCGAGGTCACCTCTGAAGCCCAGGAGCGCAAAGAATAAGCTGCCGGTAAGGAGAATGTAAGCCACCTGTTAAGCGCGCCAGCGGATGTGCTGGCAGCTTTAGCAGGGTGAAACAGGCCAACTTGGACACACCGCGATGAGCACGATCCACGGGACCACTGAGTTCGGACCGGCAACCGCAAGGCGACAGTATTACAGCCCCCTCGAAGCATATTGGGATGCGTTTTGTGAGTGGCGCAAACGAGAGAGGCTGCGAACGGAGCTGTGTTGCCTGACGGACAGCGAGCTTATGGACATTGGTATCACGCGCGGTGAGATCGACTTCGTCGCCTCGAACCCGTCCGTCGACCCAACCGGTTTTCGTTCGTCCTAGCTCGGCAATTGGCGATAGGCGTGCTCACGGTCACTACGATAGACGGTCTGTTCGTATCCCGGCGAGGTACCACCCGCGCCGCTCACCAGCATACTCGGTGACCGGCGTTGTGGCTTCTCTGGGTGTGAAAGGGTTCACAATGGCATCGGCAAGCGAATGCTATGATTCCAGCCATTCAACCGCTGATCGTATTTGACGAGGATCTCTATTCCGAACAGCCTCTAGGAGAGAGTCATGTTCAAGCAATTTCTTTTGGTCGCTGTAGTTGCCTCTCTCACGTTGGCGACATCCTCAAGAGCTCATTGCGAATATGCTTTGGAGCGCAGCGCGTCCACTGGGTCGCGTTCGGTCTTGTTTCATTCTGAAGCGGTTCAGCCTCCGGAAGACCTTTTGAATGACATTGTGGCTTGGCTCTCATCAAATTTTGACCTGCCTGCCATCAAAGATCGTCCTGCCGTTGAGTTTACATCAAGGGTGGAGCTTGCGAGGCTGCGTGCAAGAGACCTTTCTTCCTCGCAAAGCCTCATAGGAAACGATGGGCAAGCAGCCGGGCGCGAGGTTGTAGCACTCTACGACAACAATACGAGTACGATCCTGCTTCCTGACGATTGGGATGGGGCTTCGCCGACGGACCAGTCGGTCCTGGTACACGAGATGGTCCATCACCTTCAGAATCTGGGAAAGCTCAAATTTGAGTGCCTGGGGGCGCGGGAGAAGACGGCCTACCTGGCTCAGGCCAAATGGCTAGAGCGATTCGGCCTAAGCCTGGAGAAAGAGTTCGACGTGGACATGTTTACGGTGCTGATTACTTCAGCATGCTCGTATTGATCGGTGACCGGCCGATTTGGTCGCTGTTCGACCCGAAGGACCGAAAAGCCAAGATCTTGTACGAACAAAATTTCAGCGGATTTGATCGATGGCCAAACTCTTGGCGGTCCTTGCAATCATCTTGGCTATCCTCGCGATGGCGCGGGGGCAGCAGGATCAATTTGTACCGCTACCAACAGCACCACTGCCAGCCGCGCTTATTCCCTGAGTTCGCCAGGGGGGACGCGTTCACCCGACTGGGCGATGGCGCACAGGTCGGCTCATGATGCTGTGGACGGCTCCTCCACGGGCATGAGAGTGCCAAGGAGTGGGCGCCGTTTGAGGCTCCCACGATTCGGAGGAGCAGCCCATGCTGTCAATTTCGACGATCGGTCTGGAGCCGTCCGGAAGAAGCAGACCAGTTGGCACGCTAAGTGGCCGATCGGGTGCGGCCCGAGCGATGCTGGCTGCTTCCGGCTGCACCAAGCCACTGGGAGCCGCTGCCGGCACGCAGCATCATTTGGAAGAGCGCTCGATGGGCCTGGTATTTGGCCTCGGACCGCCTGCTTTCCGAGCCATGCATGATCATGTGACCGTCTGCCGTGAAAAGAAGCCACGTCCATCTTCGGCCGCGCCTTTTCAGGTGAGTCTCGAAAACAGGAAAGTGCTCGGGCATCGCCACCGCCGCTCGGTCAGAGGGACTTCCACTGACGTTTGTCTTGGCGTCTCGCCCCAGGTTCAAGCATATGTTGTGCCGTGAAGTATATCGGATTGAAACCCCCACCAGGTGGGAGTAGCCTTCGACGTGTGGGGCACGGATCCGTAAGGCGACAGCGGTCGCGTGATGCTTGTGACCGCAGCCCCGTTTGAGCCATTTCATCGACCCAAGCTTGTGCGGATGCGCGTGCCTCCGCCTCTCCTATTAAAGCAGCCCCGGATGTCTCCCGTCCCCGACAAGATCGCGCTCTTTATCGACGGCGCCAATCTGTACGCCAGGGCGAAGGCGTTAGGCTTCGATATTGACTACAAGCGTCTCCTCGGCGAATTCCAGGGTCGCGGCACGATGCTGCGCGCCTTCTACTACACCGCGGTCATCGAGGATCAGGAGTACTCGTCGATCCGTCCGCTGATCGACTGGCTGGACTACAACGGCTATACCGTCGTCACTAAGGCCACCAAGGAATTCGTCGATGCCTTTGGCCGACGCAAGATCAAGGGCAATATGGACATCGAACTCGCGGTCGATGCCATGGAGCTCGCGGGCCGCGTCGACCAGGTCGTGCTGTTCTCGGGCGACGGCGATTTCCGCTCCCTGGTCGCGGCGTTGCAGCGTCGTGGCGTCCGCGTCACCGTAGTCTCTACCATTGCCAGCCAGCCCCCGATGATCGCGGACGATCTCCGCCGCCAAGCCGACCTCTTTATCGACCTGGCCGAGCTTCGATCCCGAGTTGGTCGCACCCCTTCCGAGCGCCCTGTCGCACGCGGCACCGTGTCGGCCGCGCGGTCGTCTCCGGCCGGCCCGGTGTGAAGCCGACAGCAGCTTGCTCGCGGCGTCGGCCTTCGCTGAGTCCCGTGACCTCTTTGCCGACTTGGGGTCGTCCAGTTGATGCAGACGGACGTGGCTAACACGCGTTAGATGTGGTAACCATTAATGTGCGGCGCCGCTCAAGAGTGCCACACAAAAGCAGTTCGCCGGGCCGAAAAATCTAGCAAAATCAATGCACTCCAGGATTGCTTCCTCAGTTCAATCCTGTCTGGCATCGCCATTCCGCTCCTCCATCACACTGATAAGCTTTCAGCTATTTCCTTATCAGTCGACAACTGACTCCATTTTGTTAGTTTCCTTATCAGTCTGCAGACTTACTCCGTTTGCGACCAAAGCTTATCAGTGGAAGATCCCCTCCAGTAACGACCAAGCATATCAAGCTACAGCGCCGGCTTTAGAAGCAGCAACCATCACGCAGGGCCCAGACATCCTCCTCATAAAGGTTGTCCTGCGGTACGAGGCATACTTTCGGGAGAGGTATGAATTCGGGCGATTCCAGCAGGATATCGAAGCCGCGCTGGCTACCATGCTCTATACCGACAAGGAACAGGATGAGAAGAGACGGGTCAGGCCGCGCGGGAGCGCGGGGCAGCCGCCTGAAGCCACCTAATACTCTCGGAAGTTGGCGATATAGTCCCGATACATTTGCGCCCGCTCTTCGTCGAGGCCGAACCTGTTCCGTTGAACAATCCCTCTGATGCGATCGTCGCCGTGCATGATGCAGCTCAGGTCAGTGGCCTGCTCGTGGCGGGCCACAATAGTCTTAGCAACGTCGAGCGGCAGCTCATCATTGTAAGTGGGGTTACGCCCGAAGTTGTTGTTCGCCTGGTATAAGGCCGTGTTGTAGTCGTTCAGGACCTCCTTGATGTAAACCATGGCGAGGTCGTCGATCTCCCTTGGAGAATCCTTGCCGCCGAGGACGAGTTCAGACACGAGACGGGCGACCTTCCACGTCTCGCGCTCTCTGCCCTGGATCAACTTTTCCTTGAGAATGCCAAGGAAGTCCGGCTTGTTGTACTCAAATGGAACATGCGGCCATCCGTCGATCAGATACATATCGTACAAGCCCCGACCAAAGAGACTTCTAACGGTACCGTCTTCAAGCCAGCGCGTGATCTCAGAGCTGCTGACGGCCGCTATTCGGTGGCTCATGTACGCAAACATGATGTCGGTGATCTGGCCAAGGGAGTAGATCCCTTGCGATGCCTCCCCGAGGATGGACGTCAACATGGAGAACTCGGCCTTCGTCGCGAACATCTCCATCCATCTCGAAGAAGCTCGCCGCAAGCGAACGTCGATCGGGTGCGGCGGTTGCGTCAGCTTCCTCGCATTTTCCAGCGCCACCCGATATCTAGAAACCCAGTACCGGGTCCTGCTCGGCTCCTCCAAGAACACGTCATTGTACGAAGCCTCGACCTCCTGGGCGAACCACTCCTGTTGCTGAGCTTTGATCTTGCCCGTGCGTGCATCGTCAAGCATCTCGCCGAGGTCACGCAAGACGGGATGCGTTTTTGCCTCAAGGCCGAACAACGTTTGCAGCCGGGCCTTCTCTGCGTCACCTTCAATGATATGGGAGGCTCGCTTGAACCAGAAGATAATCGGTGCCGGATCACCAACACGAAACAGCCTTTCGCGATAATCCTCCGGCACATCCTGCGTTAGATCGTAGTGGTCCTCGTTCTCGAACTGAAGGAAGGCGCTGATATTGTAATCGGCATCCATCTCCGGGAGATACATCGAGTTGCCGGACTCGAAGATGGGCACTCCAATGGAGTCGGCCGGTGAAAACCGTAGAGCAGCCGTGACCCTCAAAGCGTCAGGGATCAAATCTGCACTCCGGCTCGGTTATAAATCCGCTCAACGCACTCGTAGATGGTCGAGTAGTGCTGATTGAGGCTCAACGGCAGCAGCCTGTAGGTCTCGATATACTTCGTGAACTTCAGCAGCGACTCCCGCACGCCTTCAGTGCGCGCGTACTCTTCAGGAATGACGACCCCCAGAAGGTCTTCTTTCCTCAGCGGGATATCTTCACCGATCTGAACCTCAATGGCCGCAGCCCGATCGTCGTAATTCTTGGTCGAACCTTCCCGATATAACTTCCCTAGCGCCAGGATCTCAGCATGGCTCATAGTGAGCAGATGCTCATCCTTGATCTTCTCTTCGTCCAATGATTTGCGGTCGACGTATCGCCTTGGCGTATCAAAGTAGAGGGAGATAAGGCGCCCGATCTGCGCCTGATCGGACCCGAGCTCAAAATTCTCCATCTCGAATGCGGTGAGATAAGCCGGCATCCGATTGCCGTCGAAGGCCCCCGTATCGAACGGGTACAGCCGCTTGATGGGTGGCGGTGTGGCAAACCTCATGACGAACACAGACGGGAGTTGCCAGGGCTGAGGGTTGAGCGAGTCCTTGCCCTTGTATGCAGCGCGGCCAACAAAAAGGTAGCAAAGTTTTTCCTTCTTGAAGACGTTGCACCGCAGTGCGAGCAGCTTTTCGTCCTCAATGATCTTGATCAGCTTGCTGGACGGCGCGCTGTGTACCCAAGGCGGAGTCTTAGGTTCCGCCAGATTGGACTGTCTGAGGAAGTCCCGTAAACGCACTTCCCGAGGTTTCATGAGCTGACCCTGAGCTGCGGCAAATCACTTCGACCAATCTATCAAAACTGGTTGAGACAGGGAGGTCCACAACGCCGCTATCCCCCCTACTCAACCGATATGTCGGGCTATCCCATGGGCTATCAACAGGACCGTGCCGAGGGGGACAAGCAGGCCGGCCAGGACGGCCAACAACATGAGAACAAACCCCCGCTCCCGGCCAAAGGCTCTAACGACGGTCTCGGATTGGGACAGGATTCCACCCATCCCGACCGCGAACCTTGCCAGGTTCGGTTCTCGCTTTTGCGTGGCTTTAGCCATGCCCGTCTCCGAAAGTGAGCCTCCGGGATATTCCCGGCACGTACCGTACGACCATTCCCCGGCCGTCAACCGCTAACAACGCACCACGACTAACCCCACAGGGTTTGCAGTCTGGAAAAACCTCTTTGACACTTCATTCAACACCAATGGTTATTTCATCAAACCGCAACGCACCAGTAACGAAGCGCGCCGGAAAGCGCGCTTTTACAACGTGGATTCAACGACTTACGACCTATCCAGCCGTAGGCTGGCGTAAGCTACCAATTTCCTCGTCCAAATCTTGGAGAAGTCGTCCGAAAACGCGGAATTCCTATCCGAGCCCGCGTCAACCGCACGGAATCATTTATGAGCTGGCGAGGAAGAACTGCCTCCCTCGCCTGCCCGATTGGTCCCGGCAGCTCGAACACTCGTGATGCAGCTCCGCGTGTTTGGCATCCAGGAAGCGCTTCTCGCCTGTGGTGTCCCTGCGGACCCGCTGGACGAGAAGCAGATCGATCCCGAACGCCGTGAACCACTTCGCGCGCCTCGTCAGGTAGCGCGCATGGTCTAGGCCGCGCGCATCTTCCCTTGCAACACGTACTTGCAGGCGCGAGCCTTGGTCTGGCTGGTGAACGGACCGCCGATCTCCGTGAACTGACCCTTCAACTTCTTCTTGCCGCCGTCGCCTTTATATTCGAGGACGGTCTTGGCGCCGCCATTGAGGATGCGAGCGAGGCCCCGACGATGCGCAGACGCACCACTCGGAAGGCTGACTTGCCTTTCTCCGTTACGTTGACGACGTACCAACTTGTGGCGTTGGACTTCATAGGGTTGGTTTCCTTCTTGGTTGGTTTTGGGTGATGTTCACCGTTGCGGGCGTTGAACCTGTTTGCTGGGCGTTTACGACCTGCAGATGTTTTCGTAGGTTTGCTTGCCAGAATCGCCCGACGCAATGCGTCCATGACGCTCGCCGCGATCCTTCTCCTGCTTCGCCTCCAAATATTTGACGACGCCCTTGTGTTTTGCTTCGTTGACCGTCGCGGGCTGTTTGCATGGATGAATGGTGAGCCGACGAGAGAATCCCGTCTCCGCCATCAAAGCGTGTGCAGGACTTCCCGCTTCTCGAAGGTCCGATCGCTCCGGTAGAAGCTCTCGTAGGATTTATCGTCCCCGTAAAACATTGAGTGAATCCCGTACTCGTTAGTGTCTTTGAACCAAAACCCTTCCACCGATTCCGCGATGTCGTAAAGCTTGTAGACCGCGATCTCTGCCGACTCGTAGAGCTGGCTGCCGTCAGCTAGCTGAAAGTCGGTCAACTTACCGCCCCGTGAGGCGTTGAACTCCCTCACCGCCTGCTTCATCCGCTCTTTGAACTTTGCGTCCTTCACCTTCAGCACGTAGCCGTAGAGATGGTCTTCCTCTTTCTTGCTGAGCATCGGCATCTGCATGCGCCATTCCTCTGACGCCGCACGCTGCAGCGAGTGGAATCTCACCAGGTTGAAGAAGTGCTCCTCAAGATCGTCCTCGCTATAGCGTTCCAGGGTCTCCCGATACAAAACATAAGGGCGCGTTCCGATGAAGTCGAAGTTCTCGTACACGGGGTATCGCTCGGTGAGGTTGAGGAGTTGGGCCTCTCGCAGCTTTGCGTCCGCGGCAAACAGCTTTTCCTGCTCTGCCAGCGCCCGGCTATAGATGCTGCAATAGCGATCCGGGTTTAACTCGATGAGGTAGTTGGACAGCTCGCGAGCATATGCGTGGATGAGATTGCTGCGGTCGATAGCCGATGCCCGCGATGACACGGAGGTGTCCTGCGGCGCAGGCTTGCCTTAAGACGATACCCGTAGCCAGCAAGCGCCCCCATGGCGAAAATCAGGATGTATCCCCATTCCATCGTCAGTCCTCGTCGTGCAGCAGCATCCCTTCCTTCTGGAAGGTGCTATCGGTCCGGTAATAGCTCTCGATGAAATCGTCACCGTTGCCGGCGAAGAAGCTGTACATCCCGTATTCGTCAAGGTCCTTGAAATAGAACCCCACGCGGGTCTCAACGAAATGGTCGAGGTGGAAGGCCTGGAGATTCGCGGTCTCGAACACCATCTCGCCGTGCATGGCCCGCCAAAGAGGCTGGTTCCGCTCGCGCCAGTGGTATTCGCGCATTCCCGCTTTGATGTGATCGTGAAGGCGGTTGTCCTTCGACAGTCGCTCATTGGCGACTTTTGAACGCTCGACGTTCTTTGACCGCTGCCACAGGTACCACCCGCCAGCGATCACCAGGACGATCAGAAACGACTCCATGGTGCTCCCCCCAGGCCATTATCGCCGGGAGGTTGCGGCAGCTCAATACTGCGGCCGCTTTAGCAGCTCGGGTAGCCGGCATATCGCCTTAGCAATTCGTCTCGCCTCTCCGCGGGACAGAAAGTTGCTGGCGTACTGGTATCCGCTTTGGTGGAGATCTTCCCGGTGAGGCACGCCGCAGATGTGGAAGCCGCTGGCGTCCCTCACGCTGAAGCCGTGCTTGTCCTCTTCCATTGTCCAGGGCGCCGGAAACCGCCGAAGGTTGTTCATCTACCACTTTCGGCCGCCCAGGACGCGCTTACGGTTCTCCGGCGGGGTAGCCTTCTTCATCTCGTCTCGCTGCGCACAGAGATCGTCCACTTTCACCTGCATCCGCACGAGTAGCGCTTCAGCCGAGGCCGTACCGATCCCGGCCCGCTGGAGCTGAATGATTTCTTTGCGCTGGCGGCCAATCTGCACGCGCATGCGCTCGATCTCAGAACGGAGATGTTCGAGTGTGGGCATGGTCCAACCTGGGATTTTGCCCAGTAGAACGAAACAAGAACTCAAAGTCAAGGAGCCACGAAAAAGGCCGCCAGATCGGCGGCCTTAAGGTCTCAGGTTTTCAGATGAATAGGCGACTACGCGTGCGCAAGCTTCTTCGGAAGCTCCGACTGCTTCTGACGCTCAGCCTGCTTCGCCCGGATTTTGTCCAGCGAATCCTGTGCCTGCTTCAGATGGCGTGCTGCGTCGGCGCCCTTCTTGACGGTTACACCGAGGGCGCGCGCGCGATCTTCTGGCTTCTGCTCGCCCTTCTTGAGGGCGATATCGAAATGGTTACGAAGGCTCATAAGCAGCTCCTAGCGCTTCATTACCCTCAACCCGCTCCAAATGCGAGTGATCTTCGTCGCTCTTCCCTAGCAACCAAAACTTGCAACCGTATTGATCCGTTCCCTCTTTTATCACGGTATAGCCCGTTTTGCAGAGGGTTTCGGTGGCCTGGACGTGCTTTTTCAGCGCACTTTCGCCCGGTTTGCCCAGCCAGGTACTCCTAAATATGTAGCTTGGATCGCAGTCTTCAATAAGCTTCAGATAGCATGCGCAGGATATATCAACCACCAGCTGTCGCATCTCCGGCGGGACCGCACAGCGTGATTCCAGAGGATTCATAGTAGAGTACGAGACGCCATCCTGTTGATCGAACAAGTGGATTTCGTACCCGAAGCTCAGGAAATAAACCGGTGCGATACCGTCACACGGGCTTTCCTCATCACTTTCCCGGTACCCGACATCAACCGACGTCAGCCAACGGCCATCCTCGCTCAGAGCAATGGGAACCCGGATGTACCAGCATCCGTCCTCATAATTGACGTCGAGGTCGGACGGAACGTCCTCCAGGTCATTAATAACCGGAGACATCTTGCAGGTGAGTTTGGGAAAATTCATGCTTCAGACGCTTCGCCCCCGACGGGCGGGCATACGCGAAGTCGTCAGCTGCAGCAACCAGCGCGGTCAGGAGGCGATAAGCCCCCTCAACAGCCTATCGCGCTGCAGCACGTTGCTGCCGATTACACGCAATCATCCGGCTTCGAGAAGAGCAGGCAATAAACGCCCTTCGCCTTGAGGCTGATATCTTTATCGCGCAGCAGCGCGTTCGGGATTTGGGTGAAGTCGCTATCGGGCTTACGCAGCTTGTTCATAGCGCGCTCCCTTTGCCATTCAATTTAACACTGTTACCTTCAGGCGATCGCCCGATGCAGCGAATTCAGCGAAGCATCGGATGAGATCAGATTTTAGACTGATCATTGGACTGCCCTGAAGAGCAGTTTAATCTATTTTTGAGCTAAAAATCTCGACGCCAAGTCGGGCGCCGAGACACTTTCCTCTTTGCCAGTCTCTAATGGAGCGACGTTTTCCTGTCTTTTGTCGTTCCCTTGCGGCGTCCTATCCCGGACTGCCGTCGAGTGTTCCGAGTTTTAGCGACTTGCCGGCTGATCTCGTCAATCGCGAGCAACAAGAGAGTGACGAATTCATCCGCCTCGAGCAGCGCGGTCATCGTCTCGACATGCCGTTCGGGGTCGATAGTTTCGATATCCATCGCGCTCAGCACCGTCAGTTCTTTGGCAACATCGACGGCGAGGGCCGTCACGAGCCCCTCTAGGGCGTAGGCGCGCTGGGCCCGCAATTCGACTTCGCTCTTTCCGACACTGTCGGCGGCGACGGCGTTTTCCAGCCAAAAATCTTTGTCGTCGTCGTCGGATGTCATTTCGTCTCCTTTGGTCGGGAATCTCGCTATAATCCTTCGATCCGTCAGTCTCGCTTTTCTCGACATTGCTCTCTCTCCTTATACATTACTGTGATGCGCAAATTGCCATCACGGCATCATTTACAAGTTTGATTTTTTGAGCCGCCAAATGTGTCCGTCGGCGACAGTGCAGCCAAAGCCGATCCAGCGTCCCGCGGACTCCGGCCGCGGCACGCCAGTCGCTCCAGCTCGATTCAGATCACGATGCTTGTCTGGTCTGTGGTCTGCCAGAAGCCGCACGGACGACGAACAGCTTCTCTGCCGATCGCGGAATGAATTGGCTACGCCGCGTGAACAGATCGACGACGCTAGAGTTCTGCCGCCACGAAAATACGCGTTGCGGCACCATCAACGACAGGCGGTTTTTTGCCCTGCTCATCGCGACATATAGGAGACGCCGCTCTTCTTCGACCTCTGCTGGCGTCTTGGCCCTCGACGATGGGATGCAACCATCCACCGCGTTCAAGAGGTAAACGTGGTCCCATTCTTGACCTTTGGCAGAGTGAATCGTCGAGAGGACCAGACAATCATCATCCGACCGGCCCGGCTTGTTGGGGCCGACTGTGCCTTCTGGCGGCTCGAGGGTGACCTCCACAAGAAACTGCTCACGCGAGCTATAGCTGCTCGCGACAATGCAGAGCTGGCCAAGGTCTGCCGCACGAAGCTCGGGATTGTCGTGCTTCATCAGCGGCAAATACCATTTCACCACCTCCGGCAGGCTGGCCTTCCAGGGCCGTTTCTGCAGACGCTTTATCAACCGAACAAACTGCCCCCAATGATCCCCGCAACTACGAGGCCGGTCGGCATCTTTGAGCACCAGCCGCCCCATCCGACCTTCCAGCCGCTCCATCACCTGCATGGCCGCGCCCGGCCCGATGCCCGGCAGCAGCTTCAAGGCTCTCATAGCGGCCACCTCATCACGCGGATTTTCCAGCCAACGTAACAAACTGAGCACATCCTTGATGTGGGCGGCTTCGAGAAACTTGACGCCACCCCACTTTTCGAACGGTATGTTGCGCTTCGTCAGCTCGATTTCGAGCTTCTGGCTGTGGTGAGACGAGCGCATCAGGACAGCTTGGGCACGAAATGGAATGCCCTGCTCCTTTGCACAAAGAATCTGGTTGGCGATATAAATGGCTTGTGCCGTGTCATTCTCGACAACGGCGAGCCTTGGCTTGCCTAAATTCGGCCGGTCGGACCATAGGTTTTTGGCATATGCACGCGTCGAAAGGTTGATGACCGCATTGCACGCCTTGAGGATTTGGTTTGTCGAACGGTAGTTCTGTTCGAGGTTGATAACCCGGACCTTCGGCAGCACCTGCGGAAAATCTAGAATGTTCTCGACTGTGGCCGCCCTGAACGAATAGATCGCTTGGGCATCGTCGCCGACAACGGTGACGCCTCGGCCATCAGGTTTGAGGCCGAAGAGGATCTTGGCCTGAAGGCGGTTGGTGTCTTGGTATTCGTCCACCAGCACGTGGCTGAACCGAGCTCGTAACTGGTCGGCTATGTCGGGCTGGTTCAGCATCTTCACCCAGTAAACCAGCAGGTCGTCGTAATCGAAGACGTTCTGCTTGCGCTTTGCTGCTCGGTACTCAGCGAAAAGTTGCCGAAGCTGGCTGGTCCACTTCTTGCTCGTCGGATACTTCGTCCTCAGGACCTCCTTCAGAGTTATGCAGGCATTGATTTTGTACGAATAGATTTCGAGACATTGGTTCTTGTCTGGAAAATTCACGTCCAGGGTCGAGAAGCCAAGCTTGTGCCTAATCATGTCGAGCAGGTCGGCGCTATCGCCTCGGTCCTTGATCGTGAAATTGGGGGACAAGCCGAGTTGCTCGGCAAATTCTCGGACGAGCCGCGCGCCGACAGCGTGGAATGTGCCTGAGTACGGGATCTCGCCGACATTCGTGCCTAGGACACGACCAGCCGTGGCAATCGCGCGGCGGGTCATTTCCTGCGCCGCCTTCCGCGTGAACGTGAGCAACAAGATGTTGTCGGGGCTCACTCCGCTTGCCAGAAAATGAACCACCCGGTTCGACAATGTCTCCGTTTTTCCAGTGCCTGCCCCAGCGATGATCAGTAGCGGCCGACCGGGCTTTGCGGGGGCAGACTTGTATCCATGCACAACAGCAGCGCGCTGCATTTTGTTCATATGTTTCAGATGGTCGAGAGTCATGATTTTTCCTTCGTGAGATATTTGACTGCCGACCCTTTACAGGTTCGTTTTCTCGCGAAGCTTGATAGGCCGGTGAAGGAAACCAGCCCAACGTGCGACACCTTTCGACCACGAGTTCAGTGACGCCGCCCAACCAACCATGAATGCGGGTGCGAGACCTGGACGAGTCTGGTTTCGACACTCGCAAGGCAACGCAACAAGCCGGCTGCTGAGCAAGCCTCAGAGCAAGCAGGCATCAGCGCACGTCGACGTCCACGATCTGGCGGGTCGCACGCAGCGTCAGGCGCGTATCGATGCAAAGTTTCTGTTGCGTGCTCAGCCAAATGTTCTATATTTGTTCTCAGAAGAAGCTGGTTGAGTGAAATGCCTGGCAAACAAGCCAAGATTCTTTCGGCTGACCATATCGACGATCTGTTGTTTTTCGCCGCGCGCTCTCGCCACCCGCTTCGCAACCGTCTCATCGTCTTACTCTCGGTCAAGGCAGGTCTTCGCGCCGCCGAGATCGCCAAATTGACGTGGCCGATGCTGCTCGACCCAAGCGGCGAGGTCGGCAGCACGCTTGAGGTTCGCGACGAGATCGCCAAGAAGCGCAGCGGGCGGTCAATTCCAATTCATCCTGAGCTTCGACAGACTCTCGTTGAGGCGCGGCAGCTGTCTAGGGGGCTAGGCCCCCTCATTGGATCCGAGCGCGGCGGCGCAATGACACCGATGAGCATCGTTGTCTGGTTCAGCCGCGCTTATGAAGAACTTGGGTTCGAAGGATGCTCGTCGCACTCGGGACGTAGAACCTTCATTACGAGAGCGGCGCGAGCAGTTCACAAGGCGGGCGGCTCGCTGCGGGACGTCCAACTGCTGGCTGGCCACCGGTCAATTCAAACCACACAGCGCTACATTGATGGCGATAGTGACGCTCAACGGAGGCTAGTATCTCTCATCTAGCAACCAGCGTTCCGAGCCGGCGCTCGGCGAAGGAAGCTACCGGCAAGAGGTCGGTCGCAACGAGAACCTCCGATCAGCTGGGCCGGGCTGAGAACTTGATCCGGACCGTTTGCGCGGTCGCCGGCTCGATGTCGTTCCTTGACGAGATCGACGACGAGGTTCGGCACGCAGGTCTAGATCGAGCTGTCGCCCTCGCCGACACGCCGCCGATTTTTGATTGGCTCGTCTCGACGTTTAGCTTCCAAGGCATCTCGGACAGCGTCGCGCGCGCCTACATCCGTAAGCATGGTACCGCGTCCTGGTCCGCGATTGCAGCAAGCGAGAAGAATGCACCCTGTTGCCCCAAGCTGCGCAGCTATTGGCATTTCGAGGGTTGTCGTTACGAGAAGACAAGCTTCACGTGCGCGGAGCCTGATCACATAGATGCTTGCCCCTTGCCTAAGCCGCGACTCCGCAACGGGAAATTGAACCAGACCGCACATTCTCTTTTCTTGTTTGTCCGCGACCTCGCCGACGGCGACCTCGTTGGTTGGATAGACCAGCAATTGGAAAGCGCGAAAGGTGCGACCACGGCCGAATTAGAGGCGGCGCGGCAGGAAGCCTTGATTGGTCCACTCCGAAACGTCTACGGGATCTCCGACAAGATACTCATGATGTCCCTTTCGACGCTGCTGATCGGCGCGCGTGAACATCGGCCGCTCTGGTTTGAATCTGGTAAAACCATGATCGCAGTGGATACGCTCGTTCACAACCACTTCCACCGCACGGGCATTTTACAGGAGTCTGGCAGACCTCACGCATACGGCGCTGGGTGCTATCGCCCGGGGGGTTGTGCTGAAATCATAAGGGCCGTTGCGCGTCGTATTGACGCTAGCTCCCTAAATCCTGCTTTTCCGAAATCATTTGCACGATTTATTCAGAACGCAATCTGGCGGTTTTGCTCAGCCGACGGCCTGAATAGGTGTAACGGCAACAAAATTGACGACCGGCAAGCCTGCCAAATCGGCTACTGCCACCTGCACCAAAGGTGCAGTCGAATACCATTAAAACCGTGAAAATCGACGCGAAAACAGCTACTTAGAAACTATTTCTGGCGCGATTTCGCTTGAGACAACACCACGGTTCGCATATACTCGTTCTGCAAGGTCTAGCAACGACTTTGCAATTTATAGTGGAGAGACTTCCGTGATTGATTTACCTCGGCGGGCGCCTGGCCCGCTACGGTGGCCAAGCCACAAAATCGCTAGAACTGCATACAGCGGGGCCTTTTCGGGCCCCGTATGCTTTTGAGGAGGAGAAACATGGGAAAGCAGCCAGAGAAGAAAGCGGCCAGCACACCAGACAAGCTCTTTGTCTTCGGTCTTGATGAAGAAGGAAAGCCACGGGGCGCTCGGTTTCCGGAGTTCAACGAGAAAGTCGCTAGCGCTGCGGCGCTGATGAAGCTGACGTCGGTGCACCCGGCCTCGTCAGCAGTCACCGAGATCGGCATGAAGCTGCCCGTGGGGAGACTATACGCCAGCGGCAAGGCGTTCGTGCCACCGATCCGGCGGGACCTCCTCGGCAAGCTCAAAGCCGCGCTGGTTATGCCCGGCGACGGAAGCAAGGTTCAACAGCCCGCCCCAGCACCGTCCCCTGAAAAGGCAAAGGCAAGCGCAGTTGTTGCGGCTGGCCTCCCGCGAACGTGGGAGAGCATCGCCGTCGGCCAGCTAGTGCTCGTCGAGGACGATGACCCCGGCTTTGGGTGGTGGCCTTGCGTGGTGACCAAGCGGGAGGACCAGGTCTTGACCCTTCAGCTTCGCGACTATCCGGACAAAGGCACCTACGTCCGGCACATCGCCCAAGTGGGGCTTGTAAACCCTGGTCCAGAATAACTTGCCCGGTTAGCACCAAGCCCGGACCACGGCCCGGGCTCCAACTACCTGACCGTGCCTGGTGCTGAGTGAACGCGAGCCCAGGCCCATCAACCAACATATATTTTGGAGATCACTCATGTCCCTTCACACGGACCGGATACGAATGCTCAACGATGAGCTGAGGAAGCACCTTCTCGGCGGGGGAGCCGTCATCACAACAGGCATCGCCGAACTGGGACAGGACGCGGTCGAGCGCTTGGTCCGCACCGTCGCCCTATACGACGACTTCCACCATGCCAACGATCCGCAGGAGGAACACGATGCCGGAGTCTTCGATTTCGAGGGCACCGCGGTATTATTCAAAATCGACTACTACGACAAGTCCCTCAAATTCCATTCGCCGAACCCGGCCGATCCCTCAGTGACAGAGCGGATCATCACGATCATGAGGGCGGACGAATACTAGCGCCCACGCAGTCGACCAAGCCTATCCTCACTGTTCGCTCAAGAGTTTGACGAGCGGCACCGACAATGCCTCAGCAATCCGAGCCATCGCCAAGAGGCTGGGGTTACGCCGCCCTCGCTCGATCCCGCCGATGTAGGTCAAGTCCAGATCAGCCTCAAACGCCAACTTTTCTTGGGTTAGCCGACGCTGCTGGCGAATACGCCGGACATTATTGCCAACGATGACGCGCCAATCCTGCATTGCCGGATGGAGCACCATCGGGCATATAGTCTCTAGGGACTATATTCCCTATCAATAAGAATTTGGGTTCAAGCGAGGGCGACTTTCAAAAACGTCTGTAGAAAGAGGAAAGCCAAAGTGACCGAAGAACTCTCTGCGCCACCGCCCCTGCCGAACCTCGGGGCTACGAACCAGCCCGCATCAAAACGAGTGGTACTACGTCGTGAACGGCGGTCGGCGAGGCCCAATAACTGCCGACACCATCACGGATCTCTTGAAAAAAAGCAGATCGACGCGGACACCCAGGTCTGGCGAAAGGGAATGCCGGAATGGAAGCCCCTTCGGGAGACCGACATTGGTGACCTAGTGGCTGCCGAGCCTCCTGCGATTTCGGCCAGCCACATTGGCAATGGTTTCGTCTGGGTGCTCGCCCTTCTGCCCCTCGTTGTCGGGGTGATCGAGGGTGTGGTGAGCGCCAGCAATCAGCAAGCTGCAGTTCGCTCTCTGGCGCTTGGGTTTCCGTATCATCCAAGCAGAGGACTACCGTACCAGGTGCCCCTTGCCGTCAACGCTCTTTTGGGCTGGCTCGATGATCGCAGACTGCAGCAGGCGGGGTATGGCTCTCGGGCAACCCGGATCACAGCCGTCTTACTCGCGCCGGTCTACCTGTCCTGAGGGCACAACGCTTGAAGCAGCGTCCCTACTACGCGGTCGCGTGGATCATCGCATGATATTGGGTTTCCTCATCTACGCGTCCGTTGAAGGGTAACTTGGCGCTCAACTGAAACCGCATCTGCCTAATACGTAACTCACAACAGAGATCACAAATGTTGAAATGGTTTGCTCTACTCTCAATGTTCGCGTGTTCGTCGGCGCTTGCGCAGACGCCACCGCCCGACCCCATAGCGGTAATCCGTGCCCAAATAATGCAGCATTGGTTTCCTGCTCCCCAAGTCAACCTCAACTATGCTGTCAGTTTCGACTTGGATCGAGACGGTCGAATTATCGGTCAACCGTCCGTCGCCGCGACAAGCTATGATCATGGCGGCACCGCTGAGAGCCTGAAAAATGCCGTCCGGGGCGCGCAGCCCTTCTTTTTGCTTCGGCCGGAGGATTACGAAAGCTGGAAGCACGTTGCGACCACCTTCACTCGGGCGGATAAAAGCTCAACGGAAATCTATGCCTTTACGAAACGGGGTATTCTGGGGGTAGCAACCGGCATGACTGCGGCGGCAGCAAAGGCCGCTATGACCGAAAATGGATGCAGCGTTTCGTCGCCAAAACCAACGATCTTGGAATGTAAGACTAACAACAGCAATCAGCTTGTCGTCCGATTGACAGAGAACATGTCGCCCAACGTGGTGACGGCCGTTTCCTACATCTTCCAATCTGGCGCACAGGCACAAGAACTCGCTGGCCTAATCTCTGCACAATTTCATACCCGGCCATTTAACCGAATTTGGCACCTCAGCGACTCCTCGACGATGGAGCTCGATCAATATTCTAGCGAACCGCGATCCGCAAATTCTCCCGTTCCGTCATGGGTGCTCACTATCAATGAGCCTCGGTTTTTGGACCTAGATCAGAATGCCCTCCTGGAGAAGCAACGGGCTTCAGTACCCTCTCCAAAGTTCTAACGCAGAGCTTTACGCAGCGACGAGCGAATACGCTACTTCGTCGCTGCGACCACTCCGGGAGTTATAATGGGCCAAAAAAGGAGAACCGCCGGGCGCAGACCAAGTCTACGTTCTCGGTTTGGATGACAGTGGAAATCCTCGTGGCGCTCGGTTCACTGTCCTGAAGGACAGCATCGTCTCCGCGGCTATGGACATGGACTTCCGAATCCTGATCCGACAGCCCGCGGGGGTGAGCGCGCTCGCCAGAAAACTGCCGCTGGGCTGCGTGATCGGCACCGGGAAGACGGTCAGCTTATTGATCCCGAGAATTGGATCCAATCTTTACCGACAGATTTTGGAAGCTTCGCGTGTGGCTAGAATCGACGAAGAAGCTAGAATCGCCGCGGCTATTTCGATGACCGTGCATTGAGTTTTTTTGACCACCAACACGCTAGAAAACACAACTTTGGGCACCGCACCGCTAAGAAGCGATTGCTAATGTTGAGACAGGTATTAGTAGACGGGACCGCGCTGCGGTATCGGGCATTGGGCTTGGGGTGGATCACCACCAAAGGATCTGCTCGCTACGACTGACTGATATACCTCTCCTCCAAGACGGTCCCGGCCCGGTTAGCCGAGGAAGCAAAAGGACACTTGGGCCGGTCGCGTCATGATTGCCCGCAAGGGGATTGGGCGCGACTAAACCGAGACAGCAAGGCCATGCGGCAGGCTCTGTGGAGCCCTCGATCTCGGCGCAACATGTGTCAGGCGTCTCGCTGGTATTTAAAAACAACCGAGCCCCACCGGTTCAACAGGGCTCGTTGCGTTGTTTGCGAACAGCGACCAGAACGCTGTCCGGAGGATCGTCAGCGTGCGAAGTGGCCTTTCCCTAGGATATGCCCGCGTCAGCTACCATATCATCAGCGTGCGCTGCCAAGCCGAACACTTGATTCTCAAATTTGTTCAGAAGCCGGGCGGTTCGCGCGAGCCCGGGCTGCGGCTTCACGACTTCTTCCGCGAGCCTCGCGCAAGCCCACAGCTTCGCCGACAACTGCCAAAGATGCTTTGCCGAACTCTTTCGTAAAAGGAGCGGAAGGTCGTCCCTTATGTCGCGAGTGAGATTTCGCAAACAATGATCGTCGGTGTTAAGACGAGCCACGCCTGCAACAACAGCCGGTACGAGCGGGCTTTTTTCGCACGCGGCGATAGCGTGAACAAGGTCTTCGACTAGGCGCGGGTTTAACTTGCGGGCATTTTCTCCTGGTTGGATATCGGTGTTTAGCCCCGCAGGGGCGACGTCGTAAGTCATGATGTTCTTTCCATTGTTGGCCGCAGCAGCGCGGCTGGTCACAACGGGTATTTACAAGATGGCGAATGCCGTCCGGCATGATCTTGTCTCGTGGGCATGCATCAACGAAGAAAGCCCCGCCATTTCGGACGGGGCTCTCATCATTGCGCGATCAGGAACGAAAGGCTCTCCCGGCGTCCGGCGATCTCTAGAATGCACTTAAAAGCTTGGAATGCACAGCCGCCTACCACGACAGTCGCTATTCCATCTAGCATTCACAACGAACGGCTATCCAAGGCCCTGCGTGGAAGCTGAGCTACCTCAGAACGAGAATGGAGTCCTCGTCTATGCGGCCATGCTTGAACGTCTTCAAGGTGTAGTCGGCCATAGTGCCTTCTGTGATTGGGGTAACATCGATCCGCGACAACCGACCGTTCAGATACTTTCGGCTACTCTCCTGAAAGTGCTGGTCCAACGGCACCGTCAAGCGCGACAGTGGCCCCCGAAGCCAATACTGAAATTCAACCGGAAGAACCGGATCGGTTCGCGGCGGCACAAGAGCAACCACATTGAAGTGAAGCCCGTCGTTGGCCGTCGCCGACTGGCCAACCTTGTCCCGATTCCACTTAAAGACCGGGAGGTCGGGGCAACCGAAAAAGATCGGCCGCAGGTGCGCAAAGCGCACCGCGTTTGGCCTTCGGACAATATGGTGCATGAGGAGCCAGTGAACTCGCTCTACCTCTTGCACCATGATGTGAATCTGTGTCTCACGTGACCCTGGCAATTGGTTGAACATGAAATTCAGGTAGTAAGCCCGTCGCCCTTGATCCATTAGCTCAGTGATGTGGTGCGAATAGGCTTCAACGAGATTTTCCCGGTGCTCAGATTCCGAGAGTTGGCGATAAGTTGTCATGTGCGATCTCGACCTAGCTGGTTTTTGAATGAATTCAGAACAAGCGAAGCCATATGGAGAGGCTGAACTCTCCACTTTGCAGTACCGCGCATCGGGGCAACCACTGAGCGCGTCGGCTATGTGTTCTGAATTAGCATTTTACAGGTTGATCTCTGACACAGCCGCGCAGGACGCTACCTGCTCCATCAAACTACGCGGCCTCTTAAGGAGACCCAGAAATGGGGTGCAGCTTACCTATAGCCGCCGCACCCCACCCATGGCCGCGACTTATTCGTCCCAATTGCCGTCGGTCACATCCGGGGCATCAACGTCCCCGCTGGTTTTTTCGATCTTGGTTATCTTCAGGGAGCACCATTTCTGCCGAACACAAATTGCGGAGAGGGTATACCGAGCACCAGCTTGCTGCCGCTCGATTTCGTCCCAGTCCGAAGCTTTCATTCGGACTAGGACTTTCGTCTCCTTGTCGTTGGTGGGGTCCCGTTCGAAGTTGCTGCCCAATGCGCCATTCGTATCGGAGAGGTCCCGATCAGCCCGGCCCAGTTCCTTGCGCGACCTCGGATTGAGCTTTCTCTCAGGATAGTCGGACCTACTGCGAAACTCGTTCTTCGCCGCGCTACTGCGTGTTCGCGTTCCCTGCTGCCGCGGCTTGGAGCCCGTCTCGGTCTTGGCCCGATGCAGCTCCAACGTCTGCATCTGTTTCGCAGCGTCTCCAGCACCTGCGACGTCAAGGAGAACTGATTGGTTGTCGTCGAGACCCAGCTCGCGAATTTTCTGCCGCACCTCGCTGTCGATGCCTGCGATCTTTCTCGATCTGATGAGTCGGTCCTTTGACAAGTTGAGCTGCTTCGCTGCTTTACGGATATACTGCTCCTCAGGCTGTCGTCCACCACGAGGTGTCGCATCTTGCGACACCTTCTCCTTCATCAGCTCAAACAGCTCATTATCGATCAGGGCGCGGTCGAGGGCCGTCCGAACTCTGCCTCGCTGACCGGCGTTCCTTCTAAATTTTGCGTCCCAGTCGCCCAGGTTCGACCAAACAATCGCTGATATCGTCGTCGAGCCGATCTCCTTGAGCGCGGCAAGACGGGTATGGCCGTCCAGGAGCTCATAGGTCCCATTTCGTCGCTTGCGCACTACGATAGGTGGCGCAACATCGCCACCCAGGGAAATCGAAGCCTTCAATTCAGCGATCGCCGCGAGATCTGGTGCCAACAACTGATGCCCTACTTCGATCTCAGATATCGGCAGAATCATAAGCACTTCGGTTGCCGCGCTCGGGCCGTGGTTGGCCTTCGGCGGTTTCCGTGACGGAGACTTGCTTTTCTTCTTCTTTTTTGGCCCAAAATGAAGGTTCTTGAAGTTCACGTTCTTTAGCCATCGGCTAACTTCGAGCGAATCCTCTTTCGACATTTTTCCAAGCGGCATTTTTGAGGTCTCAATTCTTAGCGGGTTTTCATGGCACTCAGAGACGAGCTGCCCATGCTCAGAGTGCGGCTCAGATCGCCGGCACTGCACACCAAAGTGTGACCCGTTTGATTGAGTTGGAATCTACGGAGCACATGCCAAATCGGCCGCAGCTAGCGGGGCGAAGTCCACGTCCACGTGATGACTGGCACTTTGGCTCAGTAGAGAAAGGATGAGACTGTCGGCGTCTGTCCACTATACGCACGCTCTCCTGATCACGAACATAGTACGAGCCCCTATGCAGTTCAATAGAGAGGTCCAAGGATCGCCGCATCTTGTTGGCCGCATGGGCCCCAATTGCACGGCGTTGGTGCTCCGCCAGTCAGAATTTCAATTTAGCTCCTGTCAATTTCGGATCCCGCGTCCGGTTAACGCTAATCGGTCCGGGCGAAGGTAGTCGGTCGATTCTAAGACACTCGAGGCGAGCGGCCCTCCAAAAACGCGGCCTAGAAATCAATCGGGTCGGAGCGACCTCACCTTTGACTTCACGGCTGTTTTGACGTATGTTTTTGGCATACACACGGTATATCCGGTGTTACGTCGGATCTCCTCCCACTCAGTCTTAAGACGAGTCACGTGAAACAATCGCCGTTGGTACCGGCGACTGACACGTCAAAATGGAGTCGGACTTTGCTGACAGCGCGCGCAAGGCGCGTCTAACGGACGAACATTCGCCCGCTTCTGATCGTCGCACATCTCGTGGAAGCACTAGTGCGGCTATCCGTTTCTCAAACCCAACCACAACCCAGGGCGTCGATTCGACGCCCTGCCGACCGCTCACGCCTCGGTTGCTGAGTAGGCAGCAAGCGGCTTCCTACTGCAACCTATCGCCGAGCTCTTTTTCCGCTTGGGTGCGAGCCGGCAGGCTACCTCCACCGCTCCCCCGTACAACGCGCTGGGATCTCAAAGCTATCGACATCGCGTTAGACGCAATGAGCGGCCTGCAACCGAAACAAGAATCATCTGCTTTAGACGAATGGAGAGCAAACCGTGCGCGTCGTTCTTAAGGGAATTCATCGGGTCAAGCGTAAGCTCGCCAATGGCGAAACGAAGGTGCATTTTTACGCGTGGCGCGGTGGCCCCGCTATCGAGGCCAAGCCAGGCTCACCCGAATTCGTTCGAGAGTATCACGACGCACACGCAAGTCTTCGGCAACCACGCTCAGGCACGTTCATGACGATCATCGCGCAGTACAAGGCCGCACCAGAGTTCACTGGCCTAGCCGCTTCGACGCGCCGCGCCTACCTCGCCTATGTCAAGCTGATAGAAGACGAGTTTGGCGACCTACCAGTCGCAGCTCTGGCCGACCGCCGCGTGCGTGGTGAATTCAAGTCCTGGCGCGACTCGTTCGTTGAGACGCCTCGCAAGGCCGACTACGCCTGGACAACGCTGGCGCGTGTCATGTCGTTCGCGAAGGACCGCGGCATCATCGCGACCAACCCATGCGAACGTGGCGGCCGCCTCTACGTAGCAGACCGCAAGGATAAAATCTGGACCGAGCAAGACATTGCTGCGGTTCTCGCGGTCGCCTCCAACGAGATCCAGCTAGCGCTGATCTTGGCTCTCTGGAGCGGGCAACGGCAGGGAGATCTTCTACGCCTCCCCTGGTCGGCCTACGAGAGCCCCTACATTCGCCTTCGCCAATCGAAAGGTGGCCGCCGGGTTGCGATGCCCGCTGGCGCCCCCTTGAGGACTCTGCTCGATGCGACGAGCCGCCGGGGGCCGGTGATCCTGACGAACACACTGGGCCGCCCCTGGACCTCCGATGGCTTTCGGACGTCTTGGGGAAAGGCATGCGAGCGTGCCGGCATCGACGGCCTCACGTTTCATGATTTGCGCGGCACGGCGGTAGTTCGCCTCGCCATCGCGGGCGCCAGCGTGCCGCAGATCGCGGCCGTCACCGGGCACTCGTTGAAGGACGTCGAGGCCATCCTGGATGCGCACTACCTCGGTCGTGACATTCAGCTTGCCGAAGCCGCCGTGCTGAAGCTCGAAGCGCGAACAAAATTGTAAACGGTGGTGTAAACGGCGCTGGTTCTGCCGTTCGATCAAACCGCTAAGTGCTTGATTTATATGGTGGGCGCACCAGGGCTCGAACCTGGGACCCGCTGATTAAGAGTCAGCTGCTCTACCAACTGAGCTATGCGCCCGAAAGGCGGTTAGTGCCTTGCGAGGTCGGTCGTTTAGCAAAGCGATCCGGGTCTGGCAAGCGATGCAATGAAGGTTTTTCCACAGTCCCCAGAAAGCGAAAAGCCGCTGGATTCCAGCGGCTTCTCCAGGGTTAATGGTCGCGAAATCCAGCCCTTCTCAGAGCCGGCCCTCGCGATCCCGGTCGGGGCCGCCATCGCGGTCGAAACGGTCACGATGGAAGTGCTCCATGCCGCGCTCCATCATGCGGTCCATACCGCGTTCCATGAAGTGGCGGTGCGGGCCGTCTTCGCCGCCGCCGAACGGGCCGCGGTGGCGGGTCAACACGGCGAGGCGCCGCTTCTGGCCCTCGTCCAGGGTCTTGTAGAGGGGGTCTGCGGCATCGGCGATCTTCTTCAGGGCCGCCGAAGTCGCGCCCATGTCCTCGGCGCGCTGGCGCAGGCCGGCGACCGGATCCTCCGGCCTGTCGGCGTCCTTGCCGGCATCGCCGGGGCCGGCATTCATCCGCGCATTGGCGCGGTCGATGCGCAGCTTGGCGAATTCGCGCACGGCAGCCTCGACCGGCGGCCACAGCTTCTCCTGGTCGGCGTTGAGCCTCAAGCCGGCATGGACGGCGGCGATCCGCGCGTCGACAAAAGCGGCGCGGTCTTCCGGGTTCATGCGGATGTGGCGGATGTGCTCCATCCACGGGCGATGATATTGCGCATAGACCGCGCCCGAGCCGGCGATGCTGAGCACGGCGATGGCGGCGATGGTGAACTTCTTCATCCGGACCTCCTCTGGAAGGATGTCCATGAAGATGGGCGCGACGCCGCTGACACGCAACTTACAACTTGGACAGGAAGCGCGCCCTTGCCAGGATTGTAACGCCCGATTTTACCTCCAGCCGCAATCGGAAATCATTCGCAACAAAAAGGCTTCCGTGCAGGCTGCACGGAAGCCTTTGTTCATCGTTCGAAACGATCAGTTCGTCGTGCTCAGTTCGTGGTGCTCTTGGCCTCTTTGAGGAATTCGTCGATCAGCGGCTGGCCGACGCGGCCGGCGGCGTCCTTGTAGACCGGCTCCATCGCCTTGCGCATCGCGTCGTCCTGCTCGGCCGTGAGCTTGATGATCTCGCTCTTGCCGCTCTTCTTGATCTCGGCCAGCGCGTCGTCGTTTTCCTTCTGCGACTGCGCGTTGCTGAAGTCGGTCGCTTCCTTCATCGCCTTGGTGAGCGGGTCGCGGATGTCGGCCGGCAGATCGTCCCAGAACTTCTTGTTCACGATCACGACGTAGCCGATGTAGCCGTGATTGGTCTCGGTGATGTACTTCTGCACCTCGTGCATCTTCTGGGTATAGATGTTCGACCAGGTGTTCTCCTGGCCGTCGACCACGCCGGTCTGGAGCGCCTGGTAGACTTCCGAGAACGCCATCACCTGCGGCAGCGAGCTGAGCGCCTTGAACTGGGCCTGCAGCACGCGCGAGGACTGGATGCGGAACTTGACGCCCTGATAGTCGGCGGGCGTGATCAGCTTCTTGTTGGCGCTCATCTGCTTGAAGCCGTTGTCCCAATAGGCAAGGCCGGTGATGCCCTTGGCATCCAGCAGCTTGAGCAGCCGCGTGCCGAGCGGGCCTTCCGTCACCTTCCGCAGCGTCTTCAGGTCGGGCAGGATGTAGGGCAGATCGAACACCTCGAACTCGCGGATGCCGAGCGGTCCGAACTTGGAGTTGGACGGCGCCAGCATCTGCACGCTGCCGAGCTGCAGCGCCTCGAGCTCTTCCTTGTCCTTGTACAGCGTCGAGTTCGGATAGACCTCGACCTTGACCTTGCCGCCGGTGTACTTTTCCGCGAGCTCCTTGAACTTCTCCGCCCCCTTGCCCTTCGGCGTGTCGGTGGCGACGACGTGGCTGAACTTGATGATGATCGGCGATTGCGCCGATGCCGGCCCGGCAAGTCCGAGTGCCAGTGCCGCGATGGACGCGGCGATCGCGAAGGTGCGCATAATCTCTCCCTGTTATTTTCTAAGCCGCCCGGCGCGCGGGCGGACAATCTTTATGTCGACAGCATCAATAGCGGCTGGGAGACGCAGCCGCTATTGGCCGTTAGCAGGGCAGGTATTCACGCCGCCAGCGCCGTCATTCCGGGATGGTCCGAAGGACCAGACCCGGAATCTCGAGATTCCGGGTTCGATGCTTCGCATCGCCCCGGAATGACAAACTACGTTCGTCAGCTCGCCGCCGCCGTCGTCACATTGTCGCGCTGGCGCTTCATGACGATCTTGTTGAGCGCGCCGAGATAGGCTTTGGCGGAAGCCACCAGCGTATCCGGATCCGCCGCGCGTGCCGTCATCGCGCGTCCCTCCTGCGACAGCCGTACCGATACTTCGGCCTGCGCGTCCGTGCCTTCGGTCACCGCGTGGACCTGATACAGCTCCAGCTTGGCCTCGTGCGGGACCAGGCGCTTGATGCAGTTGAACACCGCGTCCACCGGACCGTTGCCCTCGGCCTCCTCGATCTTGATCTGGCCGTCGACGTCGAGCTTCATGGTCGCGCGCTGCGGGCCATGGGTGCCGGCGATCACGGTCAGCGAGGTCAACTTGATGCGGTCGTGCGAGGCCGCCATCTCCTCGTCGACCAGCGCCTCGATGTCCTCGTCGTAGATGTCCTTCTTGCGGTCGGCCAGCGCCTTCATCCGCGTGAACGCATCTTCCAGCTGGTTCGGGCCGAGCTTGTAGCCCATCTCCTCCAGCTTGTGCACGAAGGCATGGCGGCCGGAATGCTTGCCGAGCACCAGCGAGGACTGCTTCAAGCCGACCATTTCGGGCCGCATGATCTCGTAGGTCGAGGCGTCCTTCAGCACGCCATCCTGGTGGATGCCGCTCTCATGCGCGAACGCATTCCGGCCGACGATCGCCTTATTATACTGCACCGGGAACGAGGTCGCTGCCGACACCACCTTGGAGGCGCGGGTGAGCTGGGTGGTGTCGATCTTGTTCCAGTACGGGAATTTGTCGTTGCGGACATTGATCGCCATCACGATCTCTTCGAGCGCCGCGTTGCCGGCGCGCTCGCCGATCCCGTTGACGGTGCACTCGACCTGGCGCGCGCCGCCGACGATGCCGGCCAGCGAGTTCGCCACGGCCATGCCGAGGTCGTTATGGCAGTGCACGGAGAACACGGCCTTGTCCGAGTTCGGCACGCGTTCGATCAGCGTCTTCATGAAGTGGGTGTATTCCTCCGGCACCGTGTAGCCGACGGTATCGGGGATGTTCACCGTGGTGGCGCCGGCCTTGATCACGGCCTCGACGATCCGGCACAGGAAATCCATCTCGCTGCGGGTGCCGTCCTCGGCCGACCATTCGACGTCGTCGATCTGGTTGCGGGCGCGGGCGACCATCGCGACCGAGGTCTCGAGCACTTCTTCCGGCGTCTTGTTCAACTTCACCCGCATGTGCAGCGGCGAGGTCGCGATCACGGTGTGGACGCGGCCGCGCTTGGCGAACTTCACCGCCTCGGCGCAGCGGTCGATGTCGGCCGGGTGGGCGCGCGACAGGCCGGCGATGACGGCATTCTTGGAGCGGCGGGCGATCTCGCTCACAGCTTCGAAGTCACCTTGCGAGGTGATCGGGAAGCCGGCTTCGATGACGTCGACGCCCATATCGTCCAGCAGCTCGGCGACCTCGAGCTTCTCCTCGAAGGTCATGGTGGCGCCGGGGCACTGCTCGCCGTCGCGCAAGGTGGTGTCGAAAATGATGACGCGGTCCTTGTCGGACTTGTTCGCGGTGGCCATTGCAAATTTCCTTTTGAGCTTTTGCGCCGTCAGTCTGCTGGGCGCTTGAGGTGTCCGGTGATCTCGACCAGCCCCTGAGCGCCCAGGCGCGTCGCGCCCAGCCGGCCCTCAGGGGCAAGTAAGAAGGAGGCCGCCAATAAGGAGGGTGGGCAGCAGCGCGGCCGGGATCGTGGCGGCGGCCAGAGCCACCTCCCCCGAAATCCCATCGATTTGGCCGCGAATCAGCATTGCCAGACCCTTTTGAGCCCCAAATCCTCGGTCAAAACCATTGACGGTTGGTTGCCGGGAGGCTCAGTGACCCGTTTCTAGACGAGAAATAGCAGCAACTGCAACGCCAAAAGATGGTCAGGTAGCCTGACCTGGTTGTGCCGATCTCGTGTCCCGGACGCGTTGTAACGCACTTGCGTTGCTGCGCAGAGCGGGGACCCAGGGCCGACAGGGCATGATCCGGATGGATGGCCCGGCTCTGCAGCGCACCATCGAACGGGAGGATGCTTCGCATCGCCGGGGACGCTGTGCGGCGTCCGGGGCACGAGAGCGCAGCGTGGCGCACGCTGTCTCCACTTGTCATTGCGATGCTCCAGTGCACATCCCAGCGGCGCCGTCCATGAGCGACAAGGCGTGGGCACGCTGCGCTTTGCCCACCCTACGAGATCGAGTTTGTGGCACGCAGCTCAGCTCACGGACATGCCTTCGCGTCCTCGCGGCGCAATTCGCCCGAGCTTTGCTTGGTCTCGCCACCCTCTAAATCCAAGAGGGCGCAGGGAAGGCCGGGTGCTGGCTCGCACCCGCGGTCCGCTGCGCGAAAAGCACACGCAGAAAGAACCGCACAGCAGCATACAGGTGGTGCCGATCACTCGGCCTTCCCTGCGCGATGGCTGGACGGCTTATGCCGTGATCTCCCGGGAGCCGACCATTCCTTCTGGCCTCCCTCGCCCCGCGAATTGGATGATGCAGTCTGCCCGGTTGGGCTCGCTCGCATCTCCGCGGAAGCTTGACCGTGGCAACGACGGCCAG
>NZ_KB902805.1:0-76436 GCF_000379585.1 Bradyrhizobium sp. WSM2793 | reverse complement strand
CGCGTCACCCGCGTGCCCTTGTCCTCGCGCGAGATCGCGGGCGTGCTGAACTTGCGCGGCCGCATCGTCACCGTGGTCGACATGCGCGCCCGGCTCGGCCTGCCGCAGCCCGAGGACGGCAAGGTGCCGATGGCGGTCGGCGTCGACCTCCGCGGTGAATCCTATGGCCTGCTGATCGACCAGATCGGCGAGGTGCTGCGCCTGCCCGAAGCCGGCATGGAAGAAAATCCCGTCAACCTCGANCCCCGCATGGCCAAGCTCGCCGGCGGCGTCCACCGCCTCGAGGGCCAGCTCATGGTCGTCCTCGACGTCGATCGCGTCCTCGAGCTCGAAACCAAAGTGCAGATGGCTGCATGAGCCAACGAAACATCGAAGCCGGAGAACCAAAATGAAGACCTGCTTGGTGGTTGATGATTCCAGCGTGGTGCGCAAGATCGCCCGCCGGATCCTGGAAGGCCTGGAATTCGAAGTTACCGAGGCCGAGGACGGCTCGAAGGCGCTCGAGATCTGTCAGCGGCAGCTGCCCGATGCGGTGCTGCTCGACTGGAACATGCCCGTGATGGACGGCTTCGAATTCATGGGCCACATGCGCCGCCTGCCCGGCGGCGACCAGCCCAAGGTGGTGTTCTGCACCACCGAGAACAATGTGGCGCATATCGCCCAGGCGCTCAGCGGCGGCGCCAACGAGTACATCATGAAGCCTTTCGATAAAGACATCATCGCCGACAAGTTCGCTGAAGTTGGTTTGATCCCGGTCGGACAAGCCATGGTCTGAGTGTGTCTGGCCCGCGTATTTCGGCCAGAGTGTTCCAGTACAAGCTTCGAAGAGGCCATCCGTGACCCCGACCGAGTATGAGTATCTGCGTAAGTTCCTAAAGGAAAATTCCGGTCTCGATCTTTCCGCAGACAAGCAATATCTGATCGAAAGCCGCCTGCTGCCGCTGGCCCGCAAGGCCGGACTCTCCGGCATCGGCGAGCTCGTGCAGAAGCTGCAAGGCGGCGCGCGCACGGTGATCACCGACGTGGTCGAAGCCATGACCACCAACGAGACCTTCTTCTTCCGCGACAAGGTCCCGTTCGATCATTTCCGCGACACCATCATGCCCGAGATCATCAAGGCGCGGGCCGCCCGCCGCAGCATACGGATCTGGTGCGCCGCCGGCTCGACCGGGCAGGAGCCCTATTCGCTGGCGATGTGCCTGAAGGAGATGAGCGCGGCTCTCACCGGCTGGCGCATCGAGATCATCGCGACCGACCTGTCGCAGGAGGTGCTGGAGAAGGCCAAGGCCGGAATCTACAGCCAGTTCGAGGTGCAGCGCGGCCTGCCGATCCAGATGCTGATGAAATATTTCAAGCAGACCGGCGAGACCTGGCAGGTCAATCCCGAATTGCGGGCGATGATCCAGCACCGGCAGCTCAACCTGTTGCACGATTTCGCGCAGCTCGGCACCTTCGACGTCATCTTCTGCCGCAACGTGCTGATCTATTTCGATCAGGACACCAAGATCAACATCTTCAACCGGCTGGCCCGCCAGATCGAGCCCGACGGCTTCCTGGTGCTGGGCGCGGCCGAGACCGTGGTCGGCCTGACCGATACGTTCCGGCCGATTCCGGAGCGGCGCGGCCTCTACAAGCCGAACGATCCGCGTGCCGCAGCCGCCAAGCCGGCTCTCGCCGGCGCGGCGCCGCGCATGGCGGCTATGGCAGGACGATAGACATGGCCGAGGATGGCAAGGGTACGGAACGCGTGACTTTCAGTCGCGGCTACGATGTCTGCATCATGGCCATCGACGGCACCTGGCGCCGCGACTGCAAGCTCAACGCGATCTCCGATACCGACGCCATCCTCACGGTGGAAGGCTCGATCCAGGGGTTGAACCTGAAAGAGTTCTTCCTGCTGTTGTCGTCCACGGGCCTCGCCTACCGCCGCTGCGAGCTGGTCCGCGTCAACGGCGCCGAGATGGACATTCAGTTCCTGCGCGGCAAGAACAGGAAGAAGCGCGGCGCGGCCGGCGGCCGCGACGAAGCGGCGTGATCCGCCCGCATCCGTCGCCGTCTTTTCCGGTCCGTTGCTTCACATTTTCTGAAAACATCCGAATGAATTCGCGACAGGGCCTTTACGTGGCCTAAGCGCGAACCGTGTATCCATTGATGGTCCCAATCTCAGGATACTGAAATGCCCAGAAGTTCTCTTTCCCCCATCTCCTCAAACCTGCCCGACGGCGCCGAGCGGCGTGCGCTTCAGCTCCTGGTGGTCGATGACGACGCCACGCAGCGCAGCCTGATCACGGTCGCCGCCAAGCAGGCCGGCCACGAAGTCACCGTGGCGCCGTCAGTGGCGGATGCGATCGAGAAGCTCCGCGCCGCGCGCTTCGACTGCGTGACGCTCGATCTCGTGCTGGAGGATGGCGACGGCATCGACGTGCTGCGCGAGATGGCGGCAGCGAAATTCGGTGGCGCCGTGATCGTTATCAGCGGCATGGACGGCAAGCGCCGCAGCGCCGCCCGCAGCTTCGCCCGGTCCGTCGGGATCGAGCTCCAGAGTCTGCCGAAGCCGCTCGACCTCGCGGCCTTGCGCATCAGCCTCGCCAATCTCGGCAAGACCGCGATGGGCCTTCCGGCGATCCACACCTGGGGTGGTGTCGCCACCGACGCGATCGTGGAACGGCACCGCGCCTAGGCCGCGGAGCAGCTATGCGGCCGCTGCGCCGCGCTGATCGCGATCTATGCCGGGCTGCCGGATTCCGAGAGGCATTGCAGGGCGTGGCCAAGGCCCGCCCGGCAGGCGTTGAGAGCGGCGCTCGCCGTCGCATAGCGCGGCGTAACGTCGTCGAGCACGAAAATGTCGGCGGAACCGGCCGGATCGCCGCTATCGTCGTGCGCCAGCCCCATTTCCAGCAGGCCAGCTTCCATCATGGCTGCGTCGATCAGGCGCATGCTGCTCTCGATCCGTGTGATCAGGGCGCGAAGATCGGCAGCGATCAACTGACGGCTGTCAGTTTCAGGCATCGCGATGAGCGGGGGTGTGCCAGCGAAATTTAGCATGGATATTCTCCGTACCCCGCAATTAGGCACCCTGCCGCTACTTGTGCGTTAAGTCCATGTCCCGTACAAATACGGGTGGGCCGAATCCGCGCCGAACGCCATAACGGTTTGGCGCGGACGCGAGTCCTTCATGCCAACTGGATGTGGCACATGGCCGAACAAAGCTCTCGCGGTGAAATCTTCGTGGTCGACGACGACCCTGCCGTTCGCGACACCCTGTCGATGGTGTTGAAGGCGGCGGGCTATGAGGTGATCTGTTTTGCGGACGGCGCAGCGCTGCTCTCCGTCGCGCGAAACCGCACACCGGCTGCGATCCTGCTCGACGTGAACATTCCCGGAAAGTCGGGCCTCGACATCCTGAAGGAGCTGCACGGCGAGGATTATCCGGCGCCGATCTTCATGATCTCCGGGCAGGGCGACATCGCGATGGCGGTGGGCGCGATCAAGAGCGGCGCGCTCGACTTCATCGAGAAGCCGTTCCGCGGCAGCGAGATCGTCGGCCGGCTCGACGAGGCGATCGGCGCCTATGCGCGCAGGCAGGCGGAGAACGCCTCGCCGAAATTCGGCTCGCTGCACTTCCCCGGGCGCGAGCCGCTGACGCGCAGGGAGCGCGAGGTGCTCGAGCAGTTCGCCTCCGGTGCGTCCAACAAGGAAGCCGGCCGCACGCTCGGCATCAGCCCGCGCACCATCGAGGATCACCGCGCCAACATCATGAAAAAGCTCGGCGCGCGCAACGCCGCCGATCTGATCCGCATCGTGATGACCGCGGCCCAGCGCGCGTCGTAAAATGGTCTCGTGCCCCGGACGAGCGCATCATGCAATGATGCGCTGAGCCGGGGCCCATCTCTCCAGTATCACTGTCGGCAATCCTGGGTCCCGGCTCTGCACAGCAGCGCTGCGCGCTGCGGTGCGTCCATGACAGGAGCGCGAGACCTCAAGCGCTCAACGCCTTGCGGATGATCCGCGCGAGATCCGATTTGCGATAAGGCTTGGCCAGCAGCAGGACGCCGGAATCCAGCCGGCCGTGATGGATGATCGCGTTCTCGGTATAGCCCGACGTGTAGACCACCCTGAGATCGGGGCGTGTTTTCATCAGTTCGTCCGCGAGCTGCCGTCCGTTCATCTTGCCGGGCATGATGACGTCGGTGAACAGCAGGTCGAACGGCTTGCCGGCGGCAACGATCGCGAGCGCCTCGGCCGCATTCGCGGCCTGCAAGGTGACGTAACCCAGCGCATGCAGCTGCGCCAGCACGTAGTCGCGCACCAGCCGGTCGTCCTCGACCACCAGGATCGTCTCGTGTCCGCCCTCGATCGTCGCCGGCGTCACGCCCTCGCCGACCGCTGTCGGCGTCGTGCCGGGTGGCAGGTACATCTTGATCGTGGTGCCGTGGCCTTCCTCGCTGTAGATCTTGATGTGGCCTGCGGACTGCTTGATGAAGCCGTAGACCATCGACAGCCCGAGCCCGGTGCCCTTGCCCGGTCCCTTCGAGGTGAAGAAGGGGTCGAACACCCTGGTCAGCATGTTCGCAGGGATCCCGGTGCCGGTGTCGCTCACGGCGATCAGCACGTAATGGCCGGGACGGACGTCGTTGCCGCTGGCATAGACCTCGTCGAGATAGGCGGCGCCGGTCTCCACGATCAGCTTGCCGCCGCCGGGCATGGCGTCGCGGGCATTGAGCGCGAGATTGAGGATCGCGGTGGTGAGCTGGTTGGGATCGACGATCGCGACGCAATTCTCGTCCTCGAACACCGATTCGATCTGGATCTGCTCGCCCAGCGTCGGCCGCAACAGCTTCGCGGTGTCGACGACCAGCGAGTTGATGTCGATCTCGCGCGGCTGGAGCGGCTGCTTGCGCGCGAAGGCCAGCAGGTGCTGGGTCAGATCGGCGCCGCGCGCGGCGGCTTCGTCGATCATCTTCGTGATGGCCGCAAGCTGCGGCTCCTTCTCGACGGCCTCCGCGAGGATCTCGATCGTCCCGGTGATGACGGTGAGGATGTTGTTGAAATCGTGCGCCACGCCGCCGGTGAGCTGGCCGACCGCCTCCATCTTCTCGGCATGGCGGATGCGCTCCTCGGCGGCGATCTTGTCGGTGAGGTCGCGGTAGAAGACGTTGAACAGCAGGCCTTCGCGGCGCTTCAGCGCGGTGACGCTCAGCTCGGCCTTGAATTCCTTGCCGTCGCGGCGACGGCACATCAGCTCGCGGCGGCGGTTCAGCGTCCTGTCGCCCTCGTTCTCCAGGAAGTGCTTCAGGCCGGCCCTGACCCTTTCGCGTTCGCTCTCGGCGACGATCAGGTCGATCGTGCTCTTGCCGAGCACCTCGTCGCGGCGCCAGCCGAACAGCTGCTCGGCCTGCGAGTTCCAGTTCAGGATGCTGCTGGTCTCGTCGGTCTGGATGAAGGCGTCGAGCGAGGTCTCGACGATGTTGCGGGCGAGCCGCTCGCTCTCGCGCAGCGATTCCTGCGCGAGCCGCGCTTCCGTCATGTCGCGTCCGACGAAGAAGAAGCGCTGCGCCTGCTCGGACCAGTTGCCGAGCCAGGACAGCCAGACCTCGTGCCCGTTCTTGTGGAAGCAGCGGGTGTCGCCGAGCTTGGGGCGCTCGCCGCGCCGCATCGCGCGCATGTCCTCGCGCGATTGTGCCAGATGGTCGGGATGAATGAAGTCCGCGCCGCTGCGGCCGATCATCTCGTCCGGCCGGTAGCCGAGAATGGTCTCGCTGCTCGGGCTGATCTGCGCGACATGGCCCCGCGGGTCCATGACCATGATCAGATCCTGCGAGGTGTCGAAGATCTGCCGGCGCTCTTCGAGCTGCTGCTGCAGCTGCCGCTCGGCCCGCCGCGCCTCGGTGAGACTGTGCGCAGTCCCGGAGACGCCGATGGTCTCGCCGGACGGCCCTCTGATCGGCGAGAGGCTGAGTGAGATCTCGACCGGCGTGCCGTCCTTGCGCAGGCGCACCGTCTCGAACCGCTCGATCGGCTCGCCCCGCGCGATCCGCGCCAGATAGCCTTTGCCATGCTCGCGGCGGTCGGGCGGCACGATGATCGCGGTGGATTTTCCGATTGCCTCACTCGCCGAATAGCCATAGAGCCGCTCGGCAGCCGGATTCCAGCCCGTGATGATGGCGTCAAGCGTCTGCATCACGATCGCATCGTCGGACGATTCGACGGCGGCACTGAACAATTGCTCGCGTGCCGCATGATGGCTTCGTGCGGCCTCGGTGCGGCGATGCTCCTCGATCTCGCGTTGGAGCGCTGCCGTTTTCGCCCGCGTCTCTTCGACCATCTGGGCGAAAGCCCGCGCCAGCACGCCCGTCTCGCCGCTGGCATCGACGGGGATGTCGGCTGGCCGTCCGTTGCCGATGGCCTCCACCGCCGCGGTCAGGCGACCGATCGGACGAGTTAGCGAGCGCGCAAGCAGCACCGCGAGTAAGGCCGCGGCGAGGACAGCGAGGATACCGACCAGTAAGGACGTTCTTTGAATCGCCGCCGGTACGAGGCCGAACACCGGCGCGGGGATTGTCTCGATGATTGCGACCCATTCTTTGCCCACGAGCAGCGCCGGCGCGATCGCCGCCCCGCTCGGCCGGCCCGACCCGTCGGTCATGAGGCGCGTGGATCCCTCCAGCGTACCGGTCAAGGCACCAAAATACGGAAAGTCCTTGCGCCAGTCGTTGGGACGATCATGCAATGCGCCGAATTCTCGCGTGCGATCCGGATGAACGAGATAGTCGCCGCGCGAATTCACGACGTAGATTTCGCCCCCCGAGGTCGATGTCGCGCGGACGCGGTCGAGCGCCGGACGCATGTCGATATTGGCGATGATGATCCCGAACGGCTTGCCATCCGGCGTGAACAGCGGCGTTGCGACCCGCAGCGTCGGAACGTGCAGGGCGGTGGTGCCTCCCTGGCGGGTCGCGAGATCGATGGGTGAAACGTAAATCTCGCCCGGCGCCAGGCGTATCGTGTCCTCAAAGTACGTTCGTTCGCCCTTGCGCTCCAGTTCGCCGCTGGGGACGATCCGTGCCGTTCCATTCGGGCCAGAGCGGTCGACGCGGACCAGCTCGCGCTGATCGTCGTCGAGACCGATGATGCGAAACTGCCCGTAGATGGGTTTTGCCTCGATCTCGGCCGCGAGCCGCGTGGCGATACGCTCGCGCCAGGTTTGCTCCGAGACGCCGTCTGAAGGGTCAATTCCTCCGGCCACGTGAGCGCGGATCAGGCCATTGATCGCCGCGGCAGAGCGATAGCCGATCAAATCGCCGCGGGCCCCGGCAACATAGGATTCCAGATTGGCCGCGAGCAGGCGCGATTGGGCCCCGACCCGCTCCAGGACGCGCGGAATCACTGCTTGCGTGGTGTTGCGAAAGCCGAGCCATCCGACTGCGGCCACGGTGACCGCCACCAGCAGGATCATCGCGATCGCCAGCCGCGTTGCGAGGGTCAAGCGGATGTTCGCAGAGCTTCCCGGATGACCACGCCTGGTCTGGCCTGGAGCCGCGGCGCGCCCTTCATCGGTGGCCGGAGCTGACATCGGACCCCTCCGGCGCGCCTGCTTTCAGGCAGCCATCGACAGCGGCGAGCAGGGCGTCAGGCCGGAACGGCTTTTGCAGACTTGCCACCGCGCCGAGCTTGGTCGCCATCTTCAGGAAGTCCGGTTCCGCATAGGCGTCCGGCGTGATCGAGCGGCCGGAAATGACGATGATCGGAATGGCCGGAGCCAGCACCCGGATGTGACGCATTGTCTCCAGCCCGTCCATGCCGGGCATGAAGATGTCGAGAAACAGGAGGTCGAACCGGCTGGCCTCGAACAGCGCAAGTCCCTTGCGGCCATCGCCGGCGACCGTGACGTGATGACCGGCCCTCTCCAGGAGCAGCCGGATCGTGATTTGAACGGCCGGGTCGTCATCCACGATCAGGATGTTGGCCACGTCTGAATTCCTCCGGGCCGGACAGGACGTCCCCACCGGCCGCAAATCAAACCATCAAAGACGAAATTGTTGCGCGGATTCCGCCCGGCCTGCAAGCACTTCGCGAGTGCCCGGTGAATGCTCGCCCAAGGGAAGCATGATTATGCACGGTTACGTGCATAAGGGGGTTCGCCAGGCTGGTGGTCTGTCTAATCGGTCAAATATTCCGGATAATGGCTCCGGATCTTGTCGAGCTCGCTGAGCGTGCCCGATAAATGCTTGCGCAGATGCTGTTGCGCGGCGTCGGGGTCGCCGGCTTCGATCGCGCGGGTGATCAGCTTGTGGTGGCGGACGATGTTCTGGGCCTTGCCGGGCGAGGGCAAATGCAGCCGGCGCAGCCGGTCGATATGTCCGCTGCGGCTGCGCACCAGCGTCCACAGCTCCTGCTTGCCAGCCGCAGCATAAAGCTGGGCGTGAAAATCATTGTCGGCGGCGATGAAGCTCTCGAAATCGCCGGCCTTGGCGAACTGCTGCTGAAGCGCGATCACATGGTCGAGGCGGAGGACTAGGGCCTGGTCATGTTGCTCCGCGAGCAGCCGGACGATTTCGAGCTCGAGCGCCTGGCGCAGGAAATGGGCCTGCTCGGCCCGGCCGACATCGACCCGGCTGACCACGGTCGCGTGCTGCGGAAACACGTCCACGAGCCCTTCTTCCTCGAGTCGCATCAGGGCGTCGCGGATCGGCGTCGAGCTGACGCCGAATTGCCCAGCGAGATCGGTGCGCGACAGCGGCGAGCCCGGGGGCAGTTCGAGCGCGAGAATGGCGTTGCGCAGCCGCTCGAACACCTGCGGCGCGGCCTGCCGAGCCCGGTCGAGCCGCGCCCCCCGGCGGGCGGTCGCGCGGGACGCGGAATGGGCGGTTTCCATGCGAGAAACTCCGGGAGGCTTGCCTTTGATGCACTAATGCATTAGCGCATCAGCAGGATCGCTCGTCAATGGCGGCCGGAGGAAACGAACAATTATGATCAAGCCATTCCAGCGTGGCGCTGCCGCCATCGCCCTGATCGTCGCAACCGTGCTGGCGGCTTCGCCGGCGCGTGCGCAGCAGAAGTCCGAGATCGCGCTGTCGCGCCAGCCCGGCATTTTCTACATGCCGAGCCACATCATGGAGAAGCTGAAGCTGATCGAGAAGCACGCAGCTTCACTCGGCCTCGCAGGCATCACCACCAAATGGATCACCTTCTCCGGCGGCGGCGCGCAGACCGATGCGCTGCTCGCGGGCGGCGTCGACATCCTCAACACCGGCACCGGCAATCTTCTGCTGCTCTGGGACCGCACCCGCGGCGGCGTGAAGGGCATCGTCGCGACCTCGGCACAGCCGATGACGCTGATCAGCCGCGACGCCAACATCAAGTCGATCAAGGACTTTGGCCCGGCGGACAAGATCGCGGTGCCGACCGTCAAGGTCTCGACCCAGGCGATCGTGCTGCAGATCGCAGCCGCCGAGGCCTTCGGCGCCGACCAATGGTCGAAGCTGGACGCAAACACCGTGCAGCTCGGCCATCCCGATGCCTATGCGGCGCTGTCCAATCCCAAGCACGAGGTGCACAACCACTTCTCGATCCCGCCCTTCACCTTCCTGGAGCTGAAGAACGTGCCGGGCGCGCATATCGTGCTGTCGTCGCCGGACGTGATGGGCGGGCCGCTCAGCCAGGCGCAATTCTTCACGACCACGAAGTTCGCCGAGGCCAATCCAAAGATCATCCAGGCGGTGCGCGACGCGACCAAGGAAGCGCAGGCCCTGATCCGCAGCGACACCAAGCAGGCGGTCGAGATCTACAAGGAGATCACCGGCGACAAGACCTCGGTCGAGGAGCTGCTCGATCTGCTCAAGGAGCCCGGCATGATGGAGTGGAATCTCGAGCCGCAGGGCACGATGAAGTTCGCCGCGCATCTGTTCAAGACCGGCACGCTGAAGAGCCAGCCCAAGGCCTGGACGGATTACTATCTCCCCGTCGCGCACGATCTGAAGGGCAACTGATGGCGCTGCTCGACGTCAGCTCCGTGACGCTGCGCTACAAGACCTCCAGCGCAGTCGTCACCGCCACCGAGAGGGTGAGTTTCACGGTCGACAAATCCGACCGCTTCGTGCTGCTCGGTCCCTCCGGCTGCGGCAAGTCGACCCTGCTCAAGGCCGTCGGCGGCTACATGACCCCGAGCGAGGGCCGCATGACCATCGGCGATCGCGAGATCCACGGTCCCGGCGCCGACCGCATGATGATCTTCCAGGAGTTCGACCAGCTCCTGCCCTGGAAGAGCGTGCTCGCCAACGTGATGTTTCCGCTGCTGACCGCGCGAAAACTGTCGCGCAGGGACGCCGAGGCCAAGGCACGGGCCTATATCGAGAAGGTCGGCCTCACCCGCGTGGTCGATGCCTATCCGCACACGCTGTCCGGCGGCATGAAGCAGCGTGTGGCGATCGCGCGCGGCATGGCGATGGAGCCCGACATCCTCTTGATGGACGAGCCGTTCGCGGCGCTCGACGCGCTGACGCGCCGAACCTGCCAGGACGAGCTGCTCCAGCTCTGGAGCGAGACCAAATTCACCGTGCTGTTCGTGACCCATTCGATCGCGGAAGCGATCCGCATCGGCAACCGCATCCTGCTGCTGTCGCCGCATCCCGGCCGGGTCAAGGCCGAGGTAATCGACGTCGACAAGGTCTCGAACGAGGACGGCAGCGCCGGCCGGCTGGAGAAGGAGATCCACGATCTCCTGTTCGCCGGCGAAGCCACTGCGCATTGAGGAGCCTCTGATGGGCGAAGCCAAGATATTGCTGCGGGCCGAGCCGGCCGCCGCGATCGGGACGAGCGAGGTCGAGCGCAAGCTGAGCGTGCTCGAGCTGTTGTGGAACGACGGTTTCGTCCGCAAGTCGGTGATCATCCTGTTTCTGGCTGCAGTCTGGGAAGCCTACGGCGTCGCTCTCGACAATCCGCTGTTGTTCCCGACGCTGCACGATACCGCCATCACGCTGTTCGACCGCGTCAAGGACGGCACCATTCCGATGCGGGCCTGGACGTCGCTGAAAGTGCTGTTCATGGGCTATTCCGCCGGCATCGTGCTCGCCGCGATCTTCACCGTGCTCGCGATCTCCACTCGGATCGGCACCGACTTCCTCGAGACGGTGACGGCGATGTTCAATCCGTTGCCGGCGATCGCGCTGTTGCCGCTTGCGCTGATCTGGTTCGGGCTCGGCAATGGCAGCCTCGTCTTCGTGCTGATCCACTCGGTGCTGTGGCCGGTCGCGCTCAACACTCATTCCGGCTTCAAGAGCGTGTCCAACACGCTGCGCATGGTTGGCCGCAATTACGGCCTGCGCGGATTGCCCTATGTGGCAAAGATCCTGATCCCCGCGGCCTTCGGCTCGATCCTCACCGGTCTCAAGATCGGCTGGGCCTTTGCCTGGCGCACGCTGATCGCGGCCGAGCTGGTGTTCGGCGTGTCCTCGGGGCAGGGCGGCCTCGGCTGGTTCATCTTCGAGAACCGCAATCTGCTCGACATACCCGCGGTGTTCGCGGGCCTCTTGACGGTGATCATCATTGGGCTCTTTGTCGAGAACCTGATCTTCCGCGCCATCGAGCGGAACACCGTGCAGAAATGGGGCACCCAATCATGACCAAGAAGAAAATAGCGCCCGACCAGCTCCGCAGCGCGCGCTGGTTCGCGCCCGACGATCTCCGCTCGTTCGGCCACCGCTCCCGCACCATGCAGATGGGCTACGCGCCGGAGGAGTGGAAGGACCGCCCGATCATCGCGATCCTCAACACCTGGTCCGATGCGCAGCCCTGCCACATGCACTTCAAGTCGCGCGTCGACGACGTCAAGCGCGGCATCCTGATGGCGGGCGGCCTGCCGATCGAGCTGCCGGCGCTGTCGTTGTCGGAATCGCTGTTGAAGCCGACCACCATGCTCTATCGCAATCTGCTGGCGATGGACGCCGAGGAACTGCTGCGCAGCCATCCCGTCGACGGCGTGGTGCTGATGGGCGGCTGCGACAAGACCACGCCAGCGCTGCTGCTGGGCGCGACCTCGATGAACATTCCGGCGATCTATCTGCCGGCCGGCCCGATGCTGCGCGGCAACTGGAAGGGCAAGACCCTCGGCTCCGGCTCCGACGGCTGGAAATACTGGGACGAGCGCCGCGCCGGAAAGATTTCCGACAAGGACTGGCTCGACATCGAGGCCGGCATCGCCCGCAGCTACGGCACCTGCATGACCATGGGCACCGCGTCGACCATGACGGCGATTGCCGAAGCGATCGGCATGACGCTGCCCGGCGCCTCGTCGATCCCCGCTGCCGACGCCAATCACATCCGCATGGCCTCTGAATGCGGCCGACGCATCGTCGAGATGGTGTGGGAGGATCTGACGCCGAAGGTGATCCAGACCCGCAAGGCGTTCGAAAACGCCATTGCGGTCGCGATGGCGATGGGCTGCTCGACCAACGCGATCATCCATCTGATCGCGCAGGCCCGCCGCGCCGGTCAGGACATCGGTCTCGACGATTTCGAGATCGCGAGCCGCAAGGTGCCCGTCATCGCCAACGTGCGGCCGAGCGGCGATGCCTATCTGATGGAGGACTTCTTCTATGCCGGCGGCCTGCCGGCGCTGATGGGGCAGATCAAGCAACATCTGCATCTCGACTGCATCACGGTGACCGGAAAGACGCTGGCTGAGAATATCGAGGGTGCCGAAGTCCACAACGACGACGTGATCCGCGGAATCGATAACCCCATCTACAAGGAGGGCGCGCTCGCCGTGCTCAAGGGCAATCTCGCGCCCGACGGATGCGTCATCAAGCCTAGCGCCTGCGCGCCGCGCTTCCTCAAGCACACCGGACCCGCGCTGGTGTTCGACGATTACCCCTCGATGAAGAAGGCGGTCGACGATCCCAATCTCGACGTCACCGAGGATCACATTCTGATCCTGCGCAATGCCGGGCCGCAGGGCGGGCCGGGCATGCCGGAATGGGGCATGTTGCCGATCCCGACGAAACTGGTGAAGCAGGGTGTGCGCGACATGGTGCGCATCTCGGACGCGCGCATGAGCGGCACCAGCTACGGCGCCTGCATCCTGCACGTCTCGCCGGAATCCTACATCGGCGGCCCGCTGGCGCTGGTGCAGAACGGCGATCGCATCACGCTCGACGTTGCCGCCCGCACCATCAATCTCGACGTCCCCGAAGCCGAGCTGGAAAAACGCCGCGCCACCTGGAAGCAGCCCGAGCGCCGCTTCGAGCGCGGCTACGGCTGGATGTTCACCAAGCACATCAAGCAGGCCAATGACGGCTGCGACTTCGACTTCCTCGAGACCGATTTCGGCGCGCCGATCGGCGAACCGTCGATTTACTAAAGGACGCACATGTCAAAACTCAGCGAAGCCACCCGCACAAAACTCAAATCGGTCTCCACCGCCACCGTCGCCACCGCGCTGTTCAAGCGCGGGCTGCGCATCCAGATGATCCAGGACGTGCACCCGCTCGGTGCCGACCAGCCGACCATGGTCGGCGAGGCCTTCACACTGCGCTACATGCCGGCGCGCGAGGATCTCAACACCATCGAGGTCTTCAAGGACCGTTCCCATCCGCAGCGCAAGGCGGTCGAAGATTGCCCTCCGGGCGCGGTGCTGGTGATGGACAGCCGCAAGGATGCGCGCGCGGCCTCGGCCGGCGCCATCCTGGTGACGCGCCTGATGAAACGCGGCGTCGCCGGCGTCGTCACCGACGGCGGCTTTCGCGATTCCGCCGAGATCGCCAAGCTCGGCATCCCCGCCTATCACCATCGCCCGTCGGCGCCGACCAACCTCACGCTGCACCAGGCGATCGAGATCAACGTCCCCATCGGCTGCGGTGACGCGCCGGTATTTCCCGGCGACGTCATCCTCGGCGATGCCGATGGCGTCATCGTGATCCCCGCGCATCTCGCCGATGAGATCGCCAACGAAACCTTTGAGATGACGGCGTTCGAGGATTTCGTCACCGAGGAAGTCGGCAAGGGGCGCGGCATCTTCGGTCTCTATCCCGCCACCGATCCGCAGACGCTCACCGATTTTGCGGCGTGGCGGAAGAAGAACGGCCGGTAAGGCCAGCGCCAAACCAAGTCAAGAAAACAGGCCGGCCACATCAAGCGCCGGCCTTTTATCACCCAGGGAGGATTTTATGAATTTCACGCGACGCAATCTCGTGGCCGGTGCTGGCGCAGCAATGGCGTCCACGCTTCTGGCCCGCGCCGCCGGCGCCCAGTCGTTCCCGTTCACGCCGAACCAGCGCTACCCCGACCCCGCCGTCCAGATCCTCGATCCCAGCTTCACAAAATACCGGCTCTACTCCTCGACGGTCGAGCAGGTCGCATCAGGCATGCGCTGGGCCGAAGGCCCGGCCTATTTCCCCGAGGGCGGCTATCTCCTGTTCTCCGACATTCCCAACAACCGGATCATGAAGTTTGACGAGAAGACCGGGCAGACCAGCGTGTTCCGCGCCTATGCCAATTACGCCAATGGCAATGCGCGCGACCGCCAGGGCCGTCTCGTCACCTGCGAGCATTCCGTCACCCGCCGCATCACCCGCACCGAGAAGGATGGCAAGGTCACCGTGCTCGCCGACAAGTTCGAGGGCAAGCGGCTGAACGCGCCGAACGACATCGTGGTGAAGTCCGACGACAGCATCTGGTTCACCGATCCCCTGTTCGGCATCAACGGCGAGTGGGAGGGCAAGAAGGAGAAGGCCGAGCAGGCCACCACCAACGTCTACCGCATCGCCAAGGACGGCAAGATCACCGCCGTCCTCACCGACCTCGTCAATCCCAACGGCCTCGCCTTCTCGCCGGACGAGAAGAAGCTCTATGTCGTCGAGTGGAAGGGCACGCCCAACCGCAGCATCTGGAGCTACAATGTCGGCGACGATGGCGCGCTCAGCGGCAAGACCAAGCTGATCGACGCCGCCGACCAGGGCTCGCTCGACGGCTTCCGCGTCGACCGCGACGGCAATCTCTGGTGCGGCTGGGGCTCCAACGGCGCGCTGCAGGGCGAGCCGACCGATGTCGGCGGCCGCAAGGTGTTTCAGCTCAGGGCCAAGCCGGAGGATCTCGACGGCGTCATGGTGTTCAACGCGGACGGCAAGCCGCTCGCCTTCATCAAGCTGCCCGAACGCTGCGCCAATCTCTGCTTCGGCGGCCCGAAGAACAACCGGCTTTATATGGCCAGCAGCCATTCGGTGTATGCGCTGTATGTCGAGGCGCACGGGGCGGTGTGAGTCTTCGCCTCTCCCCACCCTACAAGACCATCGTCCCTGCGAACGCAGGGACCCATAACCCCAGGGAGCAATTTGGCGAAGACTTGCAGTTAAGAAATCTTCGCCGGTACTGCTTTCGCCTTCCACCGATACATCACGCGGTATGGGTCCCCGCGTTCGCGGGGACGACAGCGGAGGATGTCGCTACGGCGGTGGATGTGGCTACACCCCAGCCTCCGCCATCCCCGCCGCCCACAGCGCGAACGCATAGACGATCGCGACTTCATCGAGTCGGTCGAACCGGCCCGACGCGCCGCCGTGGCCGGCGCCCATATTGGTGCGGAGCAGGACCGGGCCGCCGCCGCTCATGGTGGCGCGCAGGCGCGCGATCCATTTGGCGGGCTCCCAGTAGGTGACGCGCGGATCGGTCAAGCCGCCCATCGCCAGGATCGCCGGATAGTCCTTTGCCGCGACATTGTCGTAGGGCGAGTAGGACAGGATCGTTCGAAAATCCTGCTCGCTCTCGATCGGGTTGCCCCATTCCGGCCATTCCGGCGGCGTCAGCGGCAGGGTGTCGTCGAGCATGGTGTTGAGCACGTCGACGAACGGTACTTCGGCGACGATGCCGGCGAACAATTCGCCGGCGCGATTGGCGACCGCGCCCATCAGCATGCCGCCGGCCGAGCCGCCATGGCCGACGATGCGCTTGGCGCTGGTGTATTTCGCATCGATCAGCGCGCGGGCGCTGGCTGCGAAATCGTCGAACGAGTTGATCTTCATCTCGCGCTTGCCGTCGAGATACCAGCCCCAGCCCTTGTCGGCGCCGCCGCGAATATGGGCGATGGCGTAGACGAAGCCGCGGTCGACCAGCGACAGGCGATTGGCGTTGAAGGAGGCCGGCATCGCCATGCCGTAGGAGCCGTAGCCGTAAAGCAGCAGCGGCGCCGTGCCGTCGAGCTTGAGCCCGCGGCGGTAGAGGATCGACACCGGCACCTCGGCGCCATCATGCGATTTCGCCGTGATGCGAGTGGTGACGTAATCGGCCGCATCGTGGCCCGACGGAATCTCCTGGCGCTTGCGCAAGGTGCGCGTGCGCTTGACCATGTCGTAGTCATAGACTTCCGACGGCGTCGTCATCGACGAATAGGCAAAGCGCAGATTCGTCGTCTCGAATTCGTAGGAGCCCATCGTATCCAGCGAATAGGCGGCCTCGTCGAAGGCGATGGCGTGCTCCTCGTTCGAGGCGAGATCGCGGATCACGATCGCCGGCAGCGCGTTGGCGCGCTCCAGCCGCACCAGATGGCCGGCATAGAGATCGAGGTCGATGAGGTAGATGCCGGGACGATACGGGATCAGATCGCGCCAGTTCTTGCGCTCGGGCGAGAGGAGCGGCGCCGTGACGATCTTGAAGTCGATGGCATCGTCGGCATTGGTGAGGATGAAGAGCTGATCGCCGCGATCGGCCAGCGAATATTGCACGCCTTCCTCGCGCGCCGCGACGAGGCGCGGCGGCGCCTCGGGGTTGGCGAGATCGATCAGCCGCTGCTCCGAAGTCTCGTGATCGCCGCCGGCGATCACGCAGAAGCGGCCGCTGGTGCTCTCGTGCAGATGGGTGAACCAGCCGGCATCCTGCTCTTCATAGATCAGCGTGTCGTCGGCCTGCTTGGTGCCGAGGTTGTGCCGCCACACCTGCATCGGCCGGTGATTGTCGTCGAGCTTCACATAGAAGAAGCTCTTGCAGTCAGCACTCCACACGATGCCGCCATCGGTCTCCTCGACGAGATCGTCGAGGTCCTTACCGCTCGCCCAGTCGCGCACGCGGATCGAAAAATATTCCGAGCCCTTGGTGTCGGCGCTCCAGGCCTGCAGCTTGTGATCGTAGGAGTGCCGGCTGCCGCCGAACCTGAAATATTTGTGATCCTTGGCGAGCGCGTCGCCGTCGAGCACGATCTCGCCGTCGCCGCCGTCGCGCGGCATGCGGCCGAACAGCTCATGCTGTCCGCCCTCGCGAAACCTGCGGAAATAGGCAAACGCGCCGTCGGGCGAGGGCACGCTGGAATCGTCCTCCTTGATCCGCCCGCGCATCTCCCGCACCAGCGTCTTCTGCAGGGATTCGGTGTGGCCGAGCAGGCTCTCGGTGTAGCTGTTCTCCTCATCCAGATATTTACGGATGTCGGGATCGAGCACCTTGGGGTCGCGCAGCACCTCCTGCCATTTCGCGTCCTTCAGCCAGGCATAGTCGTCGGTCACGGTGATCCCGTGCCGCGTGAAGGAATGCGGCCGGCGCGGGGCGACGGGGGGCTGGGAAGGGGTTTTGGCTTGTGTCACTCGGTCCTCATTCGTGTCCGACGTCGCTGCTTTGCCTCTCCCCGCATGCGGGGAGAGGGGGAAGGAAGCGGCTCGCCGCGTTCCCTTATATCGTTCCGCTTCCGTGGATTGCCAGCGCGGCTAGCCAAAGACTGGTGCCAAGTCGCCGGGTTGTTGACCGGCCCCTTGTATGCTTTACGGACCAAAATCCCCGCCGCCGGTCCAGCCTGATGCTGTTCAATTCCTACTCGTTCATCCTGCTGTTCCTCCCCGCCGTGCTGGTCGGCTATTTCTGGCTTGGGCGGCGCAGCAATTTCACGCCGGTGATCTGGCTGGCGCTGGCCTCGCTCGCCTTCTATGCCATCGGCAACTGGCAGTTCGTGGCCCTGTTGCTGCTGTCGATCGGCTTCAATTACGGCGTCGGCCATCTCCTGATCGTGGCGAAGCTCGGTCCGTCACACCGAAAGGCGGCGCTCGCACTCGGTGTCGTCGGCGATCTGCTCGTGCTCGGCATCTTCAAATATGCCGGCTTCGCTGCCGAGAACATCAACACGCTGTTCGGCTCGCATCTTGCGGCTCACATCCTGTTGCCGGTCGGCATCTCCTTCTACACCTTCACACAGATCGCCTTCCTGGTGGATGCGTATCGCGGACAGGTCGCGGCCTATGCGTTGCCGCATTACGCGCTGTTCGTGACCTATTTCCCGCATCTGATCGCCGGGCCCATTCTCCACCACAAGGACATGATCCCGCAATTCGAGCGGAAGGAGGCGAAGTATCCGGACGGACATCTGATGCTGTGCGGTGTCATCATCTTCGCCATCGGCCTGTTCAAGAAGACCTGTCTTGCCGACGGCATCCAGCCGCTGGTCGCGCTCGCCTTCGAGGCGCGCTCGCCGAGCTTCGACCAGGCGTGGTGTGGTGCGCTCGCCTACACGTTCCAGCTCTATTTCGATTTCTCCGGCTATTCCGACATGGCGATCGGGATATCGCTGATGTTCGGCATCTTCCTGCCCGTCAATTTCAACTCGCCCTACAAGGCGACCAGCATCGTCGAGTTCTGGCGCCGCTGGCACATGACGCTGTCGCAGTTCCTTCGCGACTATCTCTACATCCCGCTCGGGGGCAACCGCCACGGCCGCGTGCTGCGCTACGTCAATCTGATGATCACGATGCTGCTCGGCGGGCTCTGGCACGGTGCGGCCTGGACTTTTGTCATTTGGGGCGCGCTGCACGGGGCCTATCTCTGTGTCAACCACGCCTTCAACGCGCTGATGCCAACCATTCCGGCGCCCCTTGCGCGCCCGGCCCGCATCGCCGGAGCCGCGCTGACCTTCCTCGCCGTCGTCGTCGCCTGGGTGTTCTTCCGCGCAGAGAGCGTTGCGTGGGCGCTGCGGGTTCTCCACGCCATGGCCGATCCCTCCAACATCGTCTTCGGCCGCGAGGAGATCGCGGCGCTGGTGCTGGTCGCCGTCTACGCCGCGCTGGTGTGGCTGGCGCCGAACACGCAAGGCATCCTGGGATACGATCACGCTAACCGCCGGGTCGGCGAGAGCCTGCGGGCAGGGCGCATGCGGCCGCTGTTTCTCTATGGCGCATCGCTGGTACTTGCATTCGGCATCTTGGGCATCCAGAGCCACAGCGAATTCATCTATTTCCGGTTCTGATGCGCAGGCCGTTCACCAGTCTCAAGCGTCTTCTTCTCGCGAGCATGGCATTCGTGCTCGGTGCGGCCTTGCTCACCTACGCCGTCGATCCCTTGCAGTTGTTTCGTCCCTCGCGCTCCGCCTTCTATTCCGACGACACGCGCGTGCAGAATGCCGGTCTGATCCGCAGCCAGTCGTTCGACACCGCCTTCATGGGCACCTCGCTCGCGATCCATTTCCGCCAGAGCGACATCGACCGTGCGCTCGGCGTTCGCTCGCTCAAGCTGGCGATGACCGGCTCCAACTCACGCCAGCAGGCCTTCGTGCTGGAGCAGGCGATCGCGGGCGGCGCAAGGCGCGTGATCTGGGCGATGGACGATTTCATCTTCGTCGATGCGGCCGACATCGAGGCCGATCCCTATCTGTCCGTCGATCTCTATCGCGGGACGGCCAAGGGCATCGCGTCCTATCTGTTCAGCGCCGCGATGGCGAAAGAGTCCCTGTTCACGCTGCTGCGGTCGGTCCCGCCGTTGCAAGGGCCGCTGACCCGCGCGGCGCCGTTTCTTCCCGTCAAGTTCGCGTTCGCCGATGTCGACGACATCTACGCGCTGCCGCGGGATTTCGACATTGCTCGCGAGTACAATGCGAGGAGGACGCTCGCCGCCTTCGCCTACATCACGAGCCCGGTGCGCAGCCGTTTTCTCGGCGAAGGCTACGGCTATGACGCCATGGTCAGGCATTTCGAGCGCGATGCCATCGGCCTGATCACGCGCCACCCCGACGTGACCTTCGACATCTACTTCCCGCCCTATTCGATCCTGCAATTCGTTGCAATGCGCGACGCCTCGCCCGAGACGCTGAAGATCGTCACCGATCTGACGGCAGTCATTTCGCAGCGCCTGACACAGCTTCCCAATGTGCGCCTGCACGATTTCCGCGCGATCAAGGCGGTGACGCACGACCTCGAAAATTACGGCGACGTCATCCACCACTCGCCGGTCGTCGATGCGAAGGTGCTGCAGTGGCTGGCGAGCGGGGAGTATCGCGTCGATCCGAAGACGCCGACGGCGTCGCTGGATGAGCTGAAGGCGCAGGTCGAGGCGTATCGTGTCGCGCGCTGATCTTCCCCTCTCCCCCTGTGGGAGAGGGTGGCTCGCCGCGGAGCGGCGAGACGGGTGAGGGGTATCTCTCCGCGAATCGATCTCGAAATTGAGTTTGCGGAGACAACCCCTCATCCGGCGCTTCGCGCCACCTTTTCCCACAAGGGGAGAAGGAAGAAAGGAGCGCTGCGTTCGCAGGGACGACAGTGGCGTTTGTGGCTGGCGCCCTACACCGCCACCTCTTCGCCGAGATACGCGACCGCCGCTTCCAGTCCGCCCTTGCCGTGCGGGATCTTCAGCGCGTTCAGGCCAATCTCGATCACCCCTAACGTGCCGAGCAGCATCGGCGCGTTGACGTGGCCCATATGGGCGATGCGGAAGGCTTGGCCCGAGAGGTCGCCGATGCCGGTGCCGAGCACGACGCCGCACTTGTCCTTGCAATAGCGTTGCAGCACCGCGGGATCGTGGCCGTTGCTCATGGTCACCGTGGTCACGGTGTTGGAGCGCTCGCTCGCCTCCGCCACGTTGAAGCCGAGCACCTGGCCTTCCGACCATGCGCCAACCGCGCGGCGTGCGGCTTCGCCGAGCAGGCTGTGGCGGCGGAAGGCGTTCTCCAGGCCTTCCTCGTGCAGCATGTCGATCGCCTTGCGCAAAGCGAACAAGAGATGCACCGGCGCGGTGCCGGCGTATTTACGATAATTCTCGGTGCCCTCGCGCTCGCTCCAGCTCCAATAGGGCGTCGACATGTCGGCCTTCTTGTGCACCTCGAGCGCACGCGCATTGGCGGCGACGAAGCCGAGGCCGGGCGGCGTCATCAGGCCCTTCTGCGAGCCGGACATCGCAACGTCGATGCCCCATTTGTCCATCTCGAACGGCATGCAGCCGAGCGAGGCGACAGTGTCGACCATGTACAGCGCCGGATGGCCGCTCGCCTTGATCGCCTTGCCGATCGCCTCGATGTCGTTCTGCACGCCCGAGGCCGTGTCGACCTGGACCACGACGACGGCCTTGATGGTGTGCTCCTTGTCGCGCCGCAGGCGCTCCTCGACCTCGTGCGGCCGCACTGCGCGGCGCCAGTCGCCCTTGAGCACCTCGACCTCGGCGCCCATCAGCGCTGCCGCATTGCCCCAGCCGATCGCGAAGCGTCCGCTCTCCAGCACCAGCACCTTGTCGCCGCGCGACAGCACGTTGCTCAGCGCCGCTTCCCAGGCGCCGTGGCCGTTGGCGATGTAGATGTAGGACTTGCCCTTGGTCGCAAACAGTTTCGAGATGTCACTGAGCAGGCTCTCGGTCAGGTCGAGCATCTCCTTGGAGTAGATGTCGATCGCCGGACGATGCATCGCCCGCAGCACCTCGTCGGGCATCGTGGTGGGCCCGGGGATGGCCAGAAATTCCCGGCCCGCGCGAACGGTCATTGCTGTTGGTCCTTGTTGCTTGAGAACGGACTGGTGGGTTTGCTGATTCACGTTTTACGCGCCGTGAACCCCCAAGAAAAGCACGCAAAACGCAGGTCTGGGGCTCTCATCTCTTGGTCTCGCGGCAGCCGGCGGCTTCCGCCTCCTCGACCGAGCAGAACCAGCGAGTGCCCTTGCTGATCTTCATCTTGATCTGGGTGTACCAGCGGCTGGTCGGCTGGTGAAAGATGCACTCGCCGGCGCTGTTGACGTTGCCCTTGATGGTGCAGTCCGGGGAAGGCGCCACCGGTCCCGAGGCCGAGGCGAGCAGCACCGCATGCGCCCCGTCGGGCGGCTTGGTGGCGCCGAGGATGGCGGTCTTCTTGTTGCGGACGCGCCAGTCCCAGGGCGCGATGAAGGCGCCCTGCCACATCCCGGCTTTTGCCTCGCGCGCAGCGGCCTCGTCGGGCTCGTAGTCCTTGGAGATGCGGGTGTAGGCAAGCGCCCAGCCGCTGCGCACCAGCCATTTCTGGATGTCCTCGCCGCCGACCTCGCAGCGCGCCACGGTGCGGCCGCGCCGGTCGATTGAACGGGTGTGGCAGACCCAGCTCTTGCCCTCGGCATATTTGGCGAGCTCGTCGCGCGCCGCGACGCCGCAGGTCCAGCGCTCGCTTTTGGTGTTCAGGCAGAGCTGGTCGACCGCAGGCGCGTCGATGCCGCCGAGCCGGATCCGCGCGTTGCCGATCACGACGGCATCGCCGGCGCGGACCTTGGCCATGCCGGTGATGTCGGTGGCCTCAGCCAGCGAGGGCAGGGCGAGCAAGGACAGCGCAATCAGGATTTTTCGCAGCATGCCGGTCCGCGTGTGATGAAAATCTCGATAGATCGCGCAATTGTGGTCGGCTTTTGGCCGTCGGGCCAGCATATGCCTAACAGATAGGCTTTCAACTTCCCGTCATCATGGAAGGTCTCGTAGGGTGGGCAAAGCGAAAGCGTGCCCACGATGTCTTTCGTGGCGAGAGATCGTGGGCACGGCGCGAAGGGCGCCTTTGCCCACCCTACGGCACCGTGTCTGAGGCACTCACCCTCACCGCCCCGTCATCGCCCGCTTCGCCACCGCCAGCCCCATCAGCACGAACGCGGACGTCACCTCCGGGCCGCCCACTAAAATCCGCGTCGGCGTCTTCATCTTGTTCCACTCATAGGCGCGGAACGGGCCGCGGCGGCCGCCTTCGCCGAGACCGGCGACGATCACGTTCAGCGCCGGCGCGAAGGCGCGCGGGTCGGCGCCGAGATGGCCGAGTGCGATCAGCGCCAGCGCCGCATCGAACACGTTCATCTCCGCGGCCATCAGCTCGCCCTTGACGTAGGACAGCACGCGATGGCGGATGAAGTCGAAATCACCGGCGGGATCGATTGCGGCCTGCGCGGCAAGCGGCAGTGCCAGGAACGCCGCATAGCAGCGGCCGAAATAGGCGCTGTAGAGCTCGGGCAGATAGTAAATGTGCGAGCGCGGATTGGCGAAGGCGCCGCTCGCCGCCAGCCGCTTCTGGAAGCCGATGATGCGATGCACCGTGGCGAGCCGCGACGGCGTCTCCAGGACTTTCCAGCGCGCCAGGTTGCGAAAGCTCACCTCGAGAATGTCGAGATTGAGCGTCGGATCGAGATCGTTGCCATAGGGACGCTCGCCCTTGAGGTTGTCGATCCAGGTCGCGACGCCGCCCTCATAGTCGATATTGTCGTTGAGCGGCACGGTCACGCGCGGTTCGTTGACGCCGGCGCGCACCTGGTAGCCGGCGTAGAAATCCAGCAGCGGCTGGTCGATGATCTCATCAAGGCAGCCGGCCTGCGTCGCGGCCGAGATCGAGCACGCCGTGGTGTCGCAATCCGGCACGTAGACGCCGAAGCCGAGATCCTGCTTGATCTGCGCGAAGTAACGGGAAAAGCGCGGATGCGGCGGAGGCGCCAGCGCGGTGACGACGTTGAAGCGCGCGCCGTCGATGCCCTCGACCTCCTCGCGGCTGATGTTGACGCAAAAATTCACCATGTCGGCGATGGCGCGTTCGGCCGCAATCTTGTCGGCCTGGGAGGCGAGTCCGGTCTCGCCATAGCTGAGCAGCGCCTCGATGAAGAACGCATCGTAATAGGCCGAGCGGTGGCGGATCTGCACCGGTTCCCACATCGGCTCGGCGACCCCTCGCCAGGGCGGATTGACGACGGCCCGGGCTGGCGAGCGCGCGATGAAGACGCGGGCGAGGTTGAACAGCAGCGAGGAATTCTTGTAGCCGCGCGCGTTGAGGCCCGTGAGCGCCATGATCAGCTCGCGGCCGCGGAAATCAGGATCGCCGATCAGGTTGAAGGCGGCGTAGGTCGGCAGGAAACCGTTCTTGCGGTAGGAGCCGAGCAGATGCTGCGCGCAGTCACGGATCACGCCGTCGATCTGCGCCTCTGGCGGCGCGGAGCCGGTGAACATGGCCGGCGGCGGCTTGGGGTGGTCGAGCGCGATGCTGTCGACGAGATCGGCGACCGGCTGGCCGACCGCCGCCCAATCGGGCTCGGCCTCGTCGCGGGCGCGAACCAGCGCTTGGCGCAGCGCCGTCAGCCTGGCCTCGTCACGCAGCTCGGGCAGTCCAGCCCGCCGCAGCAGCACCCGCAACGCGGGATTGCCGAGCGCGGTCTTGTAGAATTTGGCCAGATGCGGATCGCCGCTGGCCGTGACAGACAATACGGGGTCGCACACGTCGTAAAGCGAGGGGCCGTCCTTCCGGGCGGTCAGCGCCCGGCAGGCGGCGCCGGCAAAATAATGAAGGCTCATGAAATACCTGGTCGCGGGGCCTTGGTCGGGGGCCGGCACGCTCCCATCTGCGCGCCGCCCCCTTGCCAAGTCGTTGAAAAGGCTACCCGGATTCGCAGGAAATACAAATGTGATGGAGGTCACGGAAAAAGCCGGCACGAAGGCTGCATGATCCAGGCTCGAAATGGGGTGCCAGGGGGCAAAAACGCACAAATCTAGCTTGGAGAATTAACGAACATCTTCAGTCGCTTAGCTCAATTTTTGGGCAATCTATTGCCGGGGAGGCGATATCCGGTTAAGGGTTTGTTTGGTGCGGCGCCGCAAATTGCGCGCAATTCGGGGGCACATCCCCGGCCAATCCCTCAAACCTAAAGACGCTATCGCGCTACTCAAACAGTGTGCGCGCGCTTGGCTGGTCTTTGGCACTGACAGGAATGAAGCGAGATGAATGTTAGGCAGCTCGACATTTCCCGACGCACGATCGCGTTGGCCGCGGCCCTCATCGGCACGGTGTCGCTCGTGATCGGCGCCCATGCTGCTCTCAACATGCGCGCGATCGACGCCGCCAAGGCCGTCTCGACCGACCAGATCACGGGCTCGATCGCCCAGACCTCGCGCCTCGCCCTCGTCATCGGCAATGGACACTATCCCGACGCCAGCGCGCCGCTGACGCAGTCGATCAACGACGCCCGCGCGCTGTCCTCGTCCCTGCGCAAGAACGGTTTTGACGTCGACATGGTGGAAGACGCGACCAAGGACGACATGGTCCGCGCCGTCAATCGCCTGAAGTCCCGGATCAAGCGCGACACCGTCGTCATGCTGTTCTTCGGCGGCTACGGCGTGCAGGCGGGACGCGAGAGCTACATGCTGCCGGTCGATGCCGTGATCTGGAAGGAAAGCGACGTCCGCCGCCAGGGCGTCTCGATCGACGGCGTGATCGACATGATGAAGGAGCAGGGCGCCAAGGCCAAGCTCGTCGTCGTCGATGCCTCTCGCCGTAACCCTTACGAGCGTCGCTTCCGCTCCTACAGCCACGGCCTCGCGCCGATCAACGCGTCCGACAATGCGCTGATCCTGTCCTCGGCTTCGCCCGGCAAGGTCGTCGATGACGGCAAGGGCGAGCACAGCGTGCTGGTCAGCGAGTTCCTGAACAACCTCAGTGCAAAGGGCAGCGCCGAAAGCGTCTTCAACAAGACCCGCGTCGCCATCTCCCGCGCCAGCGAAGGCGATCAGGTCCCGACCGTGTCCTCCTCGCTGCTCGAAGACGTCCATTTCGGCGAAGCCGGCGGCTAGTTTTTTTGAGAGCGCGCGAGCTCTCGTAGGGTGGGCAAAGGCGCAAAGCGCCGTGCCCACCATTTTTCTCCGTCATTTCGATAGAAGGCGTGGGCACGCTTCGCTTTGCCCACCCTACGAGATCGCCTGCTACTTCGCTGCTTCCGCGGCCATCACCGGGCGTACCGGATCGCCTTCGCGCAGCAGCGCACCGGCGCGGGCGACGACGACATCGCCGTCGTTGAGGCCGTCGCGGACCTCGATATTGCCGCCCGACATCAATCCGACCTCGACCCGCTTGGTCTCGACCCGGTTGCGGCGGATCACCTGCACCACGGTGCCGGCGGATGAATATTGCACGGCGGTCAGCGGCACCGCGACGTTGCAGCTCTGCCCGGTCTTGATCAGCGCGCGTCCGCTCGCCTTCAGCAGCAGCCGCTTCTGCGAGGAGATGCCGATATAGACCATGCCTTGCTGGATGTTCGGCTCCACGGTCGGGCCGATGCGGCGCACCTTGCCGTCGATGTCGCCGGCGCCCGCGATCCGCACGGTCGCCGGCTGATTGACCGCGAGCTTGCGCATATCGGTGGTCGCCACCAGACCGACGAGATCGTATTCGCTGCGCGCCACGATCGTGAACAGCGCCTCGCCCTTGGCCGAGGCCAAATTGCCGATCTGGGCGGTCGACGTCGCGATCACGCCCGCCACCGGCGCGGTGACCTGCAGCGTGCCGCCCTCGGGGAGCGCCAGCCGTGCCAGCACCTGGCCGGCGGTGGTGGTGTCGCCGGCTTCCGCCAGCACGTCGGTGACCTTGAGGCCCGGCCGCTCGGGCCGCACCGACGTTTCCTCCCGCGCGATGATCGTGCCGGTGGCCTCGACGATGTCGGAGAAGCAGGACTTTGCGACTTTCAGCACCGTGACCGCCGGCCCCTTGGGCGCGTCGTCATCGGCGGCTCGGGCCGGATAGGGACCGAGGATGAGCATGCCGGCGACGGCTGCGGGACACAGGCTTCGAGTAACGGCACGGGGCAAATGATGCATCGGAAATTCCACGGGTTCTATGCCTCCAATCGATAGCAGATGGCAGGGCTGCGGACTACGGCAGCGTTGTCCCAAAAAGAAGGCCGCGCCACCGCGGGCCGACGCAGCAAGTCTTTGATTAGTCGCGGGATTGGAGAACAGGTTCGCATTTCCCGGGCGGCGCGCCGCGGGTCGGCACTACTCCAAAGTGCCGTCGATCACGGTCCTCTCATCGGTCAACGGCACAGGTCGCGGCGCGGGCGTAAACGGCCCGTCAGCCGCGGCGCTCACCCAGCAGCTTGCCGTTGGCCCGGTCGATCAAATGCAGGCGCGTGCAGGCCGGACAGGACACCGACACATGCGTGCGGTCGGCCGGCTCGTCGCCGAGCCGATGCTGCACGTTCATGCCGGTCTGCGGGCATTTGAAGACGATCTGACGGTCCATGACCGATGATATGACGACAAGGCGCGCTTTCCGAAATTACGGATGATTACGTAGGTCGGCGGCGGCGCCCCTCACGGCAGGTTCAGGAACTCCACCCAGTTCGGCTTCTTGCCGGTGGGGTAGGATTTCAGCTTGGCCAGCGCGCCGCTGCCCTGGTCGATCGCATAGACCGTCATGCTGTCGGAGAGCTCGCCGACCGCGGCGAGGTAGCGCCCCGTCGGATCGATGTGGAAGCCGCGCGGCTGCTTCTCGGTCGGCACGCTGCCGATCGTGGTCAGCTTGCCGCTGGCCGCATCGACCTTGTAGGCGGTGAGCGTGTTGGTGGTGCGTTCGGAGGCGTAGAGGAAGCGGCCGTCCGGAGTGATGTGGATGTCGGCGGCCCAAGGCTTCTTATCAGACTCTTTTCCGTTAAAGCCCTCCGGCAGTGCGGTGGTGCGCTGGATCTCGTCCCAGGCGCCGCTCCTGGCCTCGTAGGTGAACGCGGCGACGTCGCCGTTCAACTCGTGGATCAGATAGACGAACTTGCCATTGGGATGGAATACGAAGTGCCGCGGGCCCGATTTCTCCGGCACCTTGTGGGCTGGCGGATCGCTCGGCGTCAGCGTACCGGCCGTGGCATCGAACGCGAAGGCCAGCATCTGATCGGAGCCGAGATTGGTCGCGAACGCGAAGCGATTGTCGGGCGAGGGCAGGAAGGCGTGCGCGTTCAGCCCGGTCGGGATCACCTGTTTCGGCTCGCCGGCGACACCGTTGGCGGAAAGCGGATTCAGCGCGACCTTGTTGCCGCCATAGGAGGCGCTGAACAGGAACTTGCCGCTGCGGTCGATCGCGATATTGGCCATGCTGTCGGCGAGCGGTCCGTTGCCGATAGGGCTGAGCTGGCCTGTCTTGGGATCGATCGCAAAGCTGACCGCGAGGTACGGCTGCGAGCGGACACCGGCGATCAGCACGCGGTGGTCGGGCGTGATCGCGAGCGGCGTCGACGAGCCGGGCTTGTCGACGCCCTTGAAGGCGGCCGTCTGCACCGGAATCATCTCGCCGCTCTCGGTCATCTTGAACACGCTGATGTCGTTGCTGTCGGCGTTGCCGACATAGGCGAAGGTCTCGGCCATGCCGGCGTGGACTCCAGAAATGAGAGTGAGGGCTGCGAACAGGGTGGTGGCGATTGCAGCGCGTGGTGCTTTGGATGCGATGCGTCGGGTCGGTCTCAACATGGGCTCCTCCTGAGGGCCGGTCGCGGCCTTGTCGTTTTGCCGGCGAGGATAGCGGGCGGCGCGCCGCCGCACCAAATTCCAGTTGGGATTGATCGATGCCGAAATTGTATCGGTCGCGGGGGAGGGACTACCGCATCGCCGCGGTCCGGGAGGGCAGATGCGGGCTGGACGGATGCGCGGGTGGTCCGAGCACGGCCCAGACCGCGACCGCAACCAGAGCGGACGTCAGGATGGTCCAGGCGATGAGCCGTTTCCGCATCTGGTCGAATCCGTCGCTGTCATGAAGTCGCGGGGCACCCGGAATCGTGCACTGCAAACCGCGGCAATCCTATGAACTCGTTCACAGGCGAAAACGGCGGGCGCAAGGCGAACCAATGCCGCGCGAGCGCATTGAACCGGCATGCCCCGTGAAAACGATCTCGAAGGTAAGCCCGACATGGGCGGCAAGCATGGCGGTCAAGCCGGCCAGCCCAAGTCGCCGCCGCGCCCACACCAAGGCGAACACGATGAGGACGTCGTGGCAAAGCGCCACACCGGCCAAACCGATCACGCCTCGCCGCCGACCAAATCAAAATAGCGCCTCGCCGCGCGGCCGTGCCGCGCCGCGCGTCGGGAACGGCGGCATCGCTGTGCCGTTACCCCGGTCCCGCGGGCGTGACAGATCAAAACGGAGGCTGGCTCGTGTTTTGGATTTATTGGAACACCGCCTGGTCGCTGATCATCAGCGGCATCATGGTCGCCACCATCGTCAGCCACCCCGACGCGGAGTTCGTCGAGATCACCGCGGCAAAACAGAAGCTCTGAGCCCGCGCCAGGAGTCGTCGGCGATGACCGCCTGTGACCCTTTGCGGACGCCTTGAAGCCTTGTCTCGATTGGCTTGTTCAGCTTCAATCGCCGGGCGCCGGCTTTGGTCCGGCTTGGATGTGCCAGGGGGAAATTGAATGAGCCCATCCGCACCCATCAGCGCCGCCGACGCGATCAGCACGTACGTCTTTGCAAAGGATGGCAATCGACCGCAGATGATGAGGGACGCCTTTGCCTCAGACTGCGAATTGGAGATGGTCGTAAAGACCGACGCCATCTCATTCCCAAGCTCCGCAAAAGGGCTGGAGCAAGTTACCGAAGTACTGGTGACGAGCTTCGGCGATCAATACCAGAACGTCCGGACTTTTTGTCTCTCCCGTCCGACCTCACAGCAGCTACCGCGTTTCCGTTGCGATTGGCTCGTCGGGATGTCGGCAAGGCAAGGTGGTGCGGTTCGCGTCGGCTGCGGACGCTATGACTGGCGCTTCGGCTCCGGCCATGACGGCCGCGTCGAGAAGCTCGCGATCGAAATCGAAGTCATGAGTGTACTTCCAGCCGAGATGTCGAAGCCGATCATGCAATGGCTCGCGGCCTTGCCGTATCCCTGGTGTTCAAGCGCCCAGGCCTGCGAGAGTATTCCAGCCATTGACGCCTTAGAGCCGATCAAGCACTTCCTCACGGTAACGAGCGAGGCAAACCAGCAACCAAGAGTTTGTTGAGCAGGGGTGCGGCTCATCAAGTCCGGATTTGGCCTTAAAGCCAGACGTGGCGCCGCTAAGCCGCAACCGCCTGCGTCGCCAGCAGCTGCTTCAATTTCGCCGCCGGCACGGCCGGGCTGAACAGCCAGCCCTGCATCTGGCTGCAGCCGAGCTGGCGCAGCACCTCGCGCTGGGCTTCGGTCTCGACGCCTTCGGCGGTCGTCGCCATGTGGCGCGCGGCGGCCATGTGCACCACGGCCTGCACGATCGGCGAGGAATCTTCGGACTGACCGATGTCGCTGATGAAGCTGCGGTCGATCTTGATCTTGTCGAACGGGAAGCGGTGCAGATAGCTCAGCGACGAATAGCCGGTGCCGAAATCGTCGAGCGCGATACGCACGCCGAGCTCGCGCAGCTGCTGCAGGATCGTCAGCGCCTCCTCGTCGTCGCGGATCAGCACGGTCTCGGTGATCTCGAGCTCGAGCCGTCCGGGCGCAAGTCCGGACTCTGCGAGCGCGGCCGCGACCTTCAGCGCCAGCGTCCGCGTGCGGAACTGCACCGGCGAGACGTTGACGGCGATGTGAATCTGGCCGGGCCAGGAGGCGGCCTCACGGCAGGCCTGCTTCAGCACCCACTCGCCGATCTCGCCGATCAGCCCGGTATCTTCCGCCACCGGAATGAAGTCCGCGGGCGAGACCATGCCGCGCTCGGGATGACGCCAGCGCAGCAGCGCTTCGCAGCCGGTCACGACATTGGCCGCGAGATCGACCAGCGGCTGGTAGTGCACCTCGAACTCGCCGCGAGCCAGCGCCTGACGCAGATCGAGCTCGAGCTGCCGGCGCAGCCTCGCCTTGGCGTCGTATTCCGGCGTGAAGATGCGGTAGGTGCGGCGTCCCTCCGACTTCGCCGCGTACATCGCAAGATCGGCGCGCTTGAGCAGGTCGTCGAGATTGTCGCCGTGGTCGGGCGCGATCGCGATGCCGATGCTGGCATCGGTCGGGATGTCCTGGCCCTTGCAGTCCACCGGCGCGCGCAACGCCTTGAGGATATCTTCCGCCAGCGCCGACAGCTCGGCCGGATCGCGAGTACCGGCCTTGACGATGGCAAACTCGTCGCCGCCGAGCCGCGCGACGAGGTCGTTGCCGGAAACGCAGGCGCGCAGCCGGTTCGCCACCTGCCGCAGCAACTCGTCGCCGACCTCGTGTCCCAGCGAATCGTTGACGCCCTTGAACTCGTCGACGTCGATATAGAGGATGGCGAACGGCTTGTTCTGGCTGAGCTCGGCGACGCGCCGCTCCAGATGACCGCGCAGCAGCACGCGGTTGGGGAGGTCGGTCAGCGCGTCGTAATGCGCCATATGGGCGATGCGTTCGTCGGCGCGGATGCGGGCGGTGACGTCGTCGTGGGTCGCGAGCCAGCCGCCGGCGGCGCCGGGCTGGTTCTTGATCTCGACCAGGCGGCCATCCGCGGTCTCCACGATGGCGCTCTGGGTGCGCCCGATATGGCTCAGAATGTCGTCGCAATAGGTCTCGACGTCGCCGTGGAACGAGCCGGTGTCGTGGCGGTGCCGGATCACGTCACGGAAAGTGGCACCGGGCTTCACCACCTCGGGGGACAAGCCGTACATCTCGATGTAGCGCCGGTTGCAGACAATCAGCCGCTCGTCCTGATCGAACATCAGGAGCCCTTGCGTCATCGTGTTCATCGCGGTGTCGAGCCGCTGTTTCTCCAGCGAGAGCCGGTGCGTCACCTGGCGGAAGATCAGGAACAGCGTGAGCACCAGGAGGCTGATCGACAGCACGGCGATGGTGACGAAGAATTTCGTTTGCGTGCGCCAGGTCGCAAGCGTCGCATCCAGCGACTTGGTCGCGACCACGACGAGCGGCTCGCCGGCGAGCAGGCGCGAGGCGACGATGCGGTCCTTGCCGTCGATCGGGCTGGCGATCTGCATCGAGACGAAGGTGCGGTCGAACACCGCCATCTGCTCCGGCGTGCCCTTGCGAAAGTTCTGCCCGATCATCGCATCGACACGCGGAACGCGCGCCAGCAATTGGCCGTTCTGGTGGTGCATCGCGATCGAGGATTCCTCGCCGAGTCCGGTCGAGGCGAAGAACGATTCGAGCTGCTCGGGCGCGATCGCGCGCGAGACCACCCCGAGGAATTCGCCATGCGGGCCGGACACGCGCCGCGCGAACACGATCGCCGGTCCGTTGCCGATCCGGCCGTGCACAACCTCCACGTCCTCCTGCGCGGTCGGATCGTTCTTGAGGCGGTTGAAGTAGCCGCGGTCCGCGACCGAGACGTCGGCGACCGGCCAGCGCCGCGACGAGTTGATCAGCATGCCCCTGGCATCGAACACATTGGCGCCGGCAACGTCGGTCCAGCCGCTGGCTTTCGCACGCAGCACCTCGTGCATGGCGAGCGTGCCCATCTCGCTGCGGAAGACGTCGGCGGATTCGATGCCGCGGCTCTCGAGCTCGGTGATGATGCTCTTCTGCAGCACCGCGAAATCCTCGAACTCGCGGTCGAAATGCCGGGCCAGCAGGCGCACGGTGTTTTCAAGGCTGTCGCGGCCGCTCTCGATCGCATTCTGCCGGAAGCGGTCGACGGTGAGCGCGGTGCCGATTGCGGTCGCGGCCATCAGCACGAAGCCGCCGACGATCAGCCATGTCAGTGGCGCTCCCCGCCAGCGACGGAGCAGCGCGCGCATGCGCGCGGTCCATCGGATCGATGTGCCCATGCAGCCCTCCCGTGGGATGCAAGATGCAGTAAAACCGACAAGACCCCGTTACCAGCGAAGGTTAGGGAACTATGAATCGGAACGGAATCAGTGGGTTGGTTCCATCGATCGCGGAAGCTCCCGTAGGGTGGGCAAAGGCGCGCTCTTCGCGCCGTGCCCACGACCCCTATCCGCATCATCCAACGTGATCGGTGGGCACGCTACGCTTTGCCCACCCTACGAGACCACCATTCACCGCTTGATCTCCCAGTTCAGCGCTTCCGCGTTGCCCTTGGCGAACATCTTGGGGACATCGAACTGTCCGGTCTTGAGGTTATAGCGGCATTTCCAGTCCGCGAGCCCTTTCACGGCGACGTTCTTCGGATGCTTGTCCATTTCGCCCGACAGCGAGATCAGCAGGTAGCGGTTGTTGGGCCAGTCGACGCCGAGCCAGCGATAGGCAGTTTCGGTGCCCTTCATCAGATTGGCCGAGATATGATAGTCGAGCTTCATCTTCTTCGTGTCGGGACGGCTGTGGAAATAGGCCCATGCGAGATCGCTGAGTGATTGCTTCGTCGCGCTGACGAAGGCGCCGTTCTCGACATGATAGAGAAACAGATCCTGCGAGCCTGAGCCGGTCTTCTGCATCCGCACCAGCCATTGCGAGTCGCTGGTGAAGCGGAAGCCAGCGCCGTAGCCCTGCTCCGGCTTCAGCTCCGTCATCTGGTCGCCGCGTCGCGCCCAGACCTGCCATTTGACGCCGAACAGGTCCTCACTGTCCTTCATGTATTGCTCGAGCCTGGTGGCACCGTCAGGCGAGGTGAAGGCGAGGTCGGCATTGTCGGTGAGGACGAAGCCCGGCGGCGGGCCGGAGGCTGCGAGCGCTGGGGAAGCGGTGAGCGTCAGGGCAAGCGCCAGCCCGAGGGCTAGACCGAGCGCCAGATTTGGGGCGGAACGGCAAAATGTGGTCACGGGAAAATTCCTCAAAAAATGCCGCGATGCGGTCTCGCGAGATTTGACGCCGGCGGGGTGGCGCCGGTTCATCCCTGAGTGCCGGGACGGCGGTCTCATCCCATCGACCGTCTTGCTGCCGCAGCCAATTCGGCGCACCTTGCCCCCTCGGCTGATTTGCCATCTAAGGTTCTTTTCCGATGATGACCGCATCCAAGGCCTTCATTGCTCTTTGCCTGCTCGCCCTGGTCGGCACCGTGCTGGTGATCGGCCCGACCGAGCTGCGCCGCCTGCTGCCGAACGGGACCAAGACCGTCGTCGCAGCCACGCCCGAGGCCAAGGTCGAACCCAAGGTCGAACCCAAGGTCGAGGCCAAGGCCGAACTCAAGCCGGCCCCGAAACCGGAAGAACCCAAACCGGAACAGCCAAAGCTTGCCGCCGCCACGCCGCCTGCGCCCGCACCAGCCCCCGAGCCGAAGGCGGGGGCGCTGGCCGAGACCCAGAAGCAGGTCACGGCCGCGCTCGCCGATCTTGCACCGGTCAAGCCGTCGCCGGCGGTCGCCGACACCGGCCCCCGTTTCGACGTCGCCCGCGTCGACGATCACGGCGAGGCCGCGGTGATCGCGGGCCAGGCCGCGCCGGGGGCAACGGTCGAGCTGCTGCGCGACGGCAAGCCGCTCGATACGGTGACTGCCGACGCCTCGGGCCAGTTCGTGATGACCCCGCCGCAGCTTCCCGCCGGTTCCTATGAATTGACGCTCCGCGCCAGAGCGCCGGATGGCACGGTCACGCAGTCCAGCCGGACCATGCCGGTGACCATCGCCGCCGCGGCGCCGCCGCCCGCGCGTCCGGCACCGGTCGCGAAGCAAGACGTGCGGCAAGATTCGAAGCAGGCCGAGAAGCCGGACGACAAATCGGATGTCGTGGCATCCCTGCCGTCGGCCTCGCCGCATCTGGCCTCAACAGCCGAAAGGTCCGCGGTCCGGCCGAGGCTGGGCGGCGCGCCGAAGCCTCGGGTCATGGCGAGGGCGCCAGCGGCGACGACCGTTGCATCTGCCTCGCCGGCGGACGCCCTCAGCGTTGCGCCGGCAGAGACAGGCAGCCGGGTGATCTCCCGCGGCGACAGCCTGTGGGCACTCAGCCGGCTCGCCTATGGCGACGGCGCCCGCTACGCCGTGATCTTCAAGGCCAACCGCGACAAGATCCACAATCCCAATCTGATCTATCCCGGCCAGACGTTTGTGATGCCGCAAAAGGCGGAGTGAGGGGCGGTCTTGCTCTTCCTCTCCCGCTTGCGGGAGAGGAAGCCGAGCGCCGATCCTGCACCACAGGCAATTGCCCAGCCTGAGAGATCAACCGCGACGCTTTGCCCTGTATCCCCAAGGAACATTTGGTTCCCCGGCGCGTCATCTCGATGCGACGCAGTGCGCGCTTGGCTGGAGGAGGCCGAATTGGTCAGGTCAGCGGTCGTGTCAGGACGCGTGGGACTGGCGCTGGCGGGCGCCACCATCATGATTGCGGCCCTGCTGCTGCCCGGTAAGGCTGAAGCGCAGTTCGGATTGCGTGGCGGCCCGTTCGGTGTCGCCCGTTTCGCCGTCGGCCACATGATTGGCATGTCGCGGCTGCGCCATTCCCGTATGGCAGTGCGGGGCGGCCGCTACCGCTCCGCTGCCTTGAGATCGCAAGATCCGCGCGGTGCCGAGCGCGGCCAGCCAGCCAACCCTTACGTCCTGCGCGCGGCGCTCACGGCGCAGGCCGCGCTTTCAGGCTGGCAAGGCGGCCGCCGCCCGCAAGGCTGGTGGCGTCATCCCGATGGCAGCTACGGCTGGGTCGGCCCGGTGTTCTGGCCGTTCGCGCATGACGATCTCACCAATGCCGTGATCTTCGGCGATGCGACCAGCCTCTCGCTCTACGGCTATGGCGACATCTACGCTGCGATCTTTGCGCCCTACGCGGCCGCCGAGCTGGCCGCCTACACCGCGCCGCAGGGCAAACGCGCGCGCCGAATTCCGTCGGCGCAGAACGTTTGCGATGCCAGCGATCCCCCCGGCTTTCCGGTGGATCGCATCGCCGCCACCGTGCAGCCCAACGAATTGCAACGCACCGCGCTCGACGAGCTCGTAAATGCCTGGAGCGAAGCCCGCGACAGCATCCGTGCCGCCTGCCCATCGCAAGTGCCCGCGACCGCGGCGGAGCGCCTCGGCCTGATGCGCGAGCGGCTCGAGGCCATGATCAAGGCAACTGATGCGATCGCGCCGCCGCTGGCGAAGTTCACTGGCCTCCTCGATGACGATCAGAAGGCCCGGCTCAACGCTCTCGGCAATGAGCGCCGTGCCGCGCTCGCGGCCATGCAGCGCAAAGATACGAGCAAGGATACGAGCAAGGATGCGCAGGCCTCAAACGCCTGCGACCCCGACAGCGATCCGCGCTATGACGAGAAGCTGCAGCGGCAGTACGAGCAGCTCGTGCAGCAGCAATGGCCCGCAGGCGACATTGCCACCACGCTCCGCCTCGACGAGACCGCCCGCGCCCGCTTCGAGGTGCTGCAGGACACCACGCTGCGCACGATGCAGACGCTGAGCGCCTGCCCGGCGGAAGCCGCTGCGACTCCGCAGGCGCGCCTCACCGCCGCAAAGGCGCGGCTGGAGACGATGCTGCAAGCCGTGAACGGCGTCACCGATGCGCTCGACGATTTCGAGGCCGACTTGAGCGACGAGCAGAAGGCCGGCTTCGAGGCGATCGGGCCGAAGCGGGGGGCGTGATCAGTCGCACGCCCAGTCGAACTTCATGTCTTTGAAGTCGAGCTGCGCGTTGCCACTGCCGAAATTGTAGCCGCCGAAATATTCCTCGAACTCAATGTAGAACGGGCTCATCTCCGGCACCGCCTGGCACGGCCGCATGGTGCCGCCGAGATGGTTGCGGGCGTGGTCCTTGCACCAATCGTGCAGGCGGTAATTGTCGGCGGTCGGGACGCCGCCCTCAAAGTAATAATAGGACTGATAGCCGGTCGGCGGGTCGCGCGGAATGTGCGGGTCCTGCGGGGCCTTGCCGGCGTTGGGATCATCAGCGCGCGGCGTCAAGGCGATCGCGAGGTTCGCGGCCAGTTCGGCACGCGGCGGGCCGGCGAACATCTTCTGCGCGAACGGCGCGGCGGTCTCGAAGAAGGCGCTGGCGCCGCCGACATCGAGCCAGCGCGGCCGGTCGGCCGTCGCCAGCGCAAGCGGCGCGGGCGGTGTCGCGAACGGGCCGTCATATTCCGCCCTCGTCAGCAGCAGCGCAGCATATTCGTAGTCGAGGATGTCGGTCATCCGCGACAGCCGGGGATGCGCCGGCAGCTCCTGCACCGCCTCGCGGATTTCAGGATCGTCGGGCGCGCCGCCGTCATTGTGATCGGGCGCGGTGGCAAAGAACGACACTGCGACGATGTCCTCGCCATGGACGCGATAATCCGCCGGCAGCAGTAGCGTGAAGCCGTGCATCAGCGGATAACCGGTGACGGGATCGAGCGGCCATTGCTCGCTGCTGATGCCCGGCGGCAGGCCAAAGACCCAGCCGTGGTCACGCGCGCGATCGGCGGGACGGTCCAGCATCTGCAGATCATAAGCACGCGAAGGCAAGGCAAGCGCCACAGGTGGTCTCCATTGGAATTGCTCGCCGTTAAGGCGAGGGTTAGTCGCGGGGAGGAGGGATATGGTTCGGGGGAAGGGGATTGTCGGCACCGCCGTCGCCTCACGCTCCGCTGTCGTCCCGGCGAACGCCGGGACCCATAAGCACAGGGAGAAGTTTGGCGAAGATGAGGTATTCGGTACGTCGACCTCACGCAACCGATAGATCACGCGGTGGGTCCCGGCGTTCGCCGGGACGACCCCGGGGAGTCCACTGTCCCCCGCGCCTGACATCGAGCGGATCGACGCCGCAAGTCACCGGGTTTGCTGTAAAGCTTTGCAGGCGGGCCCGAGTACGGCGTGTTGGGTGGTGTTCCCAGTCTCTCATAACCCATTGATCCGACAACCCCCGTCTACTGTGCATGGGGTTGTTTGCTCGGTATCCGAATTTGTCATTCGAATAATCCAAAATTCGCTTTACTAGAAAAACGAAACACCCTATGCTCCTCCCAACTCATCCCATGGTAAGGGACGGATCGCGATCGTCAGGGTTCGTGGGGTGAGGGGCGGTGGACGCGGGTGGCGTTGGCGCCAAATGCGGTCGCAGGGCGGGGTATCCCCGTGAGCGATCAGCGGGCGCGTGTACGACGGTGCTTGCCTCGCGTACGGCAAAATCGTGTGGTCGTGACGCCCGAATATCCGGCGTCAAGTCTTGCAGCGGTGCGCTGGTCCGACCGGACCTGCGCATCCCTTGAAAGCTGCAAGACAACGGTGGCAAAGGGATCGACTCACCGGCGAGAGCGCGACATAAGCCGTTTCAACCACTGCGCAGGGAAGGCCGGGCATTCGGCCGCACCTGTTTCTCCCCTGTGAGCGAATACCACGCACTCTTGCACAGGGGTCTTGCGGGTGCCAGCCGGTGCCCGGTCTTCCCTGCGCCCTTCCATTTCGAAGGGTGGCTAGACCAAGCAAAACCCGGGCGCAATGTGCCGCGGGATCGATCGTGAAATGCTGTCGGTGAGCGATACAATGGCCTGTAGCCCGGATGGAGCGAAGCGCAATCCGGGACTGCCGTCGCTTGTGGCACGACCCCGGATTTCGCTTCGCTCCATCCGGGCTACACCAGCGCCAACGCCAGCTTTACCCCCTTCGCCGCACCGCCGAGGCGTCCACCACGTTCTCGACTTCCTCGCGCCAGTTCAAGATCTCCATCGCCAGCACGGGGTGATTGAAGCCTTTGAGCTGGAGATCGTCGAGGGCGCGCGCTTCGACCCAGGGCTCGACGATGCCGTAGACGCGGCGGCTTACCACGATCTGGTTGGGCTTGGCTTCGCCGCAGAGGCGCGAGGCGAGGTTGGTGACGCTGCCGATCGCGGCATATTCCAGCCGCTGCTCGAAGCCGACCTGGCCGAGCGTGGCATAGCCGACCGCGATGCCGATGCCGAAGCCGAGGCTGTGCCCGCGGTTGCGCCAGCGCTCGGTCAGCGGGCCGATGGTGTCGCGCATCTCCACCGCCATCTTCACGGCGCGCTTGGTGTGGTCCTCGAACTGGATCGGCGCGTTGAACAGGATCATCACGCCGTCGCCGGCATATTTGTCGAGCGTGCCTTCATATTTGAAGATCAGCTTGCCGAGCGCGGCGTGATATTCGCGCAGTACGTTCATCGCCTCTTCCGGCTCGGTCGCTTCCGTGAACGCGGTGAAGCCGCGCAGATCGCAGAACACCACGGTCACTTCGCGGCGCTGGCTGGTGAGCAGTCCTTCCGGGCTGTCGGAGGAGGCGATCAGCTGCGCCACCTGCGGCGCCAGGAAACGCTCGAGCTTGCGGATGCGCTCGATCTCGCCGAGCTGGGTCTTGACGCGCTCCTCGAGCGACTTGTTCCAGTTCTTCAATTGCTCGGTCTGCTCGCGCAGCTTATCGGCCTGGGCGCGCACGGTCTCGTTGGCCGTCTCCAGGGCGTGGCTCTTGTGGTCGACCTCGGTGAACAGCCGCGCATTGCGCATCGCCAGCACGGCCTGGTTGGCGAAGGTGCGCATCAGGCCGATGATGCTGGCGGCGAACTCGCCGTTCGCGCGGCGCAGCACCACCAGCGAGCCGAGCGTGCCCTGCTGGTCGACCAGCGGCACCACCAGCACCGAGTGGAAGCCGGCCGCGATGGCGACCTCGCGCAGCGGCTGCTCGGCGGCGGCGCCAAGCTCGGCGATCGCGATCGGCTCGCCGCTTTCGGCGGCATCGCTCAGGATGTTCTGGCCTTCGTCGATGGTGACATGGGCGCCGTCGGCGGATTTGTCGATACCGTTGGCCTCGACCAGGTTGAAGCGCCGCGTCTCGGCATCGAAGCCGTAGATCAGCACCGCATCGGCATGGGTGATCTCGATCGCGCGCGCGGCGATCGTCGGCAGCACGGCGTTGAGATCGAGCGAGGAGGCGACGGCGCGGCCGACCTCCTCCAGCACCTTCAGCTCGTTGATCGACTGCGCCAGATCGCGCGTGCGCTCCTCGACCTTGGTCTCCAGGTCCGAATAGGTCTCCTGGATCTGGCCGGCCATGCGGTTGAACTGACCGGCAAGATCTTCCAGCTCGTCCGAGGTGCGCACTTCGATGCGGTGATTGAAATCGCCCTCGCCGAGCCTGTAGGCGCCGTCGCGCAGCGCCGTGATCGGAATGATCATGCGGCGGGCGAGCAGCGTGCCGGCAAGGATCGCGACCATGAGGCCCATGCCGATCAAGAGCGCGATGCGCACCAGCTGGTCGCGTATCGGCGTCAGGGCCTGCGTGGTCGGCTGCTCGAACAGCACGCTCCAGCCGAGTTTCGGCACCGTGCTCGCCGCGCTCATCACCGCATGGCCGTTGAAGTCGGTGCCCGAACTGTCGCCCTCATGGCCAGGCGCGATCGCGGCCGCCACCTGCGGCAGCTTCGACAAATCCTTGCCGACATCGGGCCCCTTCGACGACGTCGCCAGCACGCGGCCGCGGGGATCGACGACATAGGCAAAGGCGGCCTTGCCGACCTGCGCGTCGGACAGGAAATCGGAGAGAAAGCTGAGGTCGATCTCTGCCACGGTGACGCCGGCATTGAAGCCGGAATGCGCCACCGAGATCGACATGAACGGCGTCCGGTCGGCGAACCAGGCCGGCGCATAGCTGACGCCGCGGGCGACGGTGTCGGTGAAGCGCATGTCGCGGGAGAGGTCGGCATTGCTGCCGGTGGTGGTCGACTGGCGCGAGACGCGCAGCACCTCGCGGCCCTCGCCGTTGAGCTGGAACAGCTGGTTGACGACCGAGACCTGGTGCAGCAGCGATGCGTAGTCGGCACGGCGCTTTTCGAGGGTGTCCTGGCTCGCCCGCGTCACCCAGCTGATCTGGCGATCGAGCTCGGAGATCGACTGCTCGATCCGCCGGGCGGCGGCTTGCGCCTTGTCCTCCAGCCCGTCGGTCAGCTGGGTCTTGGTGGCGCGGTAGGAGATCCAGGTCTCCATCGCGCCGTTGACGGCGAGCACGAACACGACGAGGCCGACGAGGGAGACGACGTATTTAGCGAACAGGCCCTCGCGCAGAAACCGTGTCTTGTCGTTCGCTCCTGCCATCCCGATCCTCTCGCGCCGCCATCGACGCCGGCGCTCACGGGCCATGCAGGCCCTTCCCGGCCGTTCTATCACAATTTGGGCCAAAGGACCGCCGCGCCGGCCGGGGACCGGCCGGCGTGGTTACTCCCTGTGGACGCGGGGGCCGGCGAAAGGCCGGTGAGTTGCCGCAGCCTCATCCGTTCGGAGGAAGCCGGTGGCGGGGAAGCTGATGTAAGGGGATTGCCGTGGAGCTAAGCCCGCCAATCCGCCAATCACCGGTTAAAGAGTTGCCGCAGCACGTCGTTCATTGGCTGACTGTCCTGCTGCGCGACCGGCGGGTCCTCAAGGGCCGGAGCCGCGGGCGAGGCCTGCGGCGCGGGCGTGGAGGGCGTTGCCGGCAGGCTCCGGCTGCGGCCACTGCCCGGCGCGGCGCCGGTGCTGCTTCCGGCGCCGCTGGAAAGTCCCTGCTGAATCAAATTGCCGATCGCCTCCCCCAGCGGACCGCCGAGCAGATTGTTCTGGCCCGGCTGCTGGGCTTGCGGATTGGCGTTGCCGGCCGCATTGCCGCCGGGCGCAGGCGTGCCGCCGAGACCAAGGCTGCCCAGAATGTTGCCGAGCCCGGCGCCATCAGGGCCGAACAGGCCCTTGCCCATCTCGCGCAGCTTGGCATAGGCGGCGTCGGGATTGTCCAGCATGCCGGCCATGTCGGGGTAGATCTTGGGCTGCGACCAGCTGCCCTGGATCATCACGGGAATGCCGAAGCCAACGGGCTCATTGGCGCGGCCCTGACCTTCGGTCGTCATCACCAGCTTCGGCTCGACGCGAAAACCCATCATCTTGGTGTCGAGGGCGATGGTGCCCGCGCCGGTGACGCGCACCAGCGGCCCGATCAGGTTGAGATCGGTTGTCACCGCCTGGCCCTTGTCGATGCGGAACGAGGCCGAAAGCTGCGACAGGTCGGTGCTTTGCTCCTGGCCGGCATTCTGGTTGTCCTGCCAGCCGGACAGCGTGCCCGATGTCAGCGAACGGATCATCTGCGCGACATTGATGCCGCGGATGGCGCCGTCCTGGAAATTGACGAAGGCCGTGCCCTGCATGTTCGCCATCAGCGCGCGCTGGCTGGCGCCCGCGCTGCGAAGAGCGAGCTTGGCCTGCAGCTTGCCATCGATGCGGTCGAATTCGGCGAGGCCCTGAAGCAGCGGCAGCGCGCGCACGCCGACGAGATCGGAATGCATGGCAAAGCTCGGCGCGCCGGTGGTTGCATCGAGGATCACCTCGCCAGCGACCTGGCCGCCATAGGCGCCGAGATTGGCGGTCCCCGCCTTCAGCACGCCGCCGGCGAGCTTCGCATCGAGCGCCAGAGGTGCGATGCGGGCATCACCGATCACGGCTTCGTTCGCGGAGATCCGCACTTGCGCATCGACATAATTGAGCCCGGAGACGTCGATCGGCGCATTGCTCCAGGGCTGCCCGGCGGCGCCCTCCGGCGATTTCGCCAGCGGAATCGCCAGCCGCTGGAAGTCGAGGTCGAGCTTGACCAGCGGCTTACTGGCAATGTCGACCGAAGCCCAGCCGTTGAATGTGCCATCGCCGAGCCGGCCATTCACGCCGTTGATCATCACGACGTCGCCGTTCATTCGCATCTCGGCATGACCGTTGAGCTGAGACTTCAACACGTCGGGCATGTCGATGGCGAAATCCACCGGGATCGTCGGCCGGTCGGCCGGCGGCGCCGGCGTGGTCGCCTTGATGTCGAACTTGGTCGGGTGGTCGCCGACGCGCGCGGTGCCGGTGATGTTGACCTTGCGGTCGCGGCCGATGGTCGCGTCGGCGTTGATGGCACTGATGCGGCCCTCGACGCGGTCGCGCACGCGCGAGAATGCGACTTCGCCGTCGGTGATCTTGACGCGGTCGATGGTCGCGCCATCCGCGTCGAGCGCGAGTGGCGGCTTCGACGAGCCTCCCGCATTCGGCAGGCGCTCCCGCAGCAGCGGCTGGTAAAGCACCGGATGGGTGACGATCAGCTCGCGGATCTCAGGGCGGCCCGACCACACGCTGGAGAGCGACATGTCGGCCTGCACGCTGTCGATCGTCAGGCGCGTGATGCCGCTGCGATCCCGGGGATCGGCAAGCGAGAGGTCGTTCAGGGTGACGTTCAGCGTCGGCCACAGGCTGATCTTGGTGGTGCCGTCGATCGACAGACGATAGCCGGTCGCGCTCTCGACGCGCGAGGCGATCGTCGACGTCAGGAAGCCCGAGGGGATTCCGACCACCAGCAGGAGTGCGATCACGATGATGACGGCGGCCAATGCCGCGCCGGCGAATTTTACTGCTCTCATCTCGACTTTCCACTGACGGACAATCGGCGTCGAATCCCGCCGGTTATCCATCCTTCGCGGCCGAGTTTATCCCCGGACGGGAAGCGGCTCCAAGCGCGTAAAAATAGTCAGGGGGTGCTGCAAAGTTATGTGACTTATGACACACTTCCCCGGCGCGGTTTTACGCGATCCTGATGGTGATGGTTTCAAGCGATTTGCCAAGCGTCTGACAAGATGACTGACCAGGACTTCACAAGGACATTGAAATGAGCAAGCAGGCCGAATTTGCGGTCATTTTGAAGATGAACGCGATGTTCGCGGATCTCGGTGCAGACGAGCTCCAGCGGCTGTCCAATCTCTGTCACACCCAGCATCTGGGGAACGGCGAGGTGCTGTTCCAGAAGGGCGATCCTGGCAACGCGCTGTTCGGCGTGCGCCGCGGCCAGGTCCGCATCGAGACAGGTGCCTCCGACGGCAGCCGGCTCACGCTCAATTTCATGGGCCCCGGCGACCTGTTCGGCGAAGTCGCGGTGCTGGACGGCCAGAATCGGACCGCGGATGCGACCGCTGGCGAGGCCAGCGAATTGTTCGTGCTGCGGCGCGAAGATTTTCTCAGCTTCCTCGAACGCGAGCCGAAGGTCGCGATCAAGATCATCGCATTGCTGTGCCAGCGCATCCGCTGGCAGAGCGAGCGCATGGAGGAATCCATGCTGCAGCCGCTGCCGGTGCGCCTCGCACGGCGGCTCTGCGCGCTGGCCGCCGATTTCGGTTCCGAGGTGCACATCTCGCAGGAGCAGCTCGGCGTCTTCGTCGGCGCCGCCCGCGAGAGCGTCAACCGCCAGCTGCAGGCCTGGCGCAAGGAAGCGATCCTCGATCTTCAGCGTGGCCGCATCCTGCTGCGGAACATGACCAAGCTGACCGCGATCGCCCGGAACGAGTAGGGCGCAGCCGAACGTAGCCTACGAATGCAGGGCTTGCCGGTGCAGACAGCAGGATCGAGCGTGATCCGCGTGAAAGCTATTGGGGTAACATAGCGCCTTGAAGGCGCCCTGCGTTAACGCGCCCCTCCGGCCACTCGCCTGGAATTTCACTCCGCAGCACGGTGGGCGACGTCTTTCGGTGCCGGCGCCGCGCCGTGATGACTGTCCGTCTCGGCGTCCTCGCTGTGCACGATCAGCCGCTTGGCGAAGCGCCAGATCAGGGCGCCAAAATCGTCCATCACCATGAACATCGCGGGCACGAACACCAGCGACAGGATGGTGGAGAAGATCAGGCCGCCGATCACCGCGAGCGCCATCGGCGAGCGGAACTCGCCGCCGGCGCCGACCGCGAGTGCGCTCGGCATCATGCCCGCGGCCATCGCGATCGTGGTCATCACGATCGGACGGGCGCGCTTCATGCCGGCGTCGATCATCGCCTCTTCGCGCGGCTTGCCGGCGTGAATGGCTTCGATCGCGAATTCCACCAGCATGATCGCGTTCTTGGTGACGATGCCCATCAGCATCAGAATGCCGATCCACACCGGCGTGGTCAGCTGCTTGCCGGTGAGGAGCAGGGCCGCGATGGCGCCGCCGATCGAGAGCGGCAGCGAGAACAGGATGGTGATCGGCTGCAGGAAGGTGCCGAACAGCAGCACCAGCACGGCGTAGACCATCATCAGGCCCGCCGTGATAGCGGTGGCGAAGCCGTCGGACAGCTCGTTGAGGCTTTCAGCGTCGCCGGAGGGAGAGACCTTCACGCCCTTCGGCCGGCTCTTCATCACCGGCAGATCGTAGATCTTCTTGGTGGCGTCGCCGAGTGCGGCGGAGCCGACGAGGTCGGCGGCGACCGTCGCCTGCCGTTCGCGATCGTAGCGGTTGATGCTGGTCGGACCCTGGTCGAGCTTGACGTCGGCGATGACCGAGAGCGGCACGCCGCCCTTCTCGCCGTGCTCGCCGAGCGGCACGCGCAACTGTTCCAGCGTCTTCAGATTGCCGCGCGCGGCATCCTCGAGCTGCACGCGGATCGGCACCAGACGGTCGCCGACGTCGAACTTGGCGAGCGCGGGTCCGACGTCGCCGATGGTGGCGACGCGGATGGTCTGCGACAGGCTTTCAGTCGAGACGCCGAGCCGCGCCGCGAGATCGGCGCGCGGTTCGACGCGCAGCTCGGGCCGCTCCAGCGTGGTTTCCGAGATCACGTTGGAGATGGTCGGAATCCGCTTCATCTGCGTCGCGAGCTCGCTCGCGAAATTGTTCACGATGTTGGCGTCGACACCGGTCACGACCAGCGAGATGGCGCGCAGACCGTTCTCGTCGAGGAACCAGAAGCGGATGTCTGGGATGTTCTCCAGCTCCTGGCTGATCGAGAATTCGAGCTCGCGCTGGGTGATGTCGCGGGCATCCTTGGGCGTGTAGTTGATGATCAGTGCGGCGCGCCGGACTTCCTGGGTGCCCGGCGGGACGCGCCCGCCGTCGACGAAGATGCTCTTCACCTCGGGCCGCTTGCGCAGCCGCGCGACGATGTCCTCGGTGACCTTTTCGGTATAGGCAAGCTGGGTGCCCGGCGGCAGCTCGAGGGCCAGCAGTGAGCGCGAACTATCCTGCGCCGGCAGAAAACCCTGCGGCAACAGTGTAATGCTCCAGATCGAGGCGGCGAAGATGCCGAAGCCGACCAGCACCGTGATGAAATAGTGTTTTACCGACCAGGCCACGATCCGGTGATAGGCCCGCAGCACGCGGCCGGGCGGCGGTTCTTCGTGAGTGCCGGGCTTGAGGAAGTAGGCGGCGAGCACCGGCGTGACGAAGCGCGCGGCGAGCAGCGAGAAGAACACCTGCACCGAGACGGTGATGCCGAACTGCTTGAAGAACTGTCCGGCGATGCCCGACATGAAGCTCGCCGGTGCGAAGATCGCGATGATGGTGAGCGAGATCGCGATCACCGCGAGGCCGATCTCGTCGGCGGCTTCGAGGGCGGCACGATAGGGCGACTTGCCCATGTTCATGTGCCTGACGATGTTCTCGATCTCGACGATGGCGTCGTCGACCAGAATACCCGTCGATAGCGTAATGGCGAGGAAGCTGACGAGGTTCAGCGAGAAGCCGAGCAGGTCCATCGCCCAGAACGCCGGGAAGATCGACAAGGGCAGCGAGATCGCGGCGATGATGGTGGCGCGCAGGTCGCGCAGGAACAAGAGCACGATGACGACGGCGAGGATGGCGCCTTCGAACAGGGTCGAGATCGCCGCGTGGTAATTGCCGTTGGTATATTCGACCGAGGTGTCGATCACCTTCAGGTCGACGTCGGGATAGGCGGCCTTGAGTACGTCGATGCGCTTCTGCACGGCCTCGGCCACCTTGACGTCGCTGGCGCCCTTGGAGCGCTTGATACCGAGCGCGACGATCGGCTCGCCGTTGAAGCGTGCGAAGGTGCGGCGGTCCGCGATGGTGTCGGTGACGGTGCCGAGGTCGTCGAGCCGGACCTCGCCGCCGCCGAACAGCGGGATCATGGTGCCGGCGAGATCGCTCAGCGTCTTGGCGCCGGCGAGCGTGCGGATCGCCTGGTCGTTCTTGCCGATCTCGGCGCGGCCGCCGGCGACGTCGACATTGGTGCCGCGCAGGCTCTGGCTGACATTGACCGCGGTCAGCCCCATCGCCTGCAAACGGTCGGGATCGAGCGAGACCAGAATTTCGCGCTCGACACCGCCGATGCGCTCGACCTGGGCGACGCCGCGCACGCCTTGCAGTGCGCGCTTGACCACGTCGTCGACGAAGTAGGAGAGCTGCTCCGGCGTCTTGCCGGGCGAGATCGCGGCATAGGTGACGATCGGCAGGCCGATGACGTCGACGCGCTGGATCAGCGGCTCGGTGACGTTCTGCGGCAGGTTCGAGCGCACACGCGTCACCGCGTCCTTGACGTCGTTGAGCGCGCGGTCGGTGTTGGTCTCCAGCGCGAACTGGATGGTGGTGACCGACACACCGTCGGTGATCTGTGAGGTGATGTGCCGCACGCCCTCGACGCCGGAGACGGCGTCTTCGACCGTCTTGGTCACCTGCGATTCGAGCTCGGCGGGCGCCGCGCCGAACTGCGACACCACGACCGAGATCACGGGAATATCGGCCGAAGGCAGCCGCGTCACCGCGAGCTTGGTGAAAGACACCCAGCCGAGGATCAGAAGAATGATCGAGAAGACGACCGACGGCAGCGGATTCCGGATCGACCAAGCCGAGATATTGAGAGCCATCAGCGTACCCGCGTGCGATCGAGTTCATCGGCGAACATGGTCTTGATCTGGTCGCCGTCATGGAGCGAAGAGCCGGCGTCGGCCACGACGATTTCGCCGACGTCGAGGCCCTCCAGAATTTCCGTCGCGTTGTCGGACGAGAGCCCGACCCGCACCTTGCGCGTCTCGATGATGTTGCCCTTGACGACCTGAATGGTGAGATGGTCGATCGCGGTCTTGGGGATCGAGACGCCGCAGCTTCGCTTGGCGTCGATCGAGGCGCGGGCGAACACGCCGACCTTCAGCGACGGATTGTTGGTGACGCTGATGCGGACGCGGCCGAGCTGCGTGGCGCGGTCGATCTCGGGCGCAACCAGCCGGACCCGGCCGATCAGATCAGGCGCGTCATCGCGGCTGATGCGCACGGTGGCGCCGGAGTTGAGCTTGGGCATGTGCACCGCCGGAACCTGAGCATCGAGCTCGATCTCGTTGTTCACGGCGATGCGGAACATCGGGCCGGCCTGCGGGGAAGCGGGCGCGCCGACGATGGTGCGGACCTCGGTGATGAGGCCCGGCGCAGGAGATTTCAGCGAGATCGGGCCTTGCGGACCGGGTCTCTGCGGCTGGCCCGGGATCTGCGGCGGCGCGGTCAGGCGCGCCAGCTCCTGGTTGTCGGCAACGACGGTGCCCTCGGTGACGAAGAGATCGGTGACCTTGGATCCCTCCTGGTCGGCGATGACCACGGCCTCGCGGCGCGGCACGAAGAAGCCGGTCACCCGTACAAGGTCGGAGAAGCAGGCATTGGTCGACTTCGTCACGATGACGAGCGCCTCGCTCTGCGTCTCCTTCGGCTCGGCGCGCTTGCGATGCTCGAATAGGTAATAGCCGACGCCGAGCGCGACGACGAACATCACGGTTCCGGCAGGCTTGAGATATTCGGAGAGGTTCATCGCCGGATCATCCTGGCCTGGCTCACGGCCATCCGCGCGAGGCCCATCGAGAGCATTTCCCTGAAACAAAGCGGCGTCCCGCAAGGCTGCGGGACGCGCTCTGGAAGCGAGACTTTACACCACATCACGACTTGTCACTTCAGAGGATTTTGTCGTGCTCACTTCGATGCGGTGGTCTTGTTTTCCATGTTGACGACCTGCACGCGGCGGTTGGCCTCGGCCATCGGCTGGCTCGGATTTTTCAGCTTGCTCTTGCCATAGCCGACGGTGACGAGGTCGGTGGCGGAGATGCTGTACTTGTCGACGAGGTAGCGCTTGATCGCATCCGCGCGGCGTTCCGACAGGTCCTGGTTGTAGGTTTCGCCCCCGGCGGCATCGGTGTGGCCGGCCACCACGAAGGTGGAGCCCTTCAGGTCGGGACTGGTCAGCGCGCGACCGAGCGCCTGCACGGATGGCATCGACTTGGCGCTGATATTGGCGGAGTTGTAGTCGAACGTGATTTCGAGATCGATGTTCGGCTTGTCCTTGGCGACCGATGCGATTTCCTCGCGCTCGGTCGAGGACAGCGAACGCGTCGAGCGGCCGCGCACCGACTGGATCAGCTTGCTCTCGGCGGCGTTCGGCGCGGGATCGGCCTGGGGGGCGAGCGAGAGGCCGCGGGTCAGGGGCTTCTTGGCCGGCGGCGCCAGCGCGCGGACGATGTCGTCCTCGGTGACGTTCTTGCTGTTGCCGTCATCGCCGGCGAAGGCCGGCAGCGACAGCGCAGCGCCAAGAGTGATGATGGACAGAATCGCGGTAAGTCCCTTTGCAGCCGATTTCATAGCCAGTCCCTCCTGCGCAGCGAGCTCGCGCGGTTCGAAAATTCCTGCCAAAGTTCCTGCAATGAGCCCCCCGGGGAAGGCTGCCTGCGGCATCCGTTCGTTAGTCTTCCCTGGGCCACCAGGGGTTCGAGGCGCCGCCTGCCTCAATTCAAAAAAATACTAGCGCACTCCGTAGCTTGCGAACTCCTGAACGATGTTCGGATCCATCGCTTTGGCATTGGCGATATCAAGCGCGCCTTCCTGGGCGGAGCCATTGCGCTGCTTGGCGAGGCCGCGCCCATAAAGCGAGGAGGTCAGACGCGGGTTGATCCTCAGGGCCGCATCGAAATCGGCGATGGCATTCTTGACCGCGCCCGATTTGAGGTTGACGAGCCCGCGGCTGTCCAGCGCGTCGACGAAGTTGGGCCGCAGCCGCAACGCCTCGTTGCAATCCTTCAGCGCGCCCTGGAGGTCGCCGACCACGGTGCGGGTCCAGCAGCGGTTGTTCAGCGCCTCGACATCCTTGGTGTTGATCCGGAGCGTGTCGTCGAAATCCTTGATGGCGAGGTTGTAGGCGCCCTTGCTGGCATAGACCTGGCCGCGCCGGTACAGCGCGTTCACGTCATCAGGATTGGCGGCGATCTTGGAGGTCAGGCTCTTGATCGTGGGATCGTCGGCCAGCGCGGCGGCGCTCGGCCCGCTGTCGGTGCTCGGTGCCGGAGCGGGATCAATCGGTTTGACCGGCGGTGGCGGCGGGGGCAGGGCGGCCTCGACCTGCGGCTTCGGCGTGGGGGCCGGCGCAGGCGCAGGAGGTGGAGAAGCAGGCGCGGGTGCCGCCGCGGTGTCGGCCGGCTTCGGCGGCGGAGGCGGTGTCGGCGCCGCGGGCGGTGACGGCGGCGGGTTGTTGGCGACCACCGGCGGCGGCGCGGGAGGCGCGGGCGGCGCGCTAGGCGCCGGACGCGATCCGCCGGCTCCCGGGCTGAACGAGAAATCTTCGGCCAATGAAGAGGATATCCAAGGCACCTGCTCGCCGCGCGAAGCCCGGGTGACTCCCATCTTGGTCCGGTTCAGCGTCTCCTCGGCCATCAGGTCGGGGACCCGGATTTCCTTCAGGAGCTCCTGGACGAACAGGCTGTGCTCGCCGCCGGCGTCGGAGACCACCGAGGCCAGCGCCGCCGAATACATCACCAGCGTTCCGTTCGGCGCGATCACCGGGGTCAGGCCGGCCGAGAAGCTGCGGAACCGGCGCTCGAACGGATTGCGCCTGCTAGCGTCGACCAGCGCGATCTTGACGCCGGCGCCGCGGGTGTTGAGCTCGCCGAGGACGGTCTCGAGGCTGAAACCGTCGCGGCGCACGTCGGATTCGGTCCAGATCTGCGCATCGATCGGCAGCATGTAGCTCTGGCGCGCCGACTGGATGCCGAAGCCGCTGAAGAACACCAGCGCCACCGATCCCGGCTTGATCTTGCCGTAGAGCTTGTCGAAGGCGCGGCGCATGCCGTCGCCGGTCAGATTCTCGCCGATCTCGACCGAAAAGCCGTCGCGCTTGAGCTCGTCGGCGACGTCACGGGCATCGTTGATCGGTTCCTTCAGCGGGGCATCCGCATCCGGATATTTGGCGTTGCCGATGACCAGCGCAAAGCGGTCACCGGCCGCAAGCGATGGGGCAGTCGGGACGAGCGAGACGAGCAAGGGCAGAAGAAAAAAGAAGCGAATTTTCATAATCAGCGCGGTCCAGCCAAAAAGGCGCCGTTCCCAGCTTGCGCCGCGGCGACCTTAACTTACGCTTCCTGCATTATCAAACCGGGGACGGGGCTGCTTGGAGATTCGGCGTTATCGCGACGATTGACCGCAACGCCTGGGTGCGCCGCAGGGAGGATAAACAGGCTGTCATGTTTGTGCTCGACGTGATCCGGCTCGATCTTACCGGCGGACGTTAGGGACTCCATGGCGACGAAAATGTGATTGGTCTCACATTGAAAGGCCTGCCGCCGTGATGCGGCGCGGCGTTTGACCTTTGCAGCGGAGAATGGCTTGGTGCGCAGGATCGTGCCGAAGATCCACTCAGAAAAGCAAAGCAAAAGCAAAAACCATGGGAAACGCCTACGAGATTTACGCCCTGCGCTATGCGACGATGTCGCCGCGCACCCCCAGCATGAACTTCCTTCAGCCCGATCCGCATGACAGCGCGGCGCAGGACCTCGACTATTTCGTCTGGCTGATCCGCGGGGGCGGCCGCGACATCCTGGTCGACACCGGCTTCAATGCCGAGGAGGCGAGCGCGCGGGCGCGCAAGCTGACGCTCAATCCGGTCGATGCGCTGGAGCGCTTTGGCGTCGCGGCGTCAAGCATTCGCGACGTCATCGTGACGCATCTGCATTACGACCACGCCGGCAATCTCGATCGCTTCCAGAATGCGCGCTTCCACCTCCAGGAGCGCGAGATGGCCTACGCGACCGGGCGCTGCATGTGCAACGGACTGCTGCGACATCCGTTCTCGGTCGAGCACGTCACGCAGATGGTGCGCCACGTCTATGGCGAGCGCGTCACCTTCTATTCCGGCGATGGCGAGGTCGCGCCCGGCGTCACCGTGCATCGCGTCGGCGGCCATTCGGACGGCCTGCAGGTAGTCAGGGTCGAGACCGCGCGCGGGCAGGTGGTGCTGGCATCCGATGCCGCGCATTACTACGCCAATCTGCAGCGCAAGAGCCCGTTCCCGATTGTCTACAATGTCGGCGACATGGCGGTGGGTTGGGAGACGATCGAGCGTCTCTCCGGCCATCCTGACAGGTTCATTCCCGGCCATGATCCGATCGTGACGGAAATTTATCCGCGCGCCAGCGACAAGGTCGACGCCTGGGCGCTGCATCTGCCGCCGACAAGGTCGTTTGCGAAGTGAGGGCGAAGCCGTCATTTCCGGGGCGCGCGAAGCGCGAACTATGGTGCGCAGTTGCGCACTTGAGAATCGCGCGCCACAATCTCTGGATTCCGGGTTCGCCGCTTTCGGCGCCCCGGAATGACAGCGTCGGCTAATACGCCTGCTTGGCGTCGGCCTCTTTGCTGGTCTGGATCAGATCGAGACTCGCTTCGCTCTCGCCGAGCCGGATCGCGAGCGCCGGGTTTGAGTCTCGATCGGCAATTCCGGTCTGACCTTTTCTTCGGACGTGTGCGGTCTCCGGGACGGGCGGCAGATATGGTTTCAACGAGTGCCGGCAGGATCCACACAAGCAACGATATCGCGGGGAGATTTTCGAGCCGCTAGCTCCGGGGGAGAGAATATCGCCAGGTATCCTCCGTCCCCTGCGAGCTTATATGTGGCGACCTCGCGATAGCCGACGGCAGTTAATTCGCAGCGCAAGAGCGCAATTGGCGTGCCGTGCTTCGACGTCGGAAGCTCAAGATCAACAATTCCCACCCGCGCACCCTGCTTCAAGGCGGGCGCGAGATTGTAGAGGAAGGCATAGGGTTGGGCTATCTCGTGATACATATGCGCAAGGATTGCGGCGTCCAGCGAGGAAGCGGGCAGACGCGGGTCGTGGGGTTCGCCGAGCGCGAATTGCACGTTCGTCAACTTCAGAAGATTTGTTCGCCTGGCGAGTTCGACGAGGTAATCCCGCGTGACGTCCTGGGCAACGACAGAGCCGGCGGGTCCGACGAGGTGCGAGAGCCTGACCGTGTAGTAGCCACTGCCTGCTCCAATGTCACCGACTGTCATACCTGGTTTCAGTTCAAGAACGCGTGCGATTTGACCGGCCTCATTGAGGGCGTCGCGGCGCTCGTCGGCGGAGCGGCGCGGGCTGACGATTCGAGCGATCGGGCGCTGCGGTGAGGGAAACTTGTTTGCAGCGACTCCGGGGGGAGCCAGATAACCCATGTCAACGGCGTATGCACGAGTTGCGATAAGCGCCATAAGGAGCATCGCTATATTCGCCACTGCCGTCACGGGCCTACCAAGCTTTCTCAACCGGACTCCCAAAAGCCGACGTCTGCGCCTCCATGAGTAGGCGTCCTAATACGCCTCTTTCGCGTCGGCCTCTTCGCTGGTCTGGATCAGATCGAGATTCGCTTCGATTTTGCCGAGCAGCACCGAGAGCTGCTTGCGCTCCTGCGCGGAGAGGCAGGCGAGGATTTCGTCTTCCCGCCGCAGCAGCTGCGGGAACAGCTCTTCGTAGAGCGCGCGGCCCTTCTTCGTCAGTTGCAGGCGGAATTCGCGGCGGTCGGCTTCGTTCTCGACCCGCTCGATCAGATCCTCGTTGAGCAGCGCAGTCACCGCGCGGCTGATGGTGGATTTGTGCGTGCGGGTGCATTGCGCGATGTATTGCGCGCTACAGGCATCGTTGCGGAACCCGAGCGTGGCGATCACGCGCCAGGCCGGAATGTCGAGACCGTGCCGCTCCTGGTATTCGACCGCGAGCGCGGAACTGACTTCCGCTGCGAGCCGGTTGAGGCGGAACGGCACGAACTTGAACAGGTCGAGCCGTGCCTTTGGTCGCACGGAGGCCTCGTCGGCTTCGCGTGCCTTCAGTGCGATGTCGCTGGATGTCCTCGCCAAGGAGCGCGCTCCGAATTCCAGTTGACGGCCGGCCGGCTCCGGTCCAAAATAGTTGCACGTGAGACTATCTAGCAGATCAGGCCTCTCCTGACCAGAGCCGAGGTTCGAGTATGGCGCAGGCCACGACCTATCAGGCCAAAGCCCAGTTCGGCTATCGCCGCCATGCCGATCAGGACCGCGCCGGCCAAGGCCCGGCCGAGCATCCGGTCGTGGTTGTCGGCGCCGGCCCGGTCGGGCTGTCGCTCGCGATCGACCTTGCCCAGCGCGGCCAGCGCGTCGTCCTTCTGGATGATGCCGACCGCATCGGCGAGGGCTCGCGCGCGATCTGCTTCTCGAAGCGGTCGCTGGAATATTGGGACCGGCTCGGCGTCGGCGACCGCATGGTCGCCAAGGGCGTGGTGTGGAGCGTCGGCCGGATCTTCCACGGAGAGTCTCTGCTCTACCAGTTCAACCTCCTGCCCGAGGACGGCCACAAGCGGCCCGCCTTCATCAATCTCCAGCAATACTACGCCGAAGCCTATCTGGTCGATCGTATCAGCGATCTGCCTGAGATCGACCTGCGCTGGCGCAACAAGGCGACGGCGCTGGAGCAGCGCAATGATTCCGTCGCATTGACGATCGAAACCCCGGAGGGCGCCTACCGTTTGCATGCGCAATATGTGATCGCCTGCGACGGCGCCCGCTCCTCGCTGCGGCAGATGGTCGGCGCCGAGTTTGCGGGGCAAGTGTTCGAGGACCAGTTCCTGATCGCCGATGTCAAGATGACCGCGGAATTCCCGACCGAACGCTGGTTCTGGTTCGATCCGCCGTTCCACGCCGGCCGCTCCGCCTTGCTGCACCGGCAACCCGACGACGTCTGGCGTATCGACCTCCAGCTCAATCGCTACGCCGATCCGGTGGTCGAGAAGAAGCCGGAGAACGTGCGGCCGCGGATCGCGCGCATGCTCGGCCACGACAAGTTCGAGTTCGAGTGGATCTCGCTGTACAAATTCCAGTGCCGGCGGATGGACCGGTTCATCCATGGCCGCGTGATTTTTGCCGGCGATTCCGCGCATCAGGTCTCGCCGTTCGGTGCCCGCGGCGCCAATTCCGGGCTCGAGGACGCGGAAAATCTGTCCTGGAAGCTCGATCGCGTGCTGCGCGGCACCTCGCCCGCAAGCCTGCTCGAGAGCTATCATGCCGAGCGCAGCCTGGCGGCCGACGAGAACATTCGCGAATCCACCCGCTCGACCGATTTCATGGCGCCGAACTCGCATCAGGAAGCGCGGCTGCGCAAGGCGGTGCTGTCGCTGGCCAAGGAGACCGAGTTCGGCAAGCGCATGGTCAATGGCGGGCGCCTGTCGGTGCCGTGCAGCTACGACTCTCCGTTGTCGTCGCCGGATGCAGATGCGTGGGGCGGCGGACCGTCGCCAGGGTGCTCCATGCTCGATGCGCCAATTGCCGAGCAGGCCTATCTGACAGACGCCTTCCGCAAGGGTGGAACGGACTTCACCCTGCTCTCGTTCAACAATGGCGCGGCCATTGATGTGCCCGATGGCCTCAAGAATGTTCGCATCGGTGGCGAGGGCGGACTTGCCGATCCCTCGGGCCTCGTCGCAAAGCGCTACGACGCCGCGCCTGATACAGCCTATCTGCTGAGGCCCGATGGCTATGTCGCCGCGCGCTTCCGCCATCCGACGCGCGCCGCGATCGCGGCGGCGTTGTCGCAGGCTCAAGGGCTCAATTGAGGTTTCGCATGCCGTTGTCAACCAGCTCCAACTTTGCGCGGCCGGACGATGCCTTTCGCGCCATCGTCGAAGCGCATCGCGGGTTCACCGAGGAGCAAAGCGCTGATTTCGACGCGGCTCTGGTGCTGATCCTCGCCAACCATATCGGCGACATCGGTGTGCTGCGCGAGGCGATCGAGCTTGCCAAGCGCCGCATGATCGACGGCCAGCAGCAACAACAACAGCAACAACAATAACCCAAAAGACTCAAAGGACGAATTGATGGCGAAGAACTTCGCATCCACCGGTGACCTCTCGGAAAAGAAAATCACCTTCTCCGAGATTGGGACCGATCTCTATGCCTTCACCGCCGAGGGCGATCCGAACACCGCCGTGATCGTCGGCGACGACGGCTGCCTGGTGTTCGACGCGCAGGCGACGCCGGCGATGGCCAACAAGGTGATCGAGCGCGTCCGCACTGTGACCGACAAGCCGATCAAATATGTGGTGCTGTCGCACTATCACGCCGTGCGCGTGTTAGGGGCCTCCGCCTACAAGGCGCAAGGCATCGTTGCCTCGCAGGAGACCTATCGGCTGATCGAGGAGCGCGGCAAGCAGGATTGGGATTCCGAGTACGGCCGCTTCCCGCGACTGTTCCAGGACGCCTCGAGCATCCCCGGCCTGACCTGGCCGACGCTCACGTTCGAAGGCGAGATGTCGATTTATCTGGGCAAGCGCGAAGTGCGGCTGATGCAGCTCGGGGCCGGCCACACCTCCGGTGACATCGTCGCCTGGGTGCCTGATGCCGAAGTGATGTTCTCCGGCGATCTCATCGAATATCACTCGGCCTGCTATTGCGGCGATGCGCATTTGCGCGAATGGCCGATGACGCTGAACGAGATCCGCAACTTCAATCCCAAGGCGATCGCGCCGGGCCGCGGCGATGCGCTCAACGGCACCGCCACGGTGCGCGAAGCCATCGCGATGACGCGCGATTTCGTCACCTCGCTCTATGGCGCGGCCGAAATCTCGGTGGCCAAGGGTCGCACGCTGAAGGAATCGATGGCGGCGACCCGCGAGGTGATGGATCCGAAATTCCACAGCTTCGCCATCTACGAGCACTGCCTGCCGTTCAACGTGTCGCGTGCCTATGACGAGGCGTCGGGGATCGACGATCCCGTGATCTGGACCGACAAGCGCGACCAGGACATGTGGGCAGCCCTGCAAGGAGGAGGATAGTGATGAACATCAACACCTCGCCCGATCAGATCATCCGAAGCTCGGCCCAGGTGACGCCGGGCTACATGTCCGGCTTCGGCAACAGCTTCGAGACCGAAGCGCTACCGGGCGCGCTGCCGATCGGGCGCAACTCGCCGCAGCGCTGCGCCTACGGGCTCTACGCGGAGCAGCTCTCCGGCTCGCCCTTCACCGCGCCGCGCGGCACCAATGAGCGCTCCTGGCTCTATCGCATCCGCCCCTCGGTGAAGCATTCCGGCCGCTTCGAGAAAGCCGATGCCGGCCTGTGGCGTTCGGCGCCGTGCCATGAATACGATCTGCCGATCGCGCAGATGCGCTGGGACCCGACGCCGCTTCCGAAGGACGAGGTGACCTTCGTTCAGGGCGTGCAGACCATGACGACGGCGGGCGACGTGAACACGCAGGCCGGCATGGCCGCGCATGTCTACCTCATCACCAAATCGATGGTGGACCAGCATTTCTACAATGCCGACGGCGAGCTGATGTTCGTGCTTCAGCAGGGCAATCTTCGCCTCGTCACCGAGTTCGGCCGCATCGACGCCGAGCCCGGCGAGATCGTGGTGATCCCGCGCGGCGTCAAGTTCCGCGTCGAGATTCCGAACGGGCCGGCGCGCGGCTATCTCTGCGAGAACTACGGCGGTGCGTTCACGCTGCCGGAGCGCGGGCCGATCGGCGCCAATTGCCTTGCCAACGCCCGCGACTTCCTCACCCCCGTCGCGCATTACGAGGACAAGGACACGCCGACCGAGCTCTACGTGAAATGGGGCGGCTCGCTGTTCAAGACCACTCTGCCGCATTCGCCGATCGACGTCGTCGCCTGGCACGGCAATTACGCGCCCTACAAATACGATCTGCGCACCTTCTCGCCGGTCGGCGCAATCGGCTTCGATCATCCCGATCCCTCGATCTTCACGGTTCTCACTTCGCCGTCGGAGACGGCGGGCACCGCGAATATCGACTTCGTGATCTTCCCCGAGCGCTGGATGGTCGCCGACAACACCTTCCGGCCGCCCTGGTACCACATGAACATCATGAGCGAGTTCATGGGCCTGATCTACGGCGTCTACGATGCCAAGCCGCAAGGCTTCGTCCCCGGCGGCATCTCCTTGCACAATTGCATGCTGCCGCACGGCCCCGATCGCGACGCCTTCGAGCATGCCAGCAACGGCGAATTGAAGCCGGTGAAGCTGACGGGGACGATGGCCTTCATGTTCGAGACCCGCTACCCGCAGCGCGTCACCGCCCACGCCGCGAACGCGTCCACGCTGCAGGACGACTACGCGGATTGCTGGAAGGGGCTCGAGAAGCGGTTCGATCCGAACAAGCCGTAGTCTCTCTTACCCTCCCCTGGAGGGGGAGGGTCGTTACGCATGCAGCGAAGCGGAATATGGGACGGGGTGGGGTGACGGTCTCTCCGCAAGGAACACTGCCCGCGTTGAGAGATCACCCCACCCCGTCTCATATTTCGCTGCGCTCAATATGAGCCGTCCCTCCCCCTCCAGGGGAGGGTGACACCCTCACCGCTGCGCCACGGGAAACCAATGCCCCACCCCAACGACCCCAGCCTCCGCTCCTTCATTGAGATCGATTCCGCCTCCGACTTCCCGATCCAGAACCTGCCCTACGGCGTGTTCTCGACGGCGGCCAATCCGACGCCGCGCGTCGGTGTCGCGATCGGCGATTACGTGCTCGATCTCTGGGAGCTCGAGCAGGAATCCCGCCTCGATGTCGGCCCGCTCGGGGTGTTCTCCGGGCCCTCGCTCAATCCCTTCATGACGCTGGGGCCAAAGGTCTGGGCCAAGACCCGGGCGCGGATCAGTGAGCTTCTGCGGGCCGATCATCCTGAGCTGCGTGACAATGGGGAACTGCGTAGCCGCGCGCTCGTGCCGATGCGCGATGCCAGGCTGCATCTGCCGTTCGCCGTCTCCGGCTATACCGATTTCTATTCGTCGAAGGAGCACGCCACCAATGTCGGCGTGATGTTCCGCGGCAAGGACAATGCGCTGCAGCCAAACTGGCTGCATATGCCGATCGCCTATAACGGCCGCGCCTCGACAGTGGTGGTTTCAGGCACCCAGGTGAAGCGGCCGTACGGGCAGCTGAAGCCGCCGAATGTCGAGGTGCCGAGCTTCGGGCCCTGCAAGCGGCTCGATTTCGAGCTGGAGATGGGCGTCGTGATCGGCCAATCCTCGCCGATGGGCGGCATGCTGAGCGAGCAACAGGCCGAAGAGATGATCTTCGGCTTCGTGCTGCTCAACGACTGGAGCGCGCGCGATATCCAGCAATGGGAATATGTGCCGCTCGGTCCGTTCCTGGCCAAAGCGTTCGCGACCTCGATCAGCCCCTGGGTGGTGACGCGCGAGGCGCTGGAGCCGTTCCGCCTGAACGGACCGGAGCAGCAGCCGGTGCCGCTCGATTATCTCAGGCAGGGCAGGCCGCAGAATTACGATGTCGAGCTCGACGTCTCCTTGCGCGCCGCCGGCGCCAACGCGCCCGCCAGCATCAGCCGCACCAATTTCAAGTACATGTATTGGTCCTCGGTGCAGCAGCTCATGCACCACGCTTCCTCCGGCTGCGCCATGAATGTCGGCGATCTCTTAGGGTCCGGCACCATCTCCGGTCCGGAAAAGAACCAGCGCGGCAGCTTGCTCGAGATCAGCTGGAACGGCACCGAGCCGGTTGAATTGCCCGGCGGCGCCAAGCGCTCCTTCCTGGAAGACGGCGACAGCCTCGTGATGCGCGGCTGGTGCCAGGGCAACGGCTATCGCGTCGGCTTCGGCGAGGTGGAAGGGACGATTTTGGCGGCGGAGTGATTGCGGCGCGCTCCGGTCTCGTAGGGTGGGCAAAGCGAAGCGTGCCCACCATATCGATGATGTGGGCACGGCGCTAACGCGCCTTTGCCCACCCTACGAGATCTACCGCTTCTCTGGCGGCACGTCCCGGATCCGCGCGCAATGTGCCGCGACGTCCTCGACGCTGTATTTCAAATGCACCCGCTTGTCCGACGGCACCTGCTTGCTCGTGCACACGCCCGGCCGCCATTCCTGCGTCGGCCTGATCGGGCGCGGCGCAAAACCGCCGCCGCAGTTCGGGCAGACGTTGGAGAGTTTCGTCTCGACGCAATCCGCACAGAACGTGCATTCGTAGGAGCAGATCCGCGCATCAATTGCATCGGGCGGCAGGTCGCGGTCGCAATATTCGCAGTTCGGTCGAAGCTGGAGGGCCATGGCTGAATCTCCGGATTGGCCGGGATCATCGCAGATCGCGCGGGAAGCGCGAATGACGTAGTTCCCTCGATTTCAGCCGGCCTTGATCTCCCTGAGCGGCAATCGCGAGCTCTCCTTCAGCCTGTCGAGCACGATGGAAGAGCGCACATGCGCCACGCTCTGATGCGGCATCAAGACGTCGTTGACGAGGTTGGAGAGCCCTTTGAGATCGCGCAGCACCGCCTTCAGCACGTAGTCGGCGTCACCGGTGAGCGAATAGGCCTCCTGAATCTCGTCGATACGGCCAACCAATGCGCGAAACCGCTTCGAGTTATCCGGCGAGTGAGTCGCGAGCGTCACCTGGATGAAGGCGACCACGCCGAAGCCGAGTGCCTCGCTGGAGAGATCGGCGTGATAGCCCGCGATCACCTTCTCCTCCTCCAGCCGCATCCGCCGGCGCGAGCATTGCGAGGCCGAAAGCCCCGCGAGGTCGGCGAGCTCCTGGTTGGTGAGGCGGCCATCGTCCTGGAGCGCGCCCAGGATCCTCAGGTCGAAGGCGTCAACCGAAATCATGCGTTGTTTGTCCATTTCATGCACGGATCGTGCATATGATACCCAAAGACCGTCCCGTTTGCACGCTCATTGCGGGCTCCATGAAGGATAATTCCTCCCAGCAGCAATTTGGGAGAGCCGTCTATGGGACCGTTTCCGCACGATGCACCGCCGGCCACTGTTAGCGCCGACAATCCGATGGGCACCGACGGGTTCGAATTCGTCGAATATGCGCATCCCAATCCAGAAGAGCTGCATGCGCTGTTCAAGCTGATGGGCTATGCGCCCGTCGCGCGCCACAAGACCAAGAAGATCACGGTCTACCGCCAGGGCGACATCAACTATCTCGTCAACGAGGAGCCCGGCAGCCACGGTTACGAGTTCGTTGCCACGCACGGGCCCTGCGCCCCCTCGATGGCGTTCCGCGTCGTCGATGCGAAGGCGGCCTATGACCGTGCGATTTCGCTCGGTGCGGAGCCTGCCGATGTGTCATCGGCGCAGAAGACGCTCGATGTGCCCGCGATCAAGGGCATCGGCGGCAGCCTGCTCTATCTGGTCGACCGCTACGGTGCCAAAGGTTCGGCCTATGATGCCGAGTTCGAATGGCTCGGCGCACGCGATCCGCGGCCTGCCGGCGCTGGCCTGTTCTATCTCGACCATCTCACCCACAACGTCCACCGCGGCCGCATGGATGTCTGGGCCGGCTTCTATGAGAAGCTCTTCAACTTTCGCCAGATCCGCTTCTTCGACATCGAGGGCCGCGCCTCCGGACTGTTCTCCCGCGCGCTGACCAGCCCGGATGGCAAGATCCGGATTCCGATCAACGAGGATGCCGGCGATTCCGGCCAGATCGAGGAATATCTGAAGACCTATCGCGGCGAGGGCATCCAGCATATCGCCTGCGGCTGCCGCGATATCTACCGCACCATCGAAGACCTGCGCGACGCCGGTCTGCCGTTCATGCCGCCGCCGCCCGAGACTTATTTCGAGCGGATCGACGCGCGTCTGCCCAAGCATGGCGAGGATCTCGCGCGTCTCCAGAAGAACGGCATCCTGATCGACGGCGAGGGCGTGGTCGAGGGCGGCCAGACCAAGGTGCTGCTCCAAATCTTCTCGGCCAACGCGATCGGCCCGATCTTCTTCGAGTTCATCCAGCGCAAGGGCGACGACGGGTTCGGCGAGGGCAATTTCAAGGCTCTGTTCGAATCGATCGAGGAGGATCAGATCCGGCGCGGGGTGTTGAAGGTGGATGCGGCGTAGGTTCTAGCCTCACGCACGGTGCCGTAGGGTGGGCAAAGCGAAGCGTGCCCACGTCCCGCCCAGTTGATGCGAAGACGTGGGCACGGCGCTCCGCGCCTTTGTCCACCCTACGCGACCTTTGTCCGGGTGAGACTTACCTCTTCCACGCCTGCATCACCGCGCCGATTTCCGCCGGCTCCGGCTCACGCACCGCCGACGGTGTCCGCGAGAAGCGCGGCGCCGGGGCGGGCTGCTTCACGCCGTGGCGCTCGACGAACACGTTGCGGGCGACCATGTGCGGATGCTGGGTTGCTTCCGACATGGTCAGCACCGGCGCGAAGCAGATGTCGGTGCCTTCCATGATCTTGCACCAGTCCTCGCGCGTCTTGCTCTTGAACACGGCCTTCAGCTTCTCCTTCAGCGCCGGCCAGGCCTTGGGGTTCATCTGCGCGTCGAAATCGGCATCCGTCAGGCCCGCATGCTCGCGCAGCAGCGCGTAGAACTGCGGCTCGATCGAGCCGATCGAGACGAAGTGCCCGCAGGCACATTCATAGGCGCCGTAGAAGTGCGCGCCGCCGTCGAGGAAGTTCTGGTTGCGCCCTTCGGTCCAGCGGCCGAGCGTGGTCATGTCGAAGAAGAACGACATCAGCGAGGCCGCCCCGTCGCACATCGCGGCATCGACGACCTGGCCCTTGCCGGATCGCTGCGCTTCCAGCAGGGCTGCGAGCACGCCGACGACGAGATAGAGCGCGCCGCCGCCGAAATCGCCGACCAGATTGAGCGGCGGCACCGGTGCTTCCTTCGTGCCGATGGCGGCCAGCGCGCCGGTGATGGAGATGTAATTGATGTCGTGGCCGGCCGCGTTGGCGAGCGGGCCTTCCTGGCCCCAGCCGGTCATGCGGCCATAGACCAGTTTGGGATTGCGAGCGAGCACGACGTCCGGCCCGAGCCCGAGCCGCTCCATCACGCCGGGCCGAAAGCCCTCGACCAGCGCATCGGCGCTGGCAAGCAGGTCGAGCACCTCTGCGATCGCCGCCTTGTCCTTCAGGTCGAGCTCGATTACCTTGCGGCCGCGTCCCGCCACCGACTTCATGCTCTTCTTCGCGCCGACCCGGTCGAGCGTGACGACGTCGGCGCCCATGTCCGCCAGCATCATGCAGGCGAACGGGCCAGGGCCGATGCCGGCGAATTCGACGATGCGGAAGCCCGAGAGCGGGCCGGAGGCGCGGACGGTCGAGGTGGGCGCTGATTTGTCGAGCACGTTGTTGTTTCCTCGGGTCGCGGGCGGATGCCGATGGTTCGGCATCGCCGCTGACATTATTCTTGGAGCGAGTTAATCGGCTGATTAACTTTTCTCGCCTTCATGCCAGCGAGGCAAGCGCTTTTGATGCCGCACCGCCAAAATAAAACGGCGCGCACCGAAGTGCGCGCCGCGGAAAATTTGTGTCGAGGCGCTATCAGCGCGCCGCGGCCACCGCGCGCTGCGCCATCACCTTGACGAGGTTGGCGCGGTACTCGGCAGTGCCGTGGATGTCAGCCAGCAATCCGCTCGCCGAAATGCTGACGCCATCGATCGCCGACGGCGACCAGTTCGCCTTCAGCGCGGCTTCAATCGCAGGCACCCGCATCACACCGGATTGCGAGGCACCAGTCGCGGCGACGCGAACCTCGCCCGATTTGGTCTGCGCGACGAACACGCCGGTCAGCGCAAAGCGCGAGGCCGGATGCCGCATCTTCTCGTAGCCTGCTTTCGCCGGCACCGGGAACGACACGGCGGTGATGATCTCGCCGTCTTCGAGCGCCGTGGTGAACAGGCCCTGGAAGAAGTCCTCGGCCGAGATCGACCGCTTGTTGGTCTTCACGGTGGCGCCGAGTGCGAGCAGTGCGGCGGGGAAATCCGCGGCGGGATCGTTGTTGGCGATCGAGCCGCCGATCGTACCGCGGTAACGCACGGCGGGGTCGCCGAGCACCGAGGTGAGATAGGCGATCGCAGGAATCGCCTTCTTCACATCGGCATTGGTCATGATGTCGTAATAGATCGTGGCGGCCTTGATGGTCAGCGTGTCGCCCGACAATTCGACGCCCTGCAGCTCCTTGATCTTCCCGAGGTCGATCACGTCGGACGGGCTTGCGAGGCGCTGCTTCATCACAGGCAGCAGCGTCTGGCCGCCGGCAAGGAACTTGGACTCGCTGCCCTTGGCGAACAGGCTTGCAGCCTCGTCGACCGAGGAAGCGCGATGATAGGTGGTCTGGTACATCTTCGTTCCTCCCTCTTAAGCCGCGTTGATCGTGCGCCACACCCGATCAGGGGTTGCGGGCATTTCCAGATTGTTCTTGCCGATCGCATCCGTGATCGCGTTGATCACGGCCGCAGAGGCGCCGATCGCGCCGGCCTCACCGCAGCCCTTGATGCCCAGGGGATTGCCCGGGCAAAGGGTCGTGGTGTGGGAGAGGTTGAAGGAGGGCACGTCGTCGGCGCGCGGCATGGCGTAATCCATGAACGAGGCCGTGACCGGCTGGCCGTTGGCGTCGTAGATCGCGTGCTCGAGCAGCGCCTGCCCGATGCCTTGAACAAGGCCGCCATGGACCTGGCCCTCGACGATCATCGGGTTGATCAGCCGGCCGAAATCGTCGGCCGCGACGAAGTTGACGAAGGACGTCTTGCCGGTGCCGGGATCGACCTCGAGCTCGCAGATATAGGTGCCGGCCGGGAAGGTGAAGTTGGTCGGATCGTAGAAGGCGCTCTCCTTCAGACCCGGCTCCATCCCGTCAGGCAGATTGTGCGCGGTGTAGGCCGCGAGCGCGACCATCGGCAGGGCAATCGCCTTGTCGGTGCCGGTCACCTTGAACTCGCCGTTCTCGATGACGATGTCCGCTTCGGACGCTTCCAGCGCGTGCGCGGCGATCTTCTTGGCCTTGGACTCCATCTTCTCCATGGCCTTCAGGATCGCGGTGAGGCCGACGGCCGCCGAGCGCGAGCCGTAGGTGCCCATGCCGAACTGCACCTTGTCGGTGTCGCCATGGACGATCGAGACCTGGCTGATGGGAACGCCGAGGCGATCCGCGACGAGCTGGCAGAACGTCGTCTCGTGGCCCTGGCCGTGGCTGTGCGATCCCGTCAGGATCTCGATGGTGCCGACCGGGTTGACGCGCACCTCGGCCGATTCCCACAGGCCGACGCCGGCGCCGAGGCTGCCGACCGCCTTCGACGGCGCGATGCCGCAGGCCTCGATGTAGCAGGACACGCCGATGCCGCGCAGCTTGCCTTGCGACTTGGCTTGCGCCTTGCGCGCGGCGAAGCCGGCATAGTCGATCGCCTTCATGGCGGCATCGAGCGAGGCGTTAAAGTCGCCGGTGTCGTAGGCCATGATGACGGGCGTCTGGTGCGGGAACTGGGTGATGAAGTTGGTCCGGCGCAGCTCGGCCGGATCGACCTTGAGCTGCCGCGCCGCCGTTTCCATCAGCCGCTCGATCAGATAGCTCGCCTCGGGGCGGCCCGCGCCGCGATAGGCGTCGACCGGCGTGGTGTTGGTGTAGACCCCGATCACCTCGGCATGGATCGCCGGGATGTTGTACTGGCCCGACAGTAGCGTCGCGTAGAGATAGGTCGGCACCGAGGACGAGAACAGCGACATGTAGGCGCCGAAATTGGCGTAGGTCTTCACCTTGAAACCGGTGATCTTGTTGTTGGCGTCGAACGCCATCTCGGCATGGGTCACATGGTCGCGGCCGTGCGCGTCGGTGAGGAAGGCCTCGGTGCGGTCGCCGGTCCACTTCACGGGACGGCCGACCTTCTTGGAGGCCCACAGCGCCACCATCTCTTCGGGATAGATGAAGATCTTGGAGCCGAAGCCGCCGCCGACATCAGGAGCGATCACGCGCAGCTTGTGCTCGGGGGCGATGTTGTAGAACGCCGAGAGCACGAGGCGGGCGACGTGCGGGTTCTGCGAGGTCGTATAGAGCGTGAAATGCTCTTCCGCCGCGTCGTAATCGGCGATCGCCGCGCGCGGCTCCATCGCGTTCGGGGCGAGGCGGTTGTTGGTGACGTCGAGCTTGACCACATTGGCGGCCTTGGCGAAGGCGGCATCGGTGGCGCCCTCGTCGCCGATCACCCAGTCATAGACCTGGTTGCCGGGAGCTTCGGGGTGAAGCTGCGGCGCGCCAGACTTGATCGCGGCCTGGACGTCGGCGACTGCGGGAAGTTCCTCGTAATCAACGACGACGGCCTCGGCCGCATCGCGCGCCAGATTCTTGCTTTCGGCGATCACGACCGCGACGGCCTGCCCGACGAAGCGCACCGTCTCCGGCGCCATCGCCGGCCATGCGCCCATCTTCATCGGGCTGCCGTCCTTGGAGGTGATGGCCCAGCCGCAAATGAGATTGCCGACCTTGTCGTCGACAATCTCTCGGCCCGTGAGCACGGCGACCACGCCAGGCATCTTCAGCGCGGCGGAGGAATCTATCCCCTTCACCTTGGCGTGGGCGTGCGGGCTGCGGATGAAATGGGCATGGGTCATGCCCACCAATTTGATGTCGTCCACGTACCGGCCCTTGCCGGTGATGAAACGCTTGTCTTCCTTGCGCACGACGCGCGCGCCGATACCTTCAACACCCATGTCTGGTCCTCCCGACCGGAAATTTCTTTGACCGCGCTTTCCCTCGAAAGCTGCAGCCGTGGTTCTTTTCGAGGCGCGCCGCTTTACTCGGCCGCCTGCGAGACCTTCATGCGCCCGGCTGCATCCAGCACGGCTTTGACGATGTTGTGGTAGCCGGTGCAGCGGCAGATATTGCCTTCGAGCTCGGTGCGGACGGTGGCTTCGTCGAGCTGACCACCATGGCGGTGCACGATGTCGATCGCCGACATGATCATGCCCGGCGTGCAATAGCCGCATTGCAGGCCATGATTGTCGCGGAAGGCGGCCTGCATCGGGTGCAGCTCGTCGCCCTTGGCGATGCCTTCGATGGTGGTGATGCTGGCGCCGTCGGCCTGGCCCGCCAGCATGGTGCAGGATTTCACCGCTCGGCCGTCCATGTGCACGACACAGGCGCCGCACTGGCTGGTGTCGCAGCCGACATGGGTCCCCGTGAGATTGAGATGATCGCGCAGCAGTTGGACCAGCAGCGTGCGGTCCTCGACGTCGACAGCAACGGCCTTGCCGTTCACTGTCAGTTTGACTGTAGACACGGTGTCGTCCTCCCAGAATGTTTGTAGTTATTCCAATTAGAAACAGCGCGATGAAACTTTGCAACTGGGATTTTGGGTCGCCGGGTGTCACGAAACGGTCGTCGAGGCGCCGCGATCAGACAACACCGATCCGTGTCGCCGCCAGTGCATGGCGCGACCTGTCTGAAACTTGCAAGAAGATGGTCTCTCGCGTCTTCCGCGGCGTCCTGCTCTGCCATCGCGCGAAGGCTGCTCGCCCCGTGGATGTCGGTCCTGGCGCCGCCGATTGTCTCTCCCTTGGGACGACTCCTGTCGTCGCTCCGCAAATAGGAGCACGGCCGGGCAACTTTGTAATCGCGATCTTGGTAGTAGGGTTTTTCACGATAAGTCATTGATTTTATTGGAATGTTTATCCGCCATGACGAGCCGGACCGGCTTGGCCGGCCTGCCGGGAGGCGGCCTGCCCAAGTCCGCCCTGATCCCTGGCGATCGATGGACGCGAAGAAGACAACCAATCTCTCGAGATGGTTTCGCCGCCGAGCATCACCCTCGTGCCTGAATGCGGGCCGGTCAAAGCGAGCTGCAACGATACAGCGACATTGACGGATATTGTAACCGCTCAGCAGCCCTCGCCGCGGTTGAGCCGTCGTCGTGATTTGCGGTCGTCGCTGATGCCGACTTTCGACGGAACGCGCGGATGGCCACACGATGTTGCCGCAATCCGATCGCTGGTTTGGAGCTGCCAACAAGCGACAAGAAACGAGTGCCGACAACGAGATGAGTGGCCAAGCCTGACAACGATTTGCACTACTACCTTCCGCCTATACTAAGCGCGAAAAGGCGATGCTGTAATTTCCGTGATGGTTCGCAGTCGAACTGCGTATCGAAAAGCGCAAAAGCGCATCGGCGCTCAACGTGGCGCGCAAAGCAACATCACGGAGGGAATAAATGACCTTTGGAACGAGGGGCTTCTTGGCCGGCATTTCGATGATCGCGATGCTGGGCGCCGGCACGGTTGGCGTTCGCGCCAACGATTCACTGCTCAAAGCGCAATCCGATTCCAATCAATGGGCGGTCGCGGGCCACGACTACGCCAACACGCGATTCAGCCCGCTCAACCAGATCAACGCCGAGAACGCCGGCAAGCTGTCGCTTGCCTATTCGTTCTCGCTTGCATCGCTGCGCTCGAACGAATCCTCGCCGATCGTCATCGGCAACACGTTGTACGTCTCGACATCATGGGGACCGAAATACGTCTATGCGCTCGACGCTGCGACCGGCGCGCGAAAGTGGACCTACGAGCCGGAGATTCCGGACGACGTGCTGCAATACGCCTGCTGCGACGTGAACAATCGCGGTGTCTCCTACGCCGACGGCAAGATCTTCGTCGGCCGGCTCGACGGCAAGTTGACCGCGCTCGACGCCGCGACGGGCAAGGCGCTGTGGACGGCGAAGGTGGTCGATTACAAGCAGGGCTCGGTCATCACCTCGCCGCCGCTGGTCGTGCGCGACAAGGTCATCACCGGCTTCGGCGGTGGCGAGTACGGCGTGCGCGGCGCGCTTCAGGCCTTCGACATCAACACCGGCAAGCTCGCCTGGCAGACCTATACCGTTCCGACGCCGGAGGAGCCCGGCGGCGATACCTGGAAGGGCGATTCCGCGCAGCATGGCGGCGGCGCGGCCTGGCTGGTCGGCTCTTATGATCCCAAGACCGATACCGTGTATTGGGGCACCAGCAATCCCGGGCCGTGGAACACTGCCGTGCGCTCGACCGGCAACGGCGATTTCGGCAAGCTGACCAATCTCTACACGGCCTCGACGCTGGCGCTCGACCCGAACACCGGCAAGATCAAATGGCATATCCAGACCACACCTGCCGACGCCTGGGATTATGACGGCGTGAACGAAGCCGTGCTCGCCGACCTCAACATCGGCGGCAGCAACGTTCCGGCGCTGATGAAGGCGGATCGCAACGGATTCTTCTTCGTCGCCAACCGCGAGACCGGCAAGGTTCTCTCGGCGGAGAAGTATGTCTTCTCGAACTGGGCGCAGAAATTCGATCTCGCCACCATGCGCGCGGTCGAGGATCCCGACAAGCGTCCGGGCCCCGGCCATCCCGCCAAGGACATCTGCCCCAATTTGATCGGCGGCAAGAACTGGCAACCGATGTCGTTCAACCCGCAGACCGGCCTCGTCTACATTCCCTCCAACAATGTCTGCATGGATTGGTCGGTCAGCGACGTCGCCTACAAGCGCGGCGTGTTCTATCTCGGAGCCGAATTCCCGACCAAGGAAGGCCCCGGTGGCTTCCTCGGCGAGCTCGTGGCCTGGGATCCCGTCAACCAGAAGAAGGTCTGGTCCATCAAGGAAGACCTGCCCTTCAATGGCGGGACGCTGACCACTGGCGGCGGCCTGGTGTTCGCCGGCAACATCCATGGCGATTTCCGTGCCATCGATGCGAAATCCGGCAAAATGCTCTGGAGCAAGAATCTCGGCTCCGGCATCGGCGCGGGCCCTGTGACCTACATGGTCGACGGCAAGCAATACGTCGCCATCGTCGTCGGCCGCACGGCAGCGCTGCCCGCGTTCCTGGGCGAGGTTGGCAAGAAGATGACGGCTGCAGCTCCCGAGGGCGGCTCGCTCTTCGTGTTCTCCGTCCAGTGACTACTGGCGCGTGTATCCCCGAGTGACGGGATACACGCGCTCTTTTCCCAAAATGTGATCGCGTCGTTGCGGCCGAGGCCAGGCCTTGTCCCAACGTCACGCCAACGATGCCCAACCACGGGAGGTGAGGATGCGTCCAAATCGTTCTGGCCTTGGCCACAGCAGACGTCGCGCCATCGCAGCTTTGCTCGCATGTGTTGCCGGCTCCGCGCTCATCGTGCCAGCCGCCCCGAGCCGCGCGAACGAAGTGCAGCCGTTCCGGCTCTGTGCCGATCCGACCAATCTTCCGTTCTCGAGCAACAGCCCCTCGCAACCCGGCCTCTATGTCGAGATCGGGCAGGCGCTGGCGCGGGCGCTCGGGCGGCCGATCGCCTACGACTGGTACAAATCGTATTTCGGCAAGCGCACTGTCCGCGTCACACTGCTCGGCAAGCAATGCGACGCCATGATCGGCCTGCCGCGCTCCGAGGATTTCATGGGGCCGGCCGTGATCTTCTCGAGCACGGTTGCGCGTGAAGGCTATGCCCTCGTGACCGCAAAGGACCGGACGATCTCAGGGGTCGACGATCTCCGGGGCAAACGGGTCGCCGTGCAGTTCGCCAGCACGCCGCAAAACCTTCTGGCGATGCGTGACGACATCCAGAAGGTGACGGTGCTGTCGCCCGAGGAAGGCATGCAGGCGCTCGATCGGGGCAAGGCCGACGTCGCCTTTATCTGGGGACCCGTGGCCGGCTGGCTGAACAAGACCGTCTACCAGGATCGCTATCGCGTTCAGCTCACCGAAGGCGAAGGTTTGTCGTGGGACGCGGCGATCGGCTTCGCGAAGGCCTCGACAGAGCTGCGCGACCAGATCGATGCGGTCTTGCCGGACCTCGAGCGGACCATCGCCGACCTCAAGGTGAAGTATGGCCTGCCGACCGGTCAGCCTCTCCGCCTCAGCGCCGTGCAGACACCGGCGGGAACGACGACCGGCGCCGGGACCGGCGTGGCGCTAGTGGCCAACGTCGTCGCGACCGAGACCAAGGGCGACGCGCTGGCGTCAAATGCCGAAGCTGTCGGTCAGGGCAAGGAGATCTTCAACGGTACCTGTGCGCATTGCCATGGTCCCGACGCGATCCAGAGCGAGCGGAAGATCGATCTGAGGCTGCTGCGTCACCGCTACGGCGACGAGATGCGAGAGAAATTCTTGACCACGGTGCATGAGGGACGTCCGGCCAAGGGCATGCCGTCCTGGAAAGAGGTCTTCACCGACAGCCAGTTCGACAACATCTACGCCTTTCTGCTGACGGTTCAGGTCGAATCGAACGACTGAATGGTCTTGACCGGACGGCATCGGGGAGATGTTCTAGGGTCCGTTTCGCATCTATCGGCACCAACGTCCGATGGATGCGCCCGCGCGATGGACCCCGGGGAAGGTGCCATGACCAGCTTCCTGATCATCGATGATCACCCGCTGTTTCGCGAGGCGCTCGGCAATGCCGTGCGGCTGGCGTTGCCGGAGGCCCGCATTCTGGAAGCGATGTCGATCGAGGACGCCTTGCGGGTGCTTTCGGTCGAACGCGGGATCGACCTGGCGCTGCTCGATCTTTCGCTTCCCGACGCAACCGGCTTCTCCGGCTTTCTCAGGCTGCGCGAGACCTATCCGCGCCTGCCGGTCGCCATCGTCTCGAGCGAGGAGGATCAGCATTTGGTCCGCGAGGCGCTGGCGCTGGGTGCTGCCGGCTATCTGCCAAAATCCACATCCAAGCGCGAGCTCGCGCAATCGATCGAAGGCGTGCTCGGCGGATCGGTGTCCGTGCCGAAGGATTTCGTGGCAGAGCCGCAGCGGAAGCGGGCCGACAGCAGCAAGGCACTCAAGGTCAAGCTCCGCGAACTGACGCCGCAGCAGCTTCGCGTGCTCGATCTGCTTCGTCGCGGCTATCCGAATCGGCAGATCGCGCAGGAGCTTCAACTCGCCGAATCGACCGTGAAGGCGCACATCACCGAGATCCTGCGCAAGCTCGGACTGTTCAGCCGCAACAAGGCGATCGTCGAGATCGGTAAGGTCGATCTGCCGGATCCGCGGCAGCGGCCCCAGCTAAGGACCGATCGCGGGAGGCCGCAATGAGCTGCTGGTCCGACTTGATCTGGATCAAGCCGGGTTGCTCCGGCGACGGCATGCTCGCCGGTCTGATCGCTGACTTCGGTGACGAGCTGGGAACGGCCCAAATCTGATGCGGTTTCTGATTGTCGAGGATCATCCGCTGTTTCGCGAGGCGCTCGAAGGGGCGCTGCAAATGGCGACGCCGGATGCCGATATGCTTCAGGCCACCTCGATCGACGGTGCGCTCGAATTGTTGGCGTCGAGACCCGATGTCGACCTCATTCTCCTCGACCTGTCGATACCCGGGACGACCGGACTGTCCGGCATCATCCGCATCCGCAAGGCGTTTCCCCGCATTCCCGTCGTCATCGTGTCGGGGCACCAGGACGCCCAGATCATCTCGGGCGCATTGTCGCTCGGCGTATCCGGCTACATCCTCAAATCCTCGTCCAAGCAGGAGCTGGCGCATTCGATCAGCGAAGTCGTGCGCGGCGCGGTGTGTCTGCCGGCCGCTTTTCGCGCATTGGCCCGCCCGCAGCGCTCGCCGATCGCGGCCCAGGATCTCCTGAAGCGCCTTCACGATCTGACGCCGCAGCAATTGCGCGTCCTTGAAATGCTCAAGCGCGGCCTGCAGAACAAGCAGATCGCCTTTGAGCTGAAGATTTCCGAGACCACCGTGAAGGTTCACGTCTCGGATATCCTGCGCAAGCTGAACGTGCTGAGCCGCACCAAGGCGATCGTCGAAATGTCGAAGATCGATTTTGCCACGCTGGCGGGCTCCGGAGCTGCCGCGAAGCGCGACCGCGCCCGGACCGATCCGCCCGCATGATGCAGCCTCTATCGCCGTCGATGCGGCGCGGGGTGATGAACTAGCTCAGCAGGAACGACAGCAGTGCGCGCATTTCCGCCGGCCTGATCGGCTTCTTCAGCACTTCCAGCCCATAGCGGCTGGCTTCCGCCGCAGCCTTTTCGGAATAATCCGCGGTGATGATCATCGCCGGCACGTCCGAGTTCAACTGGCGCCGGATTTCCTCGACGGCCGACAATCCGCTTTCGCCGTGATCGAGATGGAGATCGGCGATGATGGCGTCCGGCGAGCCGCCTAGCTCACTCAAACGCTGGGCGGCGTCCGCGGCGGATCTCGTGGTCGCGACATCGCAGCCCCATCCCTCCAGCAAGGCGGCCAGCGCCTCCGCGCCCGAGGCGTCGTTCTCGATGAGCAGGATCTTGGCCCCTCCCAGAGCGCCATAGTGCAGATCGGCGGGCTTCATTTCCTGGAGATCGTCGCTGACATCGGCGCGATCGGCCGGCTCCAGGTCGAGCACAAAGGTCGATCCCCGGCCGACATGCGACGACAGCCGCACCTCGTGCCCGAGCGCCGTCGCGAAGCGGCGCACGATCGAAAGTCCGAGACCGAAGCCGGCCTGGTCGGTCGCGCTCGCATCGCCGCGCTGGAACTCCCGGAAGATCGCCTCCTGCTGCGCTTGCGCAATTCCGGGTCCGGTATCGGAGACCTGGATCGCGATGCGATCGCCACGCCGCCTGCATCCCAGGATGACGCCGCCGCTGCGGGTATAGCGGATCGCATTCGCGAGAAGGTTTTGCAGGATCCTCCGGAGCATCAGCGGGTCGGACAGGACCGCAAGCGGCGAGGTGCGGATGCGCAGGGACAGTCCCTGCCTCCAGGCGATCGGCTCGAACTCGTCGCGGAGCTGGTCGAGCAGCGGCTTAAGCGCGATCGGCCGCACGTCGGGCCGGAGCGCGCCCGCATCGAGCTTCGCGATCTCTAGAAGCGAGCGCAGCAGGTCTTCCAGCGTGACCAGGGACCGGTCGACCTGGTCGATGAGCAGGCCCGCTTCCTGCGACTCCATCATCTCGGTGAGTGCCGACAGGGTCAGGCGCGCCGCGTTCAGCGGCTGGAGGAGATCGTGGGTGACCGAAATCAGCACGGATGATTTCAGCGAGCTTGCAGCCTCCGCCTGCTGCTTGGCGCGGTACAGGCCTTCATTGGCCCGTTCGACCGAACGCAGAGCATCCCGCAACTGATGGGTCCGGTCGCGAATCTGATGGTCGAGCGCAATTGCCGTTTCGAACAGCGAGAACGCATTGAGCTGCTGATCCATCGACCGCTCGACGCGGGACATCAGCGCCGCATTGATCTTCTTCAGCTTGACGGACTCCCGCCGGAGCTGCTCGATCGTTTCGGCATCCTGCCAGGTCTCTGCCACATTGGCTCCGTTACGTCGGCCGCCTGCCGATGGCGACGCCGGTGAAGGTCTGGTTCACGTGCATCGAGCCGAACTGTTCGCCGTAGGTATGGAAACCGACGACGCGGTTCTGCCGGTACAGCTCGGACATTTCGCGTGAGAGCTGGTGCTGCTCGGCATCCAGCCGGCGCAGCAGGCATTCGAAGCCAATATAGAGAGAGACGTCACCGATCTGGTCGCGGGTTTCCGCGAAGGCGTCGCGGGTGGCTCCGACCAGGCTGCACGAGGTTGCCGTCGTCAGCACCATGCCCTCATCGATCGCACAGAAGAAGCGCAGCGAGCCGTCGGGATCGACGCGCTGGATCGACCGCGCATAATAGGACCCGCCGACCCGGACCAGCACCGGATGGGAGGCGAAGGAGAACGGGTCGAGCTTGGCGTCGATGATTCCGACGGCGCGGGAATATTCCGCGGCGGCAGGCTCGGCGTTCAATTCCTTGACGACGCGCTGCTCGATATCGGCCTCGGTGACCACCATCTTCTGTGTGGTGGGCTCGAAATTGTCGCATTTGAACACGCGGAACGGCAGCGACGTGTTGAGGAGAATGAGGAGAGCCGCGTCGGTGTGGGCCCTGCCGTCGAAGAACACCCAGGTCCTTTCGAAGCGCAGGCCGTCGCCGGCCGACCCGCCGACGATCGGGATATTGTCGAGCGAGGCATAGAGGGCGGACATCACAGCCTCCTCGCGGCGGCACATGCCGTCGATCAGCACCAGGCCGAACGGGTTGCCGCCGCCGACCTCCGAGGTCGTCCGCAGCAACTCGTGGCGAAGCTCGCTGCCGATCCGGCGGCCGTCCTCGACGTGGAAATTGGCGAGATTCAGGATCGGCCGGACCACGGCGTTGAAGTCGGCCTGGCTGAACGTCATCGCGACAACGCTGTTCTCGTCCCAGCCGTCCGGCGCCAGCTCGCCGGCCGTCGTGCAGCCGCAGACCGGCGTGTCCGCAAAGTGTCTCGTGATCTCGGCGATGAACCGATGAGGATCGTAGCAGGGGGAGAGGAAGACCAGGACCAGGGCCAGCTCGTCCGACGGAAGCTGGGCGACCAGCTCGGCAACGGCCTCGTCGACGGTCGGAGCCTTCGATTTCGCGACCGCAACGCCGGACGAACCGCCAAACCGAAGATCGGCCTGCCCCACTTCGTTTCTCTCCTCAAGGACCGGCTTGGTCTGTCGCCAAGATCTGCCGCCAAGTGCCGAAAACACTAGGGCTTTTCCAGTCTACCCGCAACATCGCGCGGTCTCCGGCCCGGACTGGAAATTGCCGGTCTGGTGCTTGCGCAGCCCGGGATAGCGGTCCGGAGGAATTTACCGCCCCTTGACGATTCTGCCTTAGTTTTGCGCATGCGGTCGGGGAGGCGGGGCGCCTTCGGATCGCGGCTGTTTGGAATGAATAATGGGGGTGGGAATGTCCGGGCGTATCGCGTCGCCGTCAAAGCGCACAATATTTCCCACCCTGAGGTTCCGCGCCAAGATCATCCTGGGCTTTGCGGTCGTGCTGGCGATCTCCGCCGGCAGCATGGCCTTCTCCTATTTCGGCTTCGAGCGAGTCTCCGCCGGGGTCGGGTCCTACCGTAGCAGCGTGTCGGAGGCGGACCTCGCCCGCAACATCGACCGCGAGCTGCTCGGCTACTGTTCGGCCGTCAAATATTTCGTCGTGACCGGCAAGGAAGATGACGCCAAGGCGGCGCTCGAGGCCGAGGCCAGCCTGAAGAATGCCATCGACCGGGCCGTCAAGAGCGCCAAGACCCCGGCGCGGAAGGAGAGTCTCGACAAGCTCGCCAAGGAGTTCGCGAATTTCTCCGCAACCTTCGGCAAGGTTCTGCAGGCCAAGCGTGACAGCACGTTGCTGGTGCAGAACCAGCTGCAGCGCCAAGCCAATCTCCTGAAGTACAAGCTCGACGACCTCGGCAACAACGCTTCCGATTCCGAGGCGCAGGCGATCGAGTTCGGCACCAAGCAGGTCAACGCTCAGTTCCAAACCGCGAGTGCTGCAGCCACCAATTTCGTGCTGACGTCCGATCAGGTCATCGCGACCAGCGCGCTGGCGCGGCTGAAATTCGTCGAGAACTCGCTCGGCGCGGTCTATTCCATGGACGACAAGATCGTCGCCGGCCTGAAGGAGGCCAAGACCATCCTCGGCGCCTATCGCGAGGCGTTGGAGAAGCTGATCGCCAACGCCAAGATGGTCGACGAACTCGTCACCGAGATGAGCGGCTCGGCTGGTGCGATCCAGCAAGGCGCGACCGCCATGAAGGCGGACCTCGTCGCCGAACAGCAGCGGCTGGACACGGAGTCTGAAGCGACAATCGGGCAGACCGAGCAATTGGTGCTGATGCTGGCCATTGGCGGTACGCTGCTTGGTGCGGTCCTCGCCTTCCTGCTTGGCACCGGCATCTCGCGTCCGATGATCGCGATGTGCAAGGCGATGCGCGAGCTGGCCTCGGGCAATTTCGACGTCGTGCTGCCCGGTCTCGGCCGCAAGGACGAGATCGGCGAGATGGCCGGCGCGGTCGAGGAGTTCAAGGTCCAGGCCGTGGCAAAAGCCGAGCGCGATGCCGCCGCCAGCGAAGCCCAGAACAGGGAGGCGAGCGCTGCCCGCCGCTCCGAGCTGATCCGCTTTGCCGATGATTTCGAGAGCGCGGTCGGCGCCATCGTCTCCAACGTGTCGGCCTCGGCCGTGCAGCTGGAATCGGCGGCGTCCACGCT
>NZ_KB902804.1:0-76779 GCF_000379585.1 Bradyrhizobium sp. WSM2793 | reverse complement strand
ATACGCGCGTTCGCTGGTCACCACATTATCTCCCGGCCTTGTCGACGTTGCCGGAAGAATGTGGCGAGACGAACTGAACAGCGCCGCTCATCCGCACGAAGCCTCGGGCTCACAGGGACTACCCGCCCTGCCCGCACCTCTCGTGCCGACGCTGCCGCGTCCACCGCAAGCCCGGCTCGCGACAGTGACGACCACATAGTCGCCCCTCTTGGGTGAGCCGGGATGGACGACACATACGTCGAAACCGAATTTCGGTAAAGTGGAATATTTTTGGCGAAGCGGATTGACAGCGGGCGACACAGGCACGGTGCCGTAGGGTGGGCAAAGCGAAGCGTGCCCACGTCTTTCGCCCCCGTCGAGAGCTCGTGGCCACGGCGCAAATGCGCCTTAGCCCACCCTACGAGAGCTCTACGGGTGCAGCCACTTCGCGCGAAAAAGCTTAATCAGCCGCCGCCTGCGCCGGGGCGATTTTCCCGATCATCGTCTCGATTTCCGCCTTCACAAGCTCCGGCACGGCGTTCTGCACCATGTGGCCGAGCTCGGGTAGCACGATCAGCTTCGCATGCGGCACCATGGCTGCGAATGGGCGCGCGTGGATGTTGGTCTTCACCGTCTTGTCGGGCTCGCCGGCAATGATCGTGACCGGCGCAGATATCTCGCCATAGCGCGCGGCTTGCGCAGTCACCGCCTCCTTCAGCGTCACCAGATCATAGGCATTGGCGATGAACTCGCGCGGGCGCAGCAGCAGCGGCGTCGCGGAGTCCTGCACGAATCCATCCGGCATCATCTGCGGCAGGAACACGTTACGCGCGCCGGGCTCGGCCAGAAAGTAGCCGAGCGGCAGGGTGATCGTGTAGGCGAGCAGCGGACCGATCACCGGCGTTGCGATGATCTCGTTGTAACGGCCGACACCGCCGCGCCAGGGATGGGTGACGGGGGCGAGCATGACCAGGCCGGCGACGCGGCCGGGATGATCGAGCGCGATCCGCGCGCCGAGCGCGCCGCTCCAGGAATGCACGACGAAGACCGCGCGATCGATGCCGAGCTTGCCAAGCGCCTCATCGATCATCCGCGCCTGGACCTGCGGCGTCGAATCCTCGCGCCGCGCGCGCGTGCTCCAGCCATGGCCGGGACGGTCGACCAGGATGACGCGATGATCTTTGGCGAGCAGGTCCCCGAGCGGGCGCCGCATCGCTTCGAGATTGGAGCTGGCGCCGTGCAGCATCACGATGGGCAGGCCTGCTTCGCGCGGACCGATATCGACGACGTGAAGCGTCGCGCCATCAACCTCGACCATCCCGCCCTGCGGCGGAAAGGCGCGCTGCACGGCGACGATTCCAGCCTGCGTGACCAGCGCCAGCAGAACCAGCGCCGTCACGACTGACATCACGATCATGGAGAGAATCCGGGTGATCCTGGGCACAGGGCAGTTACGGGCATTATGGGCGGCAGTTTCGCTCCGCCAGCCTTCCGCGCTTGCGCCGAAACTGCCGGGGCTGTGGATATGTGCATAATTGAAGAACGTGAAAACTCAATAGAATCAACAATATTCCAGGAGGACACGCAAGCCTCGGAACAGCTTCATGGGGCCGTCATCGCGGCCTCCATATAATCGCCATGGTCGGTTCCGCCATCTAGGCGCGGGTGGGCGCCGATCCTCCTCGCAGGCCCCGGGGCAACCTCAGGGGATGCGGGAAAGACCGGCAGGATTTGTCCTGATTTGAACCGGAGGATTTTCGATGAGCTTCAGATCGAACGACGCTGCGATCGACGAGATCGTGGCGAGCTGCAACGGCGATCTGCGCGGTGCCGTGCGGGCGCTGCTGCTGATCAACGAGCACCTGGAATCGGAGCTTGCAAAGGCTTACGCCGCAGCCGCCGATCGCGGCCTGGTCGAGCGCGGCGGCAACGCCCTGCACTAGATGCAGGCTAGTTCGTGCCGTCCTCGGCTTTTTCCTCGTCCGGCGTAGGCACGGGACAGGCACGGATCGTCGAACGGGCAAGCTTGGCATCGGCCCTCGATTTGTAGGGACCGTCGCCGAACCAGATATCGCCGATGATGACCGGGTTGCTGGTCACGATGTTGCATTTTCCGGTGGCGCGGTTGCCGACCACCCAGAAAAGTCCATCGGCGAAGCTCACCGTCCCCGACGCGAGCAGCAAGCTACCCGCAAAGATCAAACGCTTCATGGCTTTTGCTCCTGCCATGCAGGTAGGCCTGCGGCGGCGCCGGCAATAGTGCTCACGATGCCGCGCTTCCGATCGTGGTTAATCGGCGCAGGCGGCCATCACTCGGAAGATGATCAAACTATCCGCGTCCGGATCGTGCGCTAGATATCCCGTCCCTCGACCTTCTCGGTCAACGCCTTGACCTGGTCGGGAATCTTTTCGAGATGCGGATTGACGGCGAGCGCCTTGCGATAGGCCTCGAGCGCGCGCTTCTCGTCGCCGACCTCCTGCATGATCATGCCGAGGCCAGCGAGCGCGCCGAAATGGCGCGGCTCCCGGATCAGCACCTGCTGGATATCCGCGAGCGAACGGCCATAGTCGTTCTGCATGTAATAGAGCGTGGCGCGCCGGTTCCAGGCCTCGATGTAGTCGGGCCGGAGCTTGATGACCGAATCCAAGAGCTTGATCGCGACCTCGATCTTCTTGGCGTCGACCGCGGTCTTGGCGCGGGCCATCAACAGCGCCGCGGTGTCGCTCGGGGTCTGCAGCCAGATCGCCCAGATCCGCGCCTCGACATGCTTGGCGCTGGCCTCGTCGGGCGCCGCCTTCAGCGCGCCGAACAGGAATTCGAGATTCTTGTTGCGATCGACCTTGGGCAGCTTGGCCGGCGCCTCGGGGAGCTTCTTCTGCTTGCCGGGCGGCTCAATCTGCTGTGCCAGGGCCGGGGCAAGGCCGGAGGTTCCCAGCACAAGGGCCAGACACAGGGTGCGCGCGAAGAGGAATCTCACTGCCATGGTCGAAGTCTAAACGCGCAAAGCCGCCCTTGCAAAGCAAAGGCGGCGTCAAACTCGTGTGAGACCGTGGTCTTGCGGGGCGCGCGCGGGCGTCCGGCAGGGCAATATCAGCCCTGACGAGCCTTGAAGCGGCGCTGCACCTTGTTGATCACATAGACCCGGCCCTTGCGGCGGACCAGGCGGTTGGCGCGATGGCGACCGCGCAGCGATTTCAGCGAGTTACGGACCTTCATGGCGGAATCCTGAACGTTCGAAAGGCCGTGTTCGGCACTGGCAAAATGAGATTTTTCCCGCCGGCGGACGACCGCCCGGGACGGGGCGGTTCTTAAGGCATGGCGGGAGGTGATGTCAATGTTAACTGCCCCGTTCCGAACCGGCAAATTCGTGAAAACAACCCCATGCACAGTAGAAATGGCCGGATCGGCCCGATTTATCGCTGGGGGAATCAGACCTTTCGACGACGTCTTGCCAAATTCGTTATATGATATAATCAATTCGGCAACCCGTCGGGAGGAAACCCATGCCGAAGCTGAAGCTGCCCAATATCGACGATGTCGTCGCCATCGACATCCACACCCACGCCGAGGAGCCCTGCGGCTGCCATCCCGACGACGGCTATGACGATTTCCAGGCGCAGATGGCGGAGTATTTCAAGTCGCCGAACAAGCATCCGCCGACGGTGCCGGAGACCGCGGCCTACTACCGCTCCAAGAACATCGCCGCGGTGATCTTCCCGGTCGACGCCGAGCGCGAGACCGGCTTCCGCCGCTACAACAATTACGAGATGATCGAGGCCGCCTCCGACCATCTCGACGTCCTCATCCCCTTCGTCTCGATCGACCCGCATAAGGGCAAACTCGGCGCGCGCGAGGCGCGCAAGCTGATCGAGGAATACGGGGTGCGCGGCTTCAAATTCCACCCGACCATGCAGGGCTTCTACGCCAACGACCGCATGGCCTATCCGCTCTATGAAGAGATCAACAATGGCGGCGCGGTCGCGCTTTTCCACACCGGCCAGACCGGCGTCGGCTCGGGCATGCCCGGCGGCATGGGCATGCGGCTAAAATATTCCAACCCGATGTACATGGACGACGTCGCGGCCGATTTCCCCGACCTCAAGATCATCCTCGCCCACCCCTCCTTCCCCTGGCAGGAAGAGGCGCTGTCGGTCGCGACCCACAAGCCGAACGTCTATATCGACCTCTCCGGCTGGTCGCCAAAATACTTCCCGCCGATCCTGGTCCGCTACATCAACTCGATCCTGCAGGACAAGATGCTGTTCGGCTCGGACTGGCCGGTGATCACACCGGACCGCTGGCTGTCGGACTTCGCCAAGATCGAGATCCGCGACGAGATCCGGCCGAAGGTGCTGAAGGCGAACGCGCGCAAGCTGCTGGGGATCTGAATCAGACGCTCAACGATCTGCGCAGCGCATCGAGGGCTTCGATCCCTGTGATCGAAGCCCTCTTCCTTGAAAGGCTCAGACCTGCGCCAGGCCGCCGTCGACGAAGACCTCGCCCCCGGTCATGTAGCTGCTGTCCGAGGACGCCAGGAACGCGGCCACGGCGCCAGTCTCGCTGGGGTCACCGACGCGACCGATGGGCGTCGAGTTGCCGAGTGCATCGAATGTTTCCTCGCCGACGATCTCCAGCGCCAGCTCGGTCTTGGTCGGTCCGGGTGACAGCACGTTGACGCGGATGCCGGTGCCGCGCAGGTCCTGCGCCCAGCTCCGCGCCAGATTGCGGATCGCGGCCTTGGTTGCGCTGTAGATGCTGAATTGCGGCGTCCCCATCACCCCCGTGCTCGATCCGGTCAGGATGATCGACGCGCCCTTCGTCATAAGCGGCAGCGCCTTTTGCACGGTGAAAACCAGCCCCTTCACATTGACGTCGAAGATATGATCGTAATGCTCGACCGTGATCTCGCCGAGCGGCGCGAACAAACCGGTGCCGGCATTGGCGAACAGAACGTCGAGCCCGCCCCGTTCGGCCTTCACCGTCGCATAGAGGCGATCGAGGTCGGCGAGATTCGTCACCGAGCCCCCGACGGCGCGCGCCTGAGATCCGAGCTTCGCCACGGCGGCGTCGAGCTGCTCCTGCCGCCGCCCGAAAATGTAGACGAACGCGCCTTCGTCGATGAACCGTTTCGCCGCGCCAAATCCGATGCCGGTGCCGCCGCCGGTCACCACTGCCGTCTTGCCTTGTAGTCTGCTCATGATGTGCTCCTTCACTGAGGTTGCACTGAGCTGGCGGCGTACCCACCTATCGACAAGTATGCACCTTTTGGTAAGTGCCTAAAAGATGTCAGACACGACTTTACCGCCTGCACAGGCGCCCACACCGGTCCAGCGCTGCACACAGACTTTGCCCGGCTTCACCTGCGGTCTCGATGCGACCCTGCGGGTCATCTCGGGCAAGTGGAAGCCGCTGATCCTCTACTTCGTCGCCCAGGACGGACCGACCCGCTACGGCGAGCTCCGCCGCGCCATACGCGACGTCAGCGACAAGGTGCTGATTCAGCAGCTGAAGGAGCTGGAGGCCGATGGCCTGGTGAAGCGGACCGACTACAAGGAGGTGCCGCCACGGGTGGACTACAGCCTCACGCCTTTGGGCCGCAGCCTCGCCCAGGCTCTCGTCCCGCTCTGCACGTGGGGCACCGAGCACATGGCGGAGGTCAGCCGGGTGTTTGCGGAGCGAGCGACATGGACGCGGCCGGGGCGTCAGTCGAGTGCCTAGCTCGCGCTATTCGTCGTCCGAGATCGGCTCCGCCCCTGATAGCAGTGCGTAGCCGCAACTCGACTTGCGTCCGACTTGGACCCACAAGCGGACAAAGACAATGTTTGTTTGGAGGCGGATGCATAGCGCTCGGCGAGGGCCTTGGCGGCCAGTGAATACGGTCATATCGTCGGTACTCGCCTCGTCAGACCTTCGGCGTGCGCTCTTCGACAATTTCGGCGATCCTTGGCCGTGTAAACCTATCCACCGGATGAATGCTGTGGTCCTCATCATGGTAGTACTCGCCACTATCGAAGGCGAGGAAGATACTCATCAGAAGATCTGTTCCGCCAGGGTCTAACGAATTCATTGTCGCAAAAAGGTCGTTTGCCACTCGATCACAGAAATCAAAATCGAGTTCATTTCTGTAGAACCCTACGGCTATTGCAAACCCAAGTTCGTTCAGCAATTCGGTGGCTGACAGACCACCTTCTACGGTCCAGCCTACAAATTCGGCTTGGCTATACAGGCTCTTGATAGGTTCAAATTGGCGCTCGGCGGATGGAAGCGGCGAACTCATTTCGTTGGCATGCTTCGACCTAAGCCTGACAATTATCTCGCGAATAACATCACTCACCGTCTTGAAATCCTAGAGAATGCGGATGGCCGCGAAAGCGCTACAAAGCATCAGTCGAGCTTTTCCCCGCTTCCAGCGATCAGGGATATTATCAGCGAAGCAGGATGTCCGCTATGGATCACGAGCTGCCGATCACACCTGCAGTGGCAGACTTCCGCTTTGCTCTGGTAAGCTGACGAATTATAGGCACGCCCCAATCGGAGCTCTTGTGCCCACAACGGCCCGGAAAGACACCCCGATGCCCATCAAAGCCGTCGTCTTCGACGCCTACGGGACGCTCTACGACATCCAGTCGGTCGCTGACATCACCGAGGATGCGTTTCCCGGATACGGCGAGATCATCACGCAGGTCTGGCGCATCAAGCAGCTCGAATACACCTGGCTGCGCTCGCTGATGCGGCGCTACCAGGACTTTGCCGCGGTCACCCGCGACTCGCTGGCCTATACGCTGCGCGTGCTCGGGCTGGCCTATGAGAGCGAGACCTTCGAGCGGGTGATCGAGAAATATCTGCATCTCGATCTCTATCCGGATGCGACAAGCGCGCTTGCAGCGCTCAAGCCGCGAAAGCTTGCCATCCTCTCCAACGGCAGCCCGGACATGCTGAATGCACTGGTGCGCAACACCAAGCTCGACCGTCTGCTCGATGCCACCATCAGCGTCGATGCGAAGAAGATCTTCAAGCCGAGCCCGGAGGCCTACATGCTGATCGGGGAAGTGCTTGGCACCGCACCGAGCGAGACTCTGTTCGTGTCCTCCAACCCCTGGGACGTCGCGGGCGCGAAGGCGTTCGGGCTGAACGTCGCCTGGATCGAGCGGGTGACGCCGGAGGCGATGGCGCTGGCTTGCGTCGAGAACGAACTCGTGGCACCGCTGACCATGTTCAAGGCGATCCGCACCCAGATGGACGAGCTCGGCTTTGCGCCGGATCATCGTGTCCGGGCGCTCTCCGAGCTGCCAGGGATTGCCTAGGTATCGCCGCCCCCACAAGTCTGAAATGAGCTGCCCGGAATGAGCCTGGAATCCGTTCGCGCCTTTTTCGCCGAGAAAGCTCCCGACATCTCCGTCATCGAATCTCCGATCAGCTCGGCCACGGTGCCGCTGGCCGCCGAAGCCTATGGCGTCGAGCCCGGAATGATCGCCAAGACGCTGAGCTTGCGCGTCGGCGAGCGCGTGATCCTGATCGTCGCCGCCGGCACCTCGCGCATGGACAACAAGAAGGTCAAGGCGCAGTTTGGCGGCAAGCCGAAGATGCTGGGGCTGGAGGAGGTCGCCGACATCACAGGCCACGAGGTCGGCGGCGTCTGCCCGTTCGGCCTGAAGTCGCCGCTCCCGATCTATTGCGATGTGTCGCTGAAGGCATTCGACGTCGTGGTCCCGGCCGCGGGCTCGACCCACAGCGCGGTGCGCATCACCCCCGATCGCATGGCCGAGCTGACTGCCGCCGAATGGGTCGATGTCTGCGAGGTCAGGCCTTAAGGCGGCACCGGGTACGATCCCTGATGCATTTGCCGATCAGGGAGGCTAGCATGGCGCCGATGACCGACGACAAGGTGAAACGACGACTGACCACCGTGCTGTGCGCTGACGTGTACGGCTATTCTCGTCTCATGGAAGCAGACGAGACCGGAACGCTGGAGACGCTCCGCCGCTACCGCACCGCCATCGCGCGATTGGTCGAGCGCCGTGACGGCCGCATCGTGAATACCTGGGGCGATGCCGTGATCGCCGAGTTCGCCAGCGTCGTCGAGGCCGTGCAATGCGCGGTCGAGATTCAGCAGGAGATCTCCAGTCAGGTTGCGGACGCGCCGCAGGCGAGCCCGATGCAGTTTCGCATCGGCATCAACCTCGGCGACGTCATGGTGGACGGCTCTGACATCTATGGCGACGGGGTCAATATCGCATCACGGCTGCAAGAGCTCGCCGAGCCCGGCGGCGTCGTGATCTCGAGCTCGGTCTACGACCAGGTGCACAACAAACTGTCCGTCGGCTTCGACTGCCTCGGCCAGCGTCCCCTGAAGAACATTGCTCCCTTGACCAGCTATCGGCTGACCCTGGGCGGCCGAGCTGCTGCACAAGGGAGCTTCCCGATCGAGGAAAGCGCAGCTCCCTCAGAAAGAGCGCGTGCTCCGCGGATCGGAGACAGGCGCGAGCTGTCTTCGGCGACGAATATCGTCTCGGATTGGCTCGCAAGGCTGCCCCGCCCGCTGGCAGCGGCCCTCACGGTGTCGGCCTTCCTGATCCTGATCAATCTTTTCACGGGCAACAAGATCTGGTTCCATTGGCCGGTCGCGGCCATTCTCTTCGGTGTCGTCCTGCGGATGGTGCTGGGACAACGACCTGAATCGGACAGCAAGACCGAGCGCTGAACGAGGCTGCACGACCGCATCGCCGCGCCTAAAGCGCGATGAGATCTGGATGAATCGTCATCGCGCTTTAGGTTGTTGTTTGCGCATGATCTTTTCCGGAAAACCGCTTCGCACTTTTCCGGATCATGCTTTAGCGCTGCGCAATTTTCCCGATCATGCGCTCTTCAAAGCCTAATCGTCGTAATCGTCATAGGGACGCTGCGGAGGTGGCAGCGGCGCATTGTTATAGCGCGGCGGTGCGGCGCGATTGCGTGGGACCTGCTGCGGCGGCATTTGGTTGTTGGACTGGAACACGGCGCGGCAGCCGCTCGACAGCTGCGGCGTGTTCTGCTGCAGGCAGGCGGTGATCCGGCTCACGTCCGGAATCTGGTCGCTGCAGAGACGCCAGACGTCCGGCGTACACGCCATCTGCTGTTCCATGGTGCCGCGATATTCCTGGGCGAATGCAGCTCCCTGCGCGACGATGCCGCCGACCGCGAGCGCCACACCCAGCGCAATCCGCTCTGTTCGCATGTCCCGATCCTTCTCGATTCCCATCGATTTTCATCAATCAATGAGGCAGGACCCGGTTCTGGACCAACAACAAAATGTGAAAATGGCGCTGGAACCTACTCCACCTTGCCGATCTTCTTCACCGCCGCGATCAGCCGCTTGCTGTCGGTCGCGACGAATTGGGCGAAGGCCGGTGCGTCCTGATAGGCGACGAGGCTGCCCGAGGTTTCGAAGGCCTTGAGCACGTCGGGACTCGTCATCACCTGTGCCATCGCCTCGCGCAGGCGGATCGCGATCGGCGCGGGAAGAGAGCTCTGCGCGAACAGCCCGGCCCAGATGTACATCTCGACGTCCTTGTAGCCGAGCTCCTGGAAGGTCGGCACATCGGGAAAGCTCGCGATGCGCTGGGCGCCGCAATTGCCGAGCACGCGGAGCTTGCCGTCGTCGACCTGCGGCTTCAGCGTCCCCGGTGCGGCCGCGATCGCCTGCACGGTGCCACCGAGGATCGCGGTGAGCGCGGGACCTGCGCCGCGGAACGGCACGTGCAGCAGCTTGATGCCGGCGCTGCTCGCGAACATCTCCATCGCCACATGCAGCGTGCCGTAAGGCCCTGACGAGCCGTAAGTGATCTGACCCGGGCGCTTCCTGGCATCCTCGACGAAATCCTGCGCCGTCTTCCACGGCGCGGACGCCGGCACCGCCAGCAGCGTGGGATCGGCGAGCACGCGCGCGATCGGCATGAACTGCGAGACCTCGTAGGCGGCGGGACGGTCGAACAGCCGGTCGGCCTCGGGCAGCACCGCGAGCGAGGACAACGTCATCAGCAGCGTGTAGCCGTCGGGCTCGGCGCGTGCCGCCGCGGCATTGCCGACCGAGCCGCCGCCGCCTCCGGCGCGGTTGTCGACGATGACGGCCTTGCCGAGGATCCGCTCCAGCGCCATCGCCACCGGCCGCGCCGCAAGATCGGCCTGTCCGCCGGCCGGAAACGGCACGATCATGGTGATGTTGCGGGCGGGGTAGGTTTGCGCAGAGGCCGGTCCGGGTAACGCAGCGCGCAGCAACGGCAGTGCAGCAGCGGCGCGCAGGACGTCGCGTCGATCCATGGCAGGTCCCTCCCCCGAATTTTCTTGTTTCGCACCCAGCCTAGCGCCGCGATCGGCAAGAACAAGACGTTTACGAAGCGTTAGCCATGTTCGGCCGAGCCCGGAACGCATGCCTGGAGCCGCTGTTGCCCTCTTGAGGGAGTGCGTGATGCCTAACATTGGAACCATCGATGTCGCGCTGGACGAGATGCTGGTAAATCTCGCCGCGATCGTTCTGAGGCTTGCAAGGCCCGAAGTGACGCGTACGCCGGAAGCGCGCCGCGCGCTGGCGCAATCGGTCCATCAATATGCGGTTTGTGCGAAGCGTTCGAGCGACCCTCGCGTTCACGAATTGAAGTCGCAGCTGGAAGAAACGCTGAAGCCAAGCCTGCGCATCGTCGCAATCGACGGCGTGAAGGTGGCGTAGTCCGGCCCGAAAGACGGCTGCCGTAGGGTGGGCAAAGGCGCGCTCTTCGCGCGCCGTGCCCACGATCACTCTCCGAAATGACCCGCGATGTCGCGCATGTCCCCGCCCCAATCCAAAGGCCTCCCTGCGCGCGCCGATATCGAGACACCTGTGATCTCTTCAGGCAAAGACGTGGGCACGCTTCGCTTTGCCCACCCTACGATAGTTTGCACAAACGATAGATTGGCGAGCTGCCGTAGGGCGGGCAAAGGCGCGCTCTTCGCGCGCCGTGCCCACGATCACTCTCCGAAATGACCCGCGATGTCGCGCATGTCCCCGCCCCAATCCACGGGGAGGTCGCCCTGCTCCACGTAACGATGAAAGCTGCTGAGGGACCAGTCGCGCACGCGCGTGACGAGCCCGTGTTTCACGGGATTGAAATGGATGTAATCAACGTGTCGCTCCAGATCTGCGTCGTCGCGAATTGTGTGCTCCTAGAAACGCCGCTGCCAGATGCCTTTCTCGCGCTTCTTCAATTTGCTCATTGAAGGCGGCCCGCCCTCCAAGCCTCTCGAAAATCCACCCTTGATCAGATTCCACCGCGACGAAAAATCAGCATCGGCCTCCGGAAGCAACCAAACAGCATGGAGATGGTCGGGCAGGATACAAATGGCGATCGTCTCGAACGGGCGGCGCTGCTGAACTGTTCGGTAAATTCGCCTGAGGCGATCAACTTGGTCCACGAGCAGCGTGCTCGAGCGGTCGGCGAGCACGACGGTGAAGAAGAACATGCTGCCTTGTGCCCGCCGATATCGAGACACTTGCGATCCCCTCAGGCGAAGCCGTGGGCACGCTTCGCTTTGCCCACCCTACGATAGCTTGCGCGAACGATAGACTAGCGAGATCTCGTAGGGTGGGCAAAGGCGCGCTGCGCGCGCCGTGCCCACCAAAGTCTATCCCGCCCTCGCACCTTTCTTCGCCCGCCGCTTGCATGTGCCCGGCAGCTTGGCCGCGAGGAAATCGCCGAGCGCTTCGACGCGGGCGGGACGGGGGCCGCCGGGGGGCGTTACCAGGTGTACGGCGCCTTCGGCCTGCTTCCAGTCCTTCAGGATCACTTCGACGGCGCCCGATGAGATCGCTTCGCCAACGATGAATTCGGGCAGCTCGGCGATGCCGAGGCCCGCAATCAGCGCCGGCATCACGGCTTCGCCGTTGTTGACGCGGAGCTGTCCACCCGGGCGCACGCTGGCCTGCTCGCCGACGGAATTGGTGTAGTGCCAGATGTTGGGCGTCGACATATAGGCGTAGCTGAAGCACTTGTGCTCGGCCAGGTGCATCGGATGCGTCGGCCGGCCGTGCTTCTTCAGATAGGACGGCGCGGCCACGGTGAAGCGCGGCATGGTGAAGAGCCGCCGCGCGAGCAGCGAGGAGTCCGGCAGCCGCGCGATCCGCACCGCCATGTCAAAACCCTCGCCGATCAGGTCGACGGTCGCATCGCTCAAATGCAGATCGACCGAGACTTCCGGATAGGCCTCGAAAAACTCCGGCAGCAGCGGCGCCACCGCCTTGATGCCGAACGTCATGGGCACGGCGAGCCGCACCAGGCCCCGCGGCGCCACCGATTGCGCCAGCGCCTCGTTCTCCGCCGCTTCACCGTCGGCCAACAGGCGCGTCGCGCGCTCGGCGAGCTTGTGCCCGGCGTCGGTCAGCGCAAGCCGGCGCGAGGTGCGGTTGAACAGCCGGGCGCCGAGCCGCTCCTCCAGGCGCGTGACCGCCTTGGACACCGTGGCCTTGGACATAACGAGCTCGCTCGCGGCCCCCGCAAACGACCGTAACTCCACAACTTTCGCAAAGATCGCGAGCGCCTCGAAATCGGGAAGTTTTGCCATGGCGGCTATCCATCTGGATATTTATGGAAACAATGCGTTTCAACAGTTTCTATTTCTATACCACAGACGGAGGCTTATCCAAGGGTCATCAGACATTCAGGACTGGAGAAATCCAATGACCAAGAAGCTCTCAGGCAAGGTTGCCCTCGTCACCGGCGGCTCGCGCGGCATCGGCGCGGCTTCTGCCCGCGCTCTCGCAGACGAAGGCGCGGATGTCGCCATCAGCTACGTGGCCTCGCCGGAAAAGGCGGAAGCCGTCGTCACCGAGTTGAAGGCCAAGGGCGTCAGGGCCCGCGCTTTCAGGGCGGACCAGGCTTCCGCGCAGGACGTCACGCAACTGGTCAACGACGTCGCCAGGGAATTCGGCCATCTCGACATCCTCGTCAACAATGCCGGCGTTGCCGCGGGCGGTGCCATCGACGACGCCAATGCCGACACGGATGCCCTCACCCGCCAGGATCAGGTCAACGTGCACGGCGTCATCGCGGCAATCCGCGCCGCCTCGCAGCTGATGGGTGAAGGCGGCCGCATCGTCACCGTCGGCTCCATGCTGGCCGACCGCGCCTCGTTCCCGGGCCTTGCCGACTACGTCGCCACCAAGGCGGCAGTCGTCGGCTACACCAAGGGCGCGGCACGCGACCTCGGACCGCGCGGCATCACCGTGAACGTGGTGCAGCCCGGATCGATCGACACCGACATGAATCCGAAGGATGGCGGCGAGTTCGCCGAGACCCAGCGCAAGCAGCACGCGCTGCAGCGCTTCGGCCGTCCCGAGGAAGTCGCCGCCGGCATCGTCTTCCTCGCAAGCCCGGACGCCTCCTTCGTCACTGGCACGGTGCTCAACGTCGACGGCGGGTTCGGCGCCTGATCGAGGCGCCAACCACCCACACAAGGAATTACGCAGATGATCGAACTCAGACCTTTCAACAAGCTCGGCGGCGCCGATCACGGCTGGCTCAAGGCCAAGCATCACTTCTCCTTCGCTGGCCATTACGACCCGAACAACATGGGTCACGGCGCATTGCGGGTGTGGAACGACGACGAGATCGCGCCCAACACCGGCTTTCCCGCCCATCCCCACGCCAACATGGAGATCATCACCTATGTGCGCGAGGGCGCGATCACCCATCAGGACAGCCTCGGCAACGAGGGCCGCACCGAAGCGGGCGACGTGCAGGTGATGAGTGCCGGCAGCGGCATCCGCCACTCCGAGTACAATCTGGAGCCGACCCAGACGCGAATCTTCCAGATCTGGATCGAGCCGACGACGCGCGGCGGACAGCCGACCTGGGGTTCGAAGCCGTTTCCGAAGTCGGATCGCTCCGGCAAGCTCGTCACCATCGCGAGCGGGTTCGATGACGATGCGGATGCGCTGCCGATCCGCGCCGATGCGCGGGTGCTCGCCACCACGCTCAAGGCCGGCGAGAGCGCGGAGTACGCACCAGAGAAGGCGCGGCATCTCTATCTGGTGCCTGCGGCAGGTTCAGTCGAGATCAACGGCGTGCGCGTCAACGCCCGCGACGGCGCCGCGATCCGCGACGAGGACCGGCTGAAGATCACCGCGCTCGAGGACACCGAGCTCGTGCTCGTCGACGCGGCCTGACGACGCTCTCCGTCATGGCCGGGCTTGTCCCGGCCATCCACGCCTCAAACAACCATTCAAACTCATCCCCCAACGGAGACCACCATGACCAAAGTTCTCGTCCTCTATTATTCCGCCTATGGCCATATCGAGGCGATGGCCAACGCCGTCGCCGAGGGCGCGCGCGAGGCCGGCGCCACCGTCGACGTCAAGCGCGTACCGGAGCTGGTGCCGGCCGAGGTCGCCAAAGCCTCCTATTACAAGGTCGATCAGGCCGCCCCCATCGCCAAGATTGAGGATCTCGCCAGCTACGACGCAATCATCGTCGGCACCGGCACCCGCTTCGGCCGCATGGCCTCGCAGATGGCGAACTTCCTCGACCAGGCGGGCGGGCTCTGGGCCAAGGGCGCGCTGCACGGCAAGGTCGGCGGCGCCTTCACATCGACTGCGACCCAGCATGGCGGCCAGGAGACGACGCTGTTCTCGATCATCACCAACCTCTTGCATTTCGGCATGGTCGTGGTCGGCATGAACTACGGCTTCGCCGGCCAGATGAAGCTCGACGAAGTCACGGGCGGCGCACCCTACGGCGCCACCACGATCACGGGCGGCGACGGCAGCCGCCAGCCCAGCGCCAACGAGCTCGCCGGCGCGCGCTATCAGGGCCGCCAGATCGCGGAGACCGCCAAGAAGCTCCATGGCTAAGCTCCATGGCTAGCCACACGGCTGATGCGACGGGCGGCATTCTCTTTCGGGAATGCCGCCTCAGCTCCGCTCGGTCTTCTTCCTGACGAGCTCACGGCCGATCGGCCGCGCCGGTTCGCTCCGCAGCACCAGCGAGGTCGTCACAGTGCCGAAACCGGCAATGCGATCCACGATCGTCTCCAGGTCTTCCGGCGCTGGAACCAGCACCTTCAACACGAAGCAGTCATCGCCGGTCACGCGATGGACCTCGATGATGTATGGAATCTCGCTGAATCTCTTCAGGCAGGTCTTGATGTGCTCATGCGACGTGCGCAGGCGCACCAGCGCCATCAGGCCAAGCCCGAGCGCACGCGGGTTGATCCGGGCACCGTAGCCTTCGATGATGCCGGCTTCCTCCAGCCGCTTGACGCGCTCGGAGACAGCCGGCTGGGACAGGCCGACGGAACGGCCAAGCTCGGACAACGGCACGCGCGCATTGGCCTGCAGCGCCTCCAGGATCTTCAGATCCTTGGCGTCGATGCTTCCGAAACGATCCAAGAAAATTCTCCATTCCGCCTTGAGATCATCGGCAGATGATCGACTCCGCCGATGACTTGCCATGTCCCGCAGCACCCTGACCGGCCACACTGCGCCCCCATCTCAGATATCACGGGACGATCATGCACGACATCATCACCTTGCCCGGCCTCGGCGGCTCCGGCGAAACCCATTGGCAGACCCTCTGGGAGCGCAGTGATGCGTGCTTCGGACGATTTCAGCCGACGAGCTGGGACCAGCCCGAGCTCGACGACTGGGAGCAATCGCTGGAGCGAGCGGTCAGGCGCTGCGCGAAGCCGCCGGTGCTGGTGGCCCACAGCCTCGCCTGCCTGCTGGTGGCGCACTGGGCCGCCCGCTTCCCATCCGCGATCGCCGGCGCGTTTCTGGTCGCGGTCCCCGATCCTGACGGCACCAGCTTTCCCGCCGAGGCCGCCGCGTTCAAGCCGGTCCCCGACCGCGGGCTGCGCTTCCCTTCGCTCATCATCGCCAGCACGAACGATCCCTATGGCAGCCTCGAGGTGACACAGCGACGCGCACGCGCCTGGCAGTCCGGCCTGATCGTGCCGGGCGCACTCGGCCACATCAATGGGTCGAGCGGGCTCGGCGACTGGCCGCAGGGTCGCGCGTTGCTGGATGCCTTCTGCGCGGGCCTTCCGAGATGACGGGCGAGCAGACAGCCTGTGTCAGCGCATCTTGCGTATCGCCCGCGCCGCGAGGGCGGCGGCCGCGGGATAGCGGCGCAGGCCCTGCGCGGCGTGGTCGCGCCATGCGAAAGGAGCGCCGCGCCAGGTCAGCGCGACGCTGACGTCGGTCAGCGGCACCCGCTCGGCGCCGAAGCGCCGCTTGTAGTCCTGATTGCCGATGCTGAGGTCGAAACGGCGCACGCCCGCCGCATGCATCGCGGCCATGGTGCGCTCGGCGACGAGCAGCCCCGGCGAGCAGCTCGACCATGAGTCGCCGCCGTGGCTGATGCGCAGCAGGTAATAAGTCGCGCCTTGCCTGATGCCGAATGACGTGCCGATGACAGCTTCATCGCAGACCAGTGCCGCAACGACGGCATAGCCTTCCGCGACGCCCTGGCGGGCAACCTCGCGGTAGAACTGCGCATGGGCGTCGTCATTGAGGACGAACCGCGAGCCGAGCTTTCGCATGCGCGCCTGCTGCTGCACATCCATGACGTCCAGCAGCTCATGCGCGCGCGCAACGTCCGCGGCGATCTCGAACCGCGCGCCTTGGTGACGGCTGAAGACGCGCCAGCAGCGCGGCATCTGCATGCGCTTGATCGACGCTTGATAGTTCTCATAGTCGTCGCCCATCAGCACGACATTGCCGTTCAGCGATGAGGATCCGATCCGCCCGAACGCCACCAGCGGATTCGGCTTGCCACCGACCTGGGCCGGCATCTTCTTCAGGCGGAGCAGGTCGAAGCGGTCCGGCAAGGCGCGCAATGCCTCGACCAGTGCCAAGCTGATCGCATCCATCGCCGCCGCGTCCAACGCGGCATCGCTCGCCAGGATCGGCGCGTTGTTGTCGGAGACGCCGAGATCGGCGAATTCGACGATGCGGATGCCGCGCCTGATGTGGCTGATCATCGGCACCATCGCGATGTCCTTGCCGGTGGCGGCATCCGAGATGATCGCGATCAGCGGCGCAAAATCGTGAAACGCCTCATACCATGCATCGAGCCAGTAACCATGCTGGAATGCGGTGCGATGCCCGGCGCTCAGACGCGACGCGGCCTGCCGCCAGTCACGCAGGAAATCGACAGCGATGTTCGACGTGCTGGACACAAGACCATCTGGTTGCTCGACGCTGAGGAACGTCATCTGCGGGGCATACGATTACTGAATGTTTCGAGATAGATTATGTTTTGTCGCGCATCACAAGAGACCTAGCCGCTCAATCGTTAAGCCGATGCCACCGTCGCCCCGACTGCGACAAGCTGTCAGCGCTCCGGTTCCATCTGCTCGACGCATTGGAACCTGGCGAGGAAATGCAGGCCGGCCACCGCGAGCGCGAACATGAACCAGATCGGATTCTGCCGTTCGAGCAGGAAGGTCTCGGTCGCGCCGTAGTACAGGCCGAACAGCCATACGGTCAGGAACAGCTTTGCCAGTGCGCCACTGCGGTTGTGTGTCTGGGCTGACTGGAAATTACGGAGGGGGGCGAGCACGAACACGAGGATCACGAGCAGCAGCCCCGGCAGGCCGACGGTGACCGCGAGGTCGAGATAGCTGTTGTGGCTGTGCGCCGCCGACGTCGCCCATTCGGCGCCCTGGGCGGTCTGCCGCGCCGTGACATCATCCCAGAAGGCGGCATAGCCGTGACCGATGACCGGCTTCTCGGCGACGGCCGCCAGCGCGAACTCCCAAATCGCGGAACGGCCCGTGAAGGTCGGATCAAGGGGAAGCAGCCGCGTCATGCCGCCGAGCGCCGGGCTCAAGACACTGCCGACTGTCAAAAGGTTCATCACGATCAGCGGCACGAAGCAGATGATCCGCTTCAGCCACAGACTCGGCGTCACGTAGACCAGCGACGCGAGCGCGTAGATCGCAAGGCACAGCACCGACGACGTCTTGCCGCCGGTGAAGATCAGGAAGATGCCGGCCAGCGCGGCGATCGCCGGTCCCATCACGAACGAGCCGACGGCGGTCAGGTAGATGCCGACATAGACCAGGATGGTCATCACGGGCGAGGCGATGTTCTTATGGCCAAAACTGCCGCGCCAGTCGCCGGCAAGCTGCGGCTCGCCAATATCAAGCCCGGTGTGGATCGAATAGTGCGGCGCGAGGAAGACGCCGAGATAGCAGAGCGCGAGCAGCACCAGCGCGGCAGCACCCAGGCACAGGTTGAAGCTGCGCTGCGTCGGCGGCAGCAATGGCAGCAGGACTGCGAGCGACGTCACGTTGGCGGCGAGCACGAAGCGCTGGATCGAAACGCCGCGGCTTTCGGAGAGGACGATGTTGATCACCAGCCAGCCCACGAGGCAGAGATGAAGCGGCGTCACCAGAGCCTTCAGCGCGGGCGCATCCGTGGTCGCGACGAGCAGCGCCGCGACCGCAGCGAGCAGTCCCCAGGATACATAGGCCAGCGCCATTCGTCCGCCGACGACGGTGGTGACGTCGGGATTCCGCAGGTCCGGGAACGGATCGAGCGTCACCAGCACCAGCAGCAGCGAGGCGACGGCGACGAGGCAGCGCGCCGCCTGCACGGCATTCAGCTGCGCCAGGCCGTCGCGGAAGGCGCGGCCCAACGGTCGGGCCTCGAGGTCAGTCATGTCGGCGGCGCTGCGGTCCATGCTGCGGTCCACGGCTCAAGACACTTGGTGACGCCGGTGAAGCTCGAGGTCCTGGCTCAAGCCCATTGAGCGTCCGTCACCAGGCCTTTCGGAAGTCTGCGCCGCCGGCTGCCGCACGATGTTCCGCGCGATCTCGTAATATTGCAGCGCCCGTTGCTCCAGCGTAAGGCTGTCCAGAATATAGCCGCGGGGGTCGAACGCGCCTGCGGCATATCCTTCCCAGAAATTGTCCCACCCCGCCTCGAACCCGGCGACGTCGACGAACTTGGCCCCGCAGCGCTCATCCCAATACGGCACCGACGACACCGGCGCGAACTGCACGCGGTGCGGATAGTAATCGGGGTCTCGCCACGGGCCGCCCGGATCCCAGGCGAATACCGGCACGCCGCAAGACAAGGCCTGCTGATAGGCGATGCCCTGGCTCTCGTTCTGGCACAGGAAGATCATCGCGCGCGAGGCCGCCAGCGCCGCCTGATAATCTTCTTCCTTGTAGCTGCCGTAACGGAGCTCGGTGAACGAGCGTCCCTCTTTTCGCAGGCGGGCGCGGACCGGTTCGATCAGCTCCGGCGCATAGCGCTCGCGATCCCAGTGGACCTTGTCGTAGATCAGCACATCGACGGCCTTCTGCGACGACGGCGACGGCGCCCAGAGATCGGTATCGATACCGACCGGCCAGGCCTCCGTCTCGGGCCAGTACGGCCGGTACATGTCGACGTACCAGGGGCCGGGCACCACGACCTTCTTCACCGGCAGGCGCTTGAACAAATCGGGGTCGTCGAGCGGATGATTGTGCGCGGCAACGCCGAGCAGGATCGGATTCTTCCACGCGAACTTGTCGAGCAGGAAGGTGCGGCCGACGATGCAGGCGAGCTCTTCGGGATGCCGCGCGATGTAGCCGTAATCGTTGACGCGGTAGCGGATACCAAGCCGGTCGAGCCCCGCACAGAGATTGAGGAACACGCGAAGCTGGCCGCTCATGCGCGGCTCGCCGAGCAGCAACCGGCGCGCCATCCGCCGCAGATGCCGGTCGCCGGGAAACCAGCGATCGTCCTTGTCCTCATAGAAGAGGTTGAGGATCATCGCATCTGGGTCGTGTTCGAATGTCTTTGCGGGCACTGGATTCCATCCGCGGCAACCGGATGCGCATTCTCGCATGGGACCGGCGGTCGCACTCTCCCAAATTTGCCACAGGCTTAATGCCAGCGGCTTAACGCTAATTGACGAAACCAGCGCCGCGCACGGCTTCCCGACAACGATCCGGCTGTAATGCGAGTATCATTCGCGGGCATGCCCATGTTGCGATCGATCGCATCATCCATTCAGCAGATGCGCCCTGGTTAACAGACTCTTAAAGGCGAGCCGTGGCTCAGATCACCGCCGAAGACGTTCTCGATTTGCCGGCAACCAGACGCGTCGTTCCGGCGGCACGCCAACCGCTGCCCTCGAGCTCGACGGTGTCCGTCGTCATTCCCGCCAAGAACGTTGCGGCCTATGTCGGCGAAACCCTCGCCAGCGCACTGGCGCAGGGCGACGTGGGCGAAGTGATCGTCGTGGACGACGGCTCGACCGACAACACCGCCGCCATCGTCCGCGGCATTCGCGATCCGCGGCTGCGCCTGATCACGAATGATTCCGCCGGCGTGTCGGCAGCGCGCAATCTCGGTGCACGATATGCCCGCGGCGACTGGCTGCTGTTCCTCGATGCCGACGACCGCCTTCGCGCCGGCGCAGTGGCGGCGCTGCTGGAGGCAGCACGCGCGGCTCCGCGGGCGGTGCTCGTCTATGGCGATTACAACACGATCGACAGCGAAGGACATCAGATCGGCCGGCGCGGCCTGCTGAAGGGGCGCCGGAAGCCGTCCGGCGACGTGCTGACGCGGCTCGCCGCCGGCAATTTCATCGTCAATGGCGGCATCGCGCTCGCGCGCGCGGAAGCTTTGCGGGCCATCGGCGGCTTTGATACGTCCTTGAGATATTGCGAGGACTGGCATTGCTGGTGCCGTCTGGCGGCGATCGGCGAGTTCGAATTCGCGCCAAAACTGCTGCTCGATTATCGCTTGCACACCGCCAACACCATGAACGCCGCGGTCCGGACGCCAAAGGATTTCTTCCCTGCCATCGCGCGGGTATTCGACGACGGGCTGATCCTGGCACGCCTGCCCGAGGGCACGGCGGCCGGATTGCGCCTCGCCGCCGAACTTCATCTCATCACCTACTCGGCGATGCAGGCGGTTCGTTTCGGCCGATATCGCCAGGCTTTTGGCTATCTTGGAATGGTCGGCCGCCGCTCGCTCAAGGCGTTGCCGCGCGCCGCGGCCAGGACTGCCCTCGCCCGCTTCGGCATCTAATCGTCACGACACGATCTTCGAGGCCTCATAGGGCTTCGGCTCGATCCCGAACGCGGCGAGCATCGAGCCGAGCGCGACCATCACGGGATGGATCGCGACGACGGCCTTCGACGACGTCAACAGACCTGCGGACCGAATTAGCGAGAGCGGCAACCGTCCGAGCATCTGTATGAACACCCGCGCCCGCGCCGTCGCGCTCTGCGCGGCCTTGTACTGCACGCGATAATTGATCGCGCCGATGCGCAGGCCGCGCTTGGCGATCCAGCCAAGGCTGGTGCGGCTTTGCGGCACGGTCTCGGTGATGACGGCCTCCGCCGTCCAGTGGAAGATCATGCCGGCATCACGGCACCGCACGAAGAAATCGCAATCGCCGCCGCCGAGGAAATTGAAGCGCAGGTCGAAGGCGGGACGGTCGAACCGCTCGAAGGCCGCGCGCGTGATCAGACAATTGCCGCAGCCATAGATTAGCGGCACCGCGCCGGAATAGTCGTAGGCGGGACGGAAAGCGGGATGACGCGACAGCCACGGCTTGCTGTCGTCATCGAACACAGGCAGCACCGGCCCGCCGACCACGTCGGCGCCGGTCGCCTCCGCGGTGCGGACCATCAATTCGAGCCAGTCGCTTGACGCGATCTCGTCGTCGTCGATCATCAGGAAGCGGGTCGCGGCTGGAAACAGCGCCTGCGCCGTCTCGAACGCAGCATTGATGGCCTGGCAATTGCCCTGCCGCTTCTCGACGAGGCAGACACCCTGCAGCCTGCCGGCGGCCAGAAACTCCGCGGCAACCGGCGCGCTCTCGCGCTGCGCGGCATCGTTCTCGACCATGACGACGGCAAAGGAACGCGGGGTCCGCTGGTTCGCCAGCGACTCCAGCGTCAGCCGCAGATGCTGCGGACGGCGGAAGCAGGGGATGCAGACGACGATACCGACCGACAGGTCGATGACGCGGGAGCTCGCCGCGATCTCCCGGTTGGGATCGCGCACGGCATCCGCGATACGCGTGGCAGACAGGTCTGTCGGGATCAATGTCATGACGTTCTAGATGTCCGAGATATATTGAAAAAGCCCTGCTTCATTCGTACGTCCCGCGACGGCACATCGTCGCGGGACAGATGCGTCCCAAAACGAACGGCCAGTTGATGGCGCGTGCCCGCGCCTCACGCCAGTCTCCCGGCCGTCCCAAGACAACATCATGCGTTTAACCGCTTTCGCCTGTTTCTCCCGCGAAATCATGCGCACGCGGTACTGCAATTCGCGGTCCACGCGTCGATCAAGACCCAACATGAACAATGCCGTAGTTAATGCGCATGCGCATTAACCCGACCGTAAGCACTGCGACCGGTGAGACGGCGCGGCATCAGATTTGCTCTTCGGGCTCGCGATATTTTTCCTGTAAATTTGAATAGAACAAGCGCGGTCAGAAAATATGAACAAGCCAGCCACGATCGATTTTGCGACAGCCACGGCGATCCGGATCCCCGCGACCGCGGCCCCCGTCCAGGCACTTCACGATCTCGTCCCGGGCGAAGCGCGCGACAGCCTGCTCGCCGTTCACGACGTGCTGCGCCGTGAACTGCCGCAAGGCCAGCTCGCCATCTATGAAGCCGGCGGCGGCTCGTGCAGCGTCCTGCCGCCGGAATTGCCTGGACGCAGCAAGGTCACCGTCGTCGACATCGACGAGGACCAGGTCCGCAACAACACCTACGCGGATGAGGCTATCCTCGGCGACGTGCAGACCTACCGCTTCGAGCGCGAGACCTTCGATCTCGTGATCTGCTACAACGTGATCGAGCATCTGCCCCACGTCGACGCCGCGCTCCTGAATTTCCGCGATGCGCTCAAGCGCGGCGGCATGATCCTGATCGGCGCGCCCAATCCCCGCTCGCTCTCCGGCGTCGTCACCAAATATTCGCCGCACTGGTTTCACGTCTGGTTCTACCGGCACATCCGCGGCATCAAGGATGCCGGCATGCCCGGTGAGCCACCGTTCCCGACCTTCTTCCATCCGCTGGTGACGCTGCCCCGGCTCGAAGCCTTCGCGGCCGCCAACGGCCTTGAGATGATCTACCGCCGCGAGGTCGAGAGTCCGCGCTATCCCGAGATGCGCCGGAGCAAGCCGCTGTTCGCGGCGCTCGTGGACGCCGGCGCCGCCGTGCTGAATACCATGCTTTCGCGCGGGACCGACGTCCGTCGCGGCGACTATCACGTCATCCTGCGGAAGAGCTGACCATCATGGCGCGCGCGCGGCCCATTGCGGAACAAGCGGAGCTTCGCAGCCATGCCGCGCGCGGTAACGAACCGTTAATCTCCAGGGAGCCCCGGCATCGCTGGCGTCACGAGGACGCACTGCGGAGTGGCATGCGCTTAAACGCTTTGTTTGCCATTTCGGTGAATAGTCCCTCAATGAGTATGGTTAATTTTCCCTGTTGCGTTGATTGGGCACCTATATCCCGGGTGCATGGCGTAGAGCGAAGAGTAGCCCCTCAGCCTGCGGCATTTGGAATGAAAGCTGGGGATCATGCTTGACTATAACCAGCCGATAGATCGGGCCAGACCGGAGTCGCCGCAACAGAGGCCCCAGGCCGGCTTCAACGTGCTGGAGCTCGCCAATTTGCTCTGGCGACGCAAGATCGCGATTGCCGCGGCTGCCCTGCTCGGTGCAACGCTTGCCGTCACCGTGGGCAAGAGCCTGACACCCCGCTACACCGCCACCGCCCAGCTCTATGTCGATCCGCGCGAGCTTCAGCTCGTCGACCGCGAACTCACACCGCGCGCGCAGGACGTCTCCGGCATGGCCATGGTGGTGGAGAGCCAGGCGCGGCTGATCACCTCCAACAGCGTACTGCTCAAGGTGATCCAGCAGGCGGGTCTCGACAAGGACCCGGAATTCGGCGGCGGCAGCGACGGCCAGAGCCTGATGTCGTCGCTGCTCGGCCTGATCGGTCTGCAGCCCCGCGCTCCCTCCGCTGCGGACAACAAGGAGGTGCAGCTTGCGGCACTCGAGGCGCTGAACAGGCACATCACGATCCGCAAGACCGAAAAGAGCTTCATCGTCGACATCGAGGTCTGGTCGACGGATCCGGCGAAGGCGGCGATGCTCGCCAACACGCTGACCAATGCCTATCTCGCCGAGTCCCGCAACTCGCAGGCTTCGGCCGCACGGCGCGCCACCAACGACCTCTCCGGCCGCCTCAAGGAGCTGCGCGAGCGGCTGCGCAACGCCGAGACCGCGCTCGCCACCTACAAGGCCCAGAACAATTTCGTCGGCACCCAGGATGCGCTGATCAGCGATCAGCAGCTTTCCGCCAGCAACCAGCGGCTTTCCGCGGCCCGCGCGGCGACGATGGATGCCCAGGCGCGGCTCGACCAGATCGAGGCGAGCCGCCGTACCGCGGCCGATGCCGGCGCGATCCCGGAGGCGCTGCAATCGCCGACGATTGCGAACCTGCGCGCGCAATATGCCGATGCGCGCAAGAAATATGCTGAGCAGGCCGGCGAGCTCGGGCCGCGCCATCCGGCACTGCGCCAGACCGAGAAGCAGGTCGAGGATCTCAAGCGCACCATCAGCGAGGAGATCGATCGCTTCGCCCAGTCGGCCAAGAACGATCTGACGCGCGCCCGCGACTATGAGGCCTCGCTCAACCGGGCCACGGAAGCGCAGAAGCGGCAGAGCGTGCAGCTCAGCCAGGCCGCCGTCCGTCTGCGCGAGCTCGAGCGCGAGGCCGATGCCAGCCGCGACGTCTATCAATCCTTCCTCAAGCGCTCGCGCGAGACCGAGGAGCAGGAGACGCTGAACACTTCGGCGGCCCGCGTCATCGGCGAAGCGACGGTGCCGCAGCGGCGCTCGTTCCCGCCCGCCATGAGCCTGTTCGCCATGATCGGCTTCATCTTCGGCGCGCTCGCGGCGTCAAGCTGGTTCGCCGCGGTCGAACTCCTGCTCGTCGGCGCGCCGGCGCCCGCGCCAGTCCGCCGTGCGGGCAAGCCGGCACCGGAGAGAACGCGCGCTCCCGAGGTATTGCCGGCTCCGGCAGCTCCGCAACCTCCTCAGGTCTCGCGACCTCAGGAAGTGGCGCAGGCGCTGCCAGAACTTGCCGCGCCATCGCTGCAGCCTGCGATGGTCGAAAAGCCCCAGATCGAAAAGCCGCTGATCGCCCGTCTCCAGGAGGCCGACGTCATCCACACGCTCGGAGCCATTCTCGCCACTGGCGGCGGCGTCGACCTCACCCGGCTGGGCTGGCCGACATTGCGGCCCGGCTTTCCGCTGACGAAGCTGCTCAACGCCTGGCGCGATATGCGCACTGCCGTGGCCCGGCGCGCCGGCGACAAGGCGATGCCGGTCATCGCGCTCGTCGGCGCCGGCGAGACCACCGGACGCAGCGTGATCGCGCTGAATTTCGCGCTTGCGGCTGCGCGCGACGGCGCCCGCGTGCTGATGATCGATGCCGACCATCAGGCCCACGCACTCTCGAACAAGGTCAGCCGCCCCGGCAGGAACGAACCGAGCAGGCTCGGCTGGCTCTCGATCGGCAGCAAGGCCGCACGCGAGATCAGGACGGTCAACGGCATTTCGGTGCTGCCGGCCGGCGAGGGCGACGCCGGCAAGGCTACCGATGCGATCCGCAAGGCGATTGCGCAGGCGCGCGCCGCGGGCGGCTATGACCTCGTGATCCTCGACGGCCCCGTGATGCCGCTTCTTGCCGGCGGCCGAAAGCTGCTGGACGACACCGACGCGCTGGTGGCGGTGCTGCCGACCAGCCTCGACATCAACGACAGCCTGGAAGAGATCCTGACCGCGCTGGGCCGCGCCGAGCGCAAGCTCGTCGGCGTCGTGCTGGACGAGCTCACCCCTGCAATCCAAACGCGCCAGCGAGGCAGACAATATGCTTGAGCGTCGCGTCAACCTCGACGGACGGGCAGCAACGGCCGACGTGCCGCGAATCACCGTCGGCGGGCTCCGCATGGCCGCGATCGATCTGGAAGCGACCGCCGATTTCATGATCGAAGCGACCGATCCCGACAATCGCATCGGCCGTCCGTTGTTCCTGACCTCGGCCAACGGCGAGGTGCTGGCGCGCTGCTCGACGGAACCGCAGACCGAGCGCCTGTTCCGCGCCGCCGACCTGATCAACGCCGACGGCCAGCCGCTGGTGGCGGCATCAAAGCTGCAATCCTGGTTTCCCCTGCCCGAGCGCGTCGCGACCACGGACCTGTTCCACGTCGTCGCGCGCAAGGCGGAAGCGGTCGGCCGCACTTTCTACATGTTCGGCGCCAGCGAGGCCGAAAACGTTGTGGCGGTCGAGAACGTCCAGAAGATGTATCCGAACCTCAAGATCATCGGACGCAGCCACGGCTATCTGCGAGGCGAGGCGCTGCGCGCCAAAATCGAGGAGATCAACGCGCTTGCGCCGGACTATCTGTGGGTCGCGCTCGGCGTGCCCAACGAGCAGGCATTCGTCGAGGAATTCACGCCGTACCTGACCAATGTTGGCGTTATCAAGACATCAGGCGGCCTGTTCAACTTTTTGTCGGGCAGCCGTTCCCGCGCGCCGCAATGGATGCAGAAGATCGGACTCGAATGGGCCTGGCGCACCTTGCTCGAGCCGCGCCGCCTGTTCTGGCGCTATTTGACCACCAACCCCCGCGCGCTCTATCTTCTCTTCAGCCGCAACCGGCCCCTCCGCTAAGAGAAGAGCAGAAGACGATATGACCGACCGACCGACCGTCCTCGTCACCGGGGGCGCGGGCTATATTGGCTCGCATGCCTGCCGCGCATTGACCGCCGCCGGCTACCAGCCCGTCGTTTATGACAATCTCTCGACAGGTCATCGCAGCTTCGTTGCCGGCCCCCTGGTGACGGGCGATCTGCTCGACGGCACGGCGCTGGCACGCGCCTTCGCCGACCACAAAATCACGGCGGTGATGCATTTCGCGGCGGCGAGCCTGGTCGGCGAGTCCATGACCGATCCGCAGAAATACTACATCAACAACGTTCAGGGCACGCTGTCGCTGTTGCAGGCGATGCGCAACGCAGGCTGCCATCGCATCGTGTTCTCCTCGACCGGCGCCGTCTACGGCAATGCCGATTCCAAGGAGCTGCCGGAAGACTTTCCCTGCATGCCGATCAACCCCTATGGCGCGTCGAAATTGATGATCGAGCGGATGCTCGCCGATTATCGCTCGGCCTATGGCTTCGGCGCGTTCTGCCTGCGCTATTTCAACGCCAGCGGCGCCGATCCGGCCGGCGGCATCGGCGAGCTGCGCGACAATGAAACCCACCTCATTCCCCGCGCCATGATGGCGCTGCAGGGCCATGTCGACTTCGCGGTGTTCGGCGACGACTACGACACGCCCGACGGAACCGCGATCCGCGACTACATCCACGTCACCGACCTCGCCGCGGCGCATGTCGCGGCCTTGAAGCTGCTGGAAGAGGGGCATGCCGGCGGCAGCTTCAATCTCGGCACCGGCTCCGGCTTTTCCGTGCGCGAGATCCTGAACGCGATCAGGCAGGAGACCGGCCGCGAGGTGCCGCACACCGTCAAGCCGCGCCGCGCCGGCGATCCCACTTATCTGGTCGCAGATCCTTCCGCTGCGCGAAAGGTGCTGAACTTCGTGCCTGGCCATTCCGACCTGGCGACGGTCATCCGCACCGCCTGGGCCTGGCACCAGAAGGCGCATCCGTTCAGACAGCGTTAGGCAATCGGGGCGCCCGCGCCTTGATCAGCGGAGGCGTGAACGGCTAGACTGGGCCTTCGCTGCCGGCGACGATGCCGGCATGCATGCTCGGCCGATTGAGCGAGCCGATTTTTCCGAGCGTCAGGTCACGATCATTTCGGCGCGAAGCCCTGTCATCGGTCGCGGATCCCTGGGAGCATGGAACGAATGCATCAGGCCGCCCGCCTGGAGTTCGAGCGCGTGATGGAGGAGTTTGCCCGCTGGCACATTGTGCCTGCGGACGAGCGCTCGCCCGCGCCCGCCTGGTGGTGGGGACCTGCCATGGCGGTGTTCGACGACCAGGAGCAGATGAGTTGCCCATGGTGCGCCGAACTCGGTTTGAACGAGGGTGCGAGCTTCGCCGAGGGCGCGCACGCGATTCTCGCGCTGTTCGTCGAGCAGACATCGCTGACAGGGCCTCAGGATTTTCCGAGCAAGGTCGAGGGCGGGGAGCACGACGTCCGCGAGCTGCACCCGCAGCCGTCAGACGACAGCGCGTTTCAGCCGTGACGCCGCAGCTTCAGTAGCGGCAACGTCCGGCTCCGGCTGGAGCGGCGGGGCGACAGGCAGGACCATCGGCCGCAGCAGTTCGGCCATCTGCTTGGCCGGCAGCGGCTTCGAGATCAGGAAGCCCTGCATCTCGTCGCAGCCATGGGTACGCAGGAACGCCTCCTGCTCGACGTTCTCGACGCCTTCGGCGACGACGGTCATGCCGAGCGCCTTGCCCATGCTGATAATGGCCTGCGCGATCGCCTGGTCCTCGGAATCCTGCGGCAGATCGCGCACGAAGGAGCGGTCGATCTTGATGGTGTCGATCGGGAAGTGCTTCATCAGCGACATCGACGAATAGCCGGTGCCGAAATCGTCGATGGCGAGGCGGATGCCGCGGCTCTGGATGGCATCGAGCACCTTGAGCGCGCGGCCGACATTGCGCATCATCATGCTCTCGGTGACTTCGAGCTGGAGCAGCACCGGCGACATGCCGCTGGCCGCCAGCGCCTCGTCGACGTCCTGCAACAGATGCTCGTCGGCGAACTGCCGCGGCGACAAATTGACCGCCATCGACAACGGCAACAGGCCGCGGCGCTGCCAGGCCATGGCTTGCGCGCAGGCCTCGTTGAGCACCCAGCGGCCGATCGGCACGATCAGGCCGGTTTCCTCGGCGAGCGGAATGAACTGAGCCGGCGAGATGTTGCCGAGATCGGGATGCGTCCAGCGCAGCAGGGCTTCCACGCCGGTGATCTGGCCGGTCTCCATGTCCACCTTGGGCTGGTAGTTCAAAGAGAACTGCTCGCGCTCCATCGCAAAGGACACATTGTCGGCGAGACGCTGCAACAGCTCGACGAACTCGGCCGTGAAGGTAGCCGGCTCGGTCGACATGTAGATCATGACGCCGACGGCCTGATCGTGCACGATGAGCGGAAATGCCGCGCCCGATCGCGCGCCGTCGCCGCGGACGACGGCGTGGAATGCGCTGACGCGATCGTCATTAAGATAGTCGTTGCTGATGCAGGGCTGGCGCGTGCGGAACGCCGTGCCGCTCATCCCGCGCCCTTCGGGACGCTCGGGGTCGATCGAGAGGCGAACGTTCCGCGTGGTGTTGGAAGATGGCCCGGCGCTCGCCACGATCTCCAGCTGGTCGCTGTCGGCCCTGGCCAGCGCGATGGTCGTCGACGTGAACTTGGCACCGTTCGAGGCCGCGAGACAGACGAGATCGAACAGCTCGGCGCGCGACTTCGCCCGCATGATCGCCTCGTTGGTCGCGCTCAGAGCCGCGAACATGCGCGTCAGGCGCTCCTTCTGCGCCTCGGTGCGGGCCTTTTCCTCGGCACGGTCGAAATTGTCGAGCGCGAAGGAGACGTTTTCGGCAAGGCGCCCGAGCAGTTCGACCAGATCGGGCGTGAATGTGTTCTCCTCGGGCGCGAGGAAAAGCAGGATGCCGATCGGCTCCTGGCCCGCCTTTAGAAGCGGGAAGCTGGCGGCGGCCCGCGTTCCGTCCTCGATCGCCTTCGCGCGCCAGTATGCCGACCGCGGCTCGTTCAGATAGTCGTTCATGACGCTGGGCCGGCGGGTCCGGAGCGAGGTGCCGATGATCCCCTTGGCTTCGGGATGGTCGGCGGAAATGCTGCAGGTCCGTCCAACCATCTGCTGCTGCAGGCGCCCCTTCACCGCGACGACGCGGACGAGCTCGTTTTCCTCGTCGATGATGCCGATCGTTGCCGACGCGAACACGTCGCCGAGAATAGCTGCCTGGCACGCGGCCTCGAACAGGTCCTCGCGCGTCTTGGCGCGCATGATCGCTTCATTGGTTGCGCTGAGCGCTTCGAACATTCCGCTCAGGCGATTGCGCTGCTTGTCCACTTGCGCCTTCTCCTCGGCGCGATCGAAGCCTTCCAGCGCGAAGGCGACGTTGGCCTGGAGCTTGCGCAGCAATTCGACGAATTCGGGTGTGAACGTGCCGCACTCCGGGGAGTTGAACAGAAACACGCCTTCGACCTGGTCGCCGTTGAAGAGCGGCAACGCGGCGGAGGACGCGATCCCGTTGCGGCGGGCGCTGGCGTGCCAGGGCGCGATGCGCTCGTCGGCGAGAACGTCGTTGCTGACGGCGGGCTGGCGCGTGCGGAACGCGGTGCCGGTCAGTCCGCGCCCTTCCGGCACCTCCTCGGAGATGGATAACTTGAAGTTGCGAACGTGGTCGGCGTTCGGTCCGTAACAGGCGACGACGCGCAGCAGCCCGGCGTGAGGGTCGACCAGGGCGATGTTGGCCGAAGTGAACTTGGCGCCCTTCGCCGTCGCCTCGCAGACGAGGTCGAACAGATCGGCGCGCGACCGCGCCCGCAGGATCGCCTCGTTGGTGGCGCTGAGCGCCGCATACATGCGCGCCAGCCGCTCTTCTTCCGCAGCGATTTTGGCCTTCTCGGACTCGCGGCCGAAATTATCGATCGCGAACGAGACGTTCTCCGCCATACGCAGCAGGAGCGCGACGATCTCCTCGTCCTTGGCCCAGGAGCGGCTGATGAAAAACAAGAGCACGCCGACACTTTCACCGTGCCTGATCAGCGGCGCGACCACGCAGGCGGCAACGCCAGTGTTGACGTTGGCCTGCTCCCACGGCGTGCCTCTGGTGCGGCTGGCGAGATCGTCCTCGACGATGGCCTTCTGCGTCCGGAACACCTCACCGGATAGTCCCTTGCCGTAGGGATTCTCCGGATCAATCGAATAGCGCGCCTGGGTGATCAGTGCGAGGTTCTGGCCGGTGGACGCGACCGGACTCATCCAATGCGAATCCGGTTCGCGGAGCAACACGATGGTCGCCAGCGACTTGCCCCCGTGAACGGAGGCGTCACACACGAGCTGGTACAGCTCTTGCTCGGTCTTGGCGCGCAGGATGGCTTCGTTGGTGGCGCTGATGGCGCCGAACATGCGGTTGAGTCGCCGCGTCGCCCGTTCGCTGGTCTGCCGCGCGGTCTCGCGCGCGAAATTGTCCAGAGCGTAGGAAATGTTGGCCGACATGCGCTCGAACAGCGACACCATCTGCTCGTTCAGCGAGCCGGCTTCGCGGCGGGTCACGTAGAGCACGCCGACGCTCTTGCCGTTGCAGAGCAGCGGCAGTGCCGCAGCCGCGCCAATGCCGGCGGAAGCTGCACCCTGACGCCACGCCAGCGAACGCGGGTCGTTCAGATAATCATTGCTGACGCACAGTTTCTGATCGCGAAATGCCTCGCCGCCGACGCCCGAGCCTTCGGGTGTGCCGGCATCCGTCGTGATTTCGATCGAGCGCAGCCGCGCAATGTCATCGCCACAGCCGGCCGCAAAATGGAGCCGCCGGTCGTCCGCTCCGACCAGAAACACGGCGACAGCCAAGAAATCCCCGCTCGAAAACCCGGCGTTGCAGACCTTCTGGTACAGCTCGTCCGGCGATTTCGCATAGAGGATCGCTTCGTTGATGGCGCTCAACGCCGCAAAGGTGCGCGCGAGTGTCGTCGGCACGATCTCAGCTCCCGGGCATTTCTGCCTATTTCTCCCGGGTGACTTTATGAGGGGCCATCGCCTAAGTGGTGGTTATTGCGCGCTGCAAACAATCGATCAAAGTGAACGAGCTGCGAACGACCCCGGGTAAACTACCGAAAATACCGCCGCGCGGGACGAATCCTCAGCGAGAGGCGCGATCTCTTTACGAATTTGCAGCCCTGTATTGGTTTACGGGAGATTGATATCGCAGCTGCGCTTTGAGACGATGGCCTCCAACAATCAGTGCCCGCCAAGGGCAAAGACCCCGGGGAACGCCATGCCGATCGTCACGGCCGATCGCCTCACGCGCGTCAGCGCCGCCCTGCTCCGCGCCACCGGAGCCTCCGAGGAAGAAGCCGACGCCGTCGCCGTCGGCTGCGTCAATGCCAATCTCGCCGGCCATGATTCCCACGGCGTGATCGCCGTTCCCACCTATATCGACCGGATCAAGGCCGGCCACATCGTTCCCGGCGCCAAATGGACCGTGGTCCAGGAATCGCCGACCACGACCGTGATCGACGGCCATTGGGGCTTTGGTTTCCACGTCAACGCCAAGGCGATGGCGCTGACGATCGAGAAAGCCAGGACGGCGAATGTCGCTGCCTGCACCGTGTTCCGGCAAAGCCATGTCGGCCGCCTCGCCGCCTACCCCTTGATGGCGATGCGCGCAGGCATGATCGGGATTGCCACGGCGGATTCCGGCCGCTCGCCGAAGCACGTGGCGCCGTTCGGCGGCAAGGAAGCGCGGCTCGGCACCAACCCGATCTCGATCGCGGTGCCGTCCGATCTAGATGCGCCATTCTATCTGGATATGGCGACTTCAGCTGTCGCAGCCGGCAAGATCCAGCTCGCGGTCGCCCGAGGCGAGGAGATTCCGACGGGCTGGATCATCGATGCCGAGGGACGACACACCACCGATCCGACCCAATACCGCAAGGGTGGCGCGCTGCTGCCGCTCGGCGGCACCGAGGGCTACAAAGGCAGCGGCCTTGCTGCGATGGTCGAGGTGCTGTGCGGCCTCCTCACCGGCCTCGGCTTCGGCGTCGAGCCGACGGGGCGACACAATGACGGATGCTTCATGGCGGTGTTCAATGTCGCCGCATTCCGCCCGCTGCAGGAGTTCAAGCGCGAGGTCGCCGAGTTCGCGCGCTATCTGAAATCGACGCCGCCGTCAGAGGGCAGCAAAGGCGTCTACTATCCCGGCGAGATCGAGGGCCTGCGCGAGGAGCAGCGCCTGCGCGACGGCATCGAGATCGAGGATGCCACCTGGGAAAGGCTGCGCGCGCTGGCGCGGGAATACCGGCTCGACACCGTCCTCGATCTGGCCTGACGGCATCAGGAGAACAGCAGCATGAATCGACAGATGGTCCTGGTCGGCTTTCTCCAGGCGCAGAACTGCACCAACCTGCCGAGCTCCTGGCGGCATCCGGATTCGCGCGACGATTCGATGTCGGCGGACTATTATCAGGAGATCGGCAGAATTCTCGAAGCCGGCAAGTTCCACATGGCCTTCTTCGACGACCGCCTGGCGATGCCGGACCGCTACGGCAACGACCACGCCCATACCGTCGAATACGGCATCCGCTGCGTGAAGATGGATCCGCTGATCGTGCTGACCACGATGGGCATGGTCACCGAGAAGCTCGGGCTGGGCGCGACGTGCTCGACCACTTATTACGAACCGTTCGACGTCGCCCGCCGCTTCGCGACGCTCGATCTCATGTCCGGCGGACGCGCCGGCTGGAACGTCGTCACCTCGCTCAACGACGGCGAGGCGCTCAACATGGGGCGCGACTCCCATCCAGAACACGATTCCCGCTACGACAAGGCCGACGAATTCATGGAGGTCGTGCTCGGCCATTGGGACACCTGGGAAGACGGCGCGCTCATCATGGACAAGAAGACCGGCCGCTTTGCTGATCCGACCAAGGTGAAGCGGCTCGACCACAAGGGCGCGGCGTTCAAGTCACGCGGGCCGTTCACCGTGCCGCGTTCGCAGCAAGGTCATCCCGTGATCATCCAGGCCGGGGCATCGGGCCGAGGCCAGCGCTTTGCCGGGCGGTGGGGCGAGGTGATCTTCACCGCCGCGCGCAATCTTCAGGGCGCCAAGGACGGCTATGCGTCCGTGCGCAACGAGGCCGCCAAGGCCGGCCGCGATCCCGACCAGATGTTCCTCTGCAATTTGACGACGCCGGTCTGTGGCGCGACCAAGGCGGAAGCCGAGGACAGGATGGCGCTGATCAACAAGCTGCCGCTCCAGATCGACGCGCTGTCGCTGCTTGCCGAAGCGCTCAACTACGACTTCGCCTCCAAGGATCTCGATGAACCGCTGACCACTGACGAGTTGAAGAGCATGCAGGGTATCCTGGGCATCCGCGACGGCGTGCTGAAGAATTCGGGCAAGAGCAATCCGAGCGCGCGCGACTTCGTCACTTTCTCCGGCCGCGGCCAGGTGCAGGACGCAATGGTTGGCGGCCCCAAGGAGATCGCGGACAAGCTCGAGGAGATGTTTGTCGAGCGCGGCTGCGACGGCTTTGTCATCGCGGCGACCTACGTTCCCGGCTCCTACGCCGATTTCGTCCAGCATGTCGTTCCGGAGCTGCAACGCCGCGGACTGTTTCAGAAAGACTATCGCGGCAAGACGCTGCGCGAAAATCTCGGACTGAAGCGGCCCGCGGCCGGCGCCTGGAAGGTGCCGCCGCGCGATGCCGCGAAATAGCAACGAGGACTTGGCATGCGCTGGCTGAAATTTACTGATGCAGGCAAGACCTCGTGGGGAATCATCGAGGACGACAAGGTAATCGCAGTCGAAGGCGACCCCTTCGGTGAATGGCGGCGCAGCTCGCGCACGCATTCGCTGTCGGACGTGAAGATCGAGTTGCCACTGATCCCCCGCACCTTCTATTGCGTCGGCTTGAACTACCTCAAGCACCTGAAGGAAGCCGCCGACAAGGCCGGCACCGTGCCGGCCGTGCCTGACCGTCCCGAGATCGGCTATCGCGCCCAGAACGCGCTGATCGCACATGACGAGGACGTCGTGATCCCGTCCTTTGCGACGGAGAAAATCCATTACGAGGGCGAGCTCGTCGTCGTCATCGGCAAGAAGGTGAAACATCTCACCAAGGACAACGCGATGGATTGCGTGTTCGGCTACACCATCGGCAACGACGTCAGCGAACGCAGCTGGCAGAAGGCCGATCGCAGCCTGTGGCGCTCGAAGAACGCCGACACGTTCAAGCCGATGGGGCCGTGGATCGAGACCGAAGCCGATCTCGAACAGATGGAAACGGTGGTCCGGGTCAACGGCAAGGAGACCAATCGCTTCGCGACCAACGACATGATCTTCGGCGTGGTGCCGTTCCTGGTCGAACTGACCAAGTATTTTACCTTATGGCCCGGCGACGTGATCTGGATGGGCACGGACGGTGCCTCGCCCGACATCAAGCACGGCGATATCGTGGAGATCGACATCACCGGTGTCGGGACGTTGCGGAACAGGTTTGTGCGGGAGGGGCGCTAGCGGCCCCGCAGCACCGGTGCCGTAGGGTGGGCAAAGGCGCTCTTGCGCCGTGCCCACCATCTTTTTCCGTCGTGAAAGATCGTGGGCACGCTTCGCTTTGCCCACCCTACGGCATCTCTCGGGAATCAAAACGGCAGCGCCACACTCGACTTGATCTCCTTCAGCACCACGTTGCTGCGGACGTAGCGGATGCCGGGAATGCGGAACATGAACTCGTCGAGGAAGCGGTTGTAGGCCGCCATGTCCTGCACGACGACGCGCAAATGATAATCGGCGTCGCCCGTGGTCGCAAAGCACTCCAGCACCTCGCGGCGTTTGGTTACCCGCGCGACGAATTCGTCGACGAACTTTGCATCGTGCCGTTCCAGCGAGACGTGGAGAATGGCGGACATCGCGAAGCCCGCCGGCTCGCGCGCGACCAGCGCCGCATAACCCTGGATGATGCCGGCCTCCTCCAGCGCGCGCACGCGTCGCCAACAGGCAGAGGTGGACATGCCGACCTCGTCGGCGAGCTGCTGGTTGGTGGCGCGGCCGTCCTTCTGGAGGTGCGCGAGAATCCGGGTGTCCTGGTCTTCGATCATCGATCGGCTCAATCTGGTGTATTCTACCGCATGATAGCCGAATCCGGGACAATTTACCAGAATCAGCTTGCGGCTAGGAAAGATAGGTAAGACCTACCAACCATCAGGGCCTACCCTCCGCTCATCCGGCAAGGATGCCGCGGGAGGTCCGCATGGACGCCTTTCCGTCACTCGACCCCTACGAACTCTCCGATCGCTACGATCGTGAACACGGCCGCGTCTTCCTTACGGGCACACAGGCCATCGTCCGCATCGCGCTCGACCAAGTCAGGCGCGACCGGGCCGCGGGGCTCAACACGGCCGGCTTCATCTCAGGCTATCGCGGCTCGCCGCTCGGCGGCATCGACCTCGAGCTCTGGCGCATCCAGGAGCGGCTGAAGCGGGACCGCATCGAATTCCTACCCGCAGTGAATGAGGACCTCGCCGCGACCGCGGTGCTTGGCTCGCAGCAGGTCGAAACGCAAGGAGATCGCGAGGTCGATGGCGTGTTCGGCCTCTGGTACGGCAAGGGCCCCGGCGTTGATCGCTCCGGCGATGCGCTGAAGCATGGCAATGCCTACGGCTCCTCGCCGCATGGCGGTGTGCTGGTGGTCGCCGGCGACGACCATGGCTGCGTCTCCTCCTCGATGCCGCACCAGTCCGACGTCGCCTTCATGAGCTGGTTCATGCCGACGCTGCATCCCGCGAGCGTCGGCGAGTATCTCGCGTTCGGCGAATATGGCTATGCACTGAGTCGCTTCTCCGGCATGTGGGTCGGCTTCAAGGCGATCTCGGAGATCGTCGAGTCGGGCGCCTCCGTCGCGCTGCAGCCGCCGCGCCACTTCCGCACGCCCGAGTTCACGCCGCCGCCAGGCGGCCTGCATTATCGCTGGCCTGATTTGCCGGGCCCGCAGATCGAGGAGCGGCTCGAGGCGAAGAAGCACGCGGTCTACGCCTTCGCCAAGGCCAATCCGATCGACCGTCACATCTACGACATTGCGGACGCCACCTACGGCATCGTCACCACAGGCAAGGCCCATCTGGACCTGATGGAGGCGCTGCGGCTGATGGGCCTTGACGAAGCCGCCTGCCGCAGCATCGGCATCGACGTCTACAAGGTCGGCATGGTCTGGCCGCTGGCGCTGCATGACGCCATGGATTTTGTGAAGGGCAAGCGCGAGATCCTCGTGGTCGAGGAGAAGCGCGGCATCATCGAGAGCCAGTTCAAGGAATATTTTTACGACTATCCTGGCAGCAAGCCGGTGCGCATGGTCGGCAAGCACGACGAAACCGGCGCCAGGCTGATCTCCTGGATCGGCGAATTGTCGCCCCGCGCGCTGGCGGGCGTGTTGGCGCGCCGGCTTGATCCGATGTTTCCAGGCCTCAATCTCGCCGCACGCGCGGCCGCTCTGATGCCGGAGGCCGCACGCACCATCAACGTCTCTGGCGCGACGCGCACGCCGTATTTCTGCTCGGGTTGCCCGCACAACACGTCAACAAAGGTACCTGAAGGCTCCAAGGCGCTGGCCGGCATCGGTTGTCACTTCATGGCAAGCTGGATGGACCGGGAGACCTCGTCACTGATCCAGATGGGCGGTGAAGGCGTCAACTGGGCGGCGTCGTCACGCTTCACCGGTCACAAGCACATCTTTCAGAACCTCGGCGAAGGCACCTATTACCACTCCGGCTCGATGGCGATCCGGCAGGCGATCGCCGCCAAGGCCAACATCACCTACAAGATCCTGTTCAACGACGCCGTCGCGATGACCGGTGGCCAGCCGGTCGACGGTCCCATCAGCGTGCATGCCATCGCCCACAGCGTCCGCGCCGAAGGTGTGGCGCGCATCGCGCTGGTGTCGGATGATCCGGCACAGTTCTCGCCTGCCGACCTGCCGGCCGGCGTCACCCTTCATCCGCGCGAGGAGATGGATGCCGTGCAGCGCGAGCTGCGCGATGTCCCCGGCGTCTCGGTCCTGATCTATCAGCAGACCTGCGCCACGGAGAAGCGACGCCGGCGCAAGCGCGGGCAGATGGCCGACCCGAAGCGCTTCGCCTATATCAACGATCTCGTCTGCGAGGGCTGCGGCGACTGCTCGGTGGAATCCAACTGCCTCAGCGTCGAGCCGAAGGAGACGCCGTTCGGCCGCAAGCGCCAGATCAACCTGTCGACCTGCAACAAGGATTTTTCCTGCCTCAACGGCTTCTGCCCGAGTTTTGTGACCGTCGAAGGCGCGACGCGTCGCAAGAAGAGCGCGAGCCAGATCGACGCCGTTGGGCGCGCCGCCACACTTCCGTTGCCCGCGACGGCGGCACTCGACCGTTCTTACGACCTGCTGGTGACCGGCGTCGGCGGTACCGGCGTGATTACTGTCGGCGCGCTGATCGGCATGGCGGCGCACCTCGAACGCCGCGGCGTCTCAGTGCTCGACTTCACCGGCTTCGCGCAGAAATTCGGGCCCGTGCTGAGCTACATCCGCCTCGCCTCGAGCCCTGCGGCGCTGCATCAGGTCCGTATCGACCAGGGCGCAGCCGATGCGCTGATCGGCTGCGATCTCGTCGTCAGCTCCTCGCCGAAGGCCTCCGGCACCTACCGCCGCGGCACGCGCGCCGCGATCAACACCGCGGAGATGCCGACCGGCGACGTCGTCCGTTTCCGCGATGCCGATCTCGCCTCCCCCGCGCGCCTGCGTGCAATCGGCCAAGTCATCGGCGAGGGCAATCTCGGCACCATCAACGCCAACGCGCTAGCGGAACGGCTGCTCGGCGATGTCGTCTATGCCAACATCATCATGCTGGGCTTTGCCTGGCAGCGCGGTTTGGTGCCGATCTCACTGCAAGCGCTGCTGCGTGCAATCGAGCTCAACGGCGTCGCCGTCGAGCGCAACAAGCAGGCCTTTGCCTGGGGCCGGATTGCGGCCGCCGATCCGGACTTTTTGCCGAAAGTCGATGAAGCGCCCAAGATCGAGACGCTCGACCAGATGATCGAGCGGCGCGCCGAATTCCTCACTGCCTATCAGGACGCCGCCTATGCGGCGCGCTACCGGGCGACCGTCGCGAGGGTCCGCCGCGCCGAAGCTGTCCTGAACAGCGAGGCCCTGACCGAGGCCGTCGCACGCGCCCTGTTCAAGCTGATGGCCTACAAGGACGAATACGAGGTGGCGCGGCTGCACATGCAGGGCGGATTCCTCGACGAGCTGAAGCGCGAATTCGAGGACGGCTTCAGCGTCCAGTATCACCTCGCCCCGCCCTTCCTGCCGTCGCGGCGCGACGCACGGGGGCGTCCGCGCAAGCGCGCCTTCGGCCAATGGATCCAGATGCCGCTCGCCATGCTCGCGCGGCTGAAGGGGCTACGCGGCACGCGGTTCGATCCGTTCGGCTACACCGGGGAAAGGCGCACCGAGCGCGAGCTGATTGCCTGGTATGAAGGTTTGATCGAGCGGATGCTCGGCAGGTTCGATGCCGCGCATCTGCCAGGTCTCGTCGCAATCGCAGCAGTGCCGATGGACATCCGCGGCTACGGCCCGGTCAAGGACGCCGCGATCGCGAAGGCGAAGATCGAGGTCGAGCGGCTGTTCAATGAACTCCACCCGTCGCCGCCGGCAAAGCTGCGCGCCACCGGTTGACGCGGAGCCGGCGAGGCTTCAGCCTCTATCCCCGGGGGGCCCTGATGGCTGCCCACCAATCGGGTGACGCATCATGGATTTCGACCAATTGACCCTGACCCAGGCCGCGGCCGCCCTCCGCGCCGGGACAGTCAAGAGTACCGCGCTCACAACGGAGGCTCTCGCCCGCGCCAAGGCCAATGCCGATCTCAATGCCTTCGTCACGCTGGACGAGGCCGGCGCCCTGAAGGCCGCTGCGGCATTCGACGCGACGGGCGACAAGGACAAGCCGCTCGGCGGTGTGCCCCTTGTGATCAAGGACAACATCGAGGTCGCGGAACTGCCCTGTAGCGCCGGCACACCCGCACTCAGAGATTACGTTCCGAAAGCCGATGCGCCGGTCGTGGCAAAGCTACGCGCGGCGGGCGCGATCATCATCGGCAAGACCAGCATGCACGAGCTGGCCTTCGGCATCTCCGGCTACAACACCGCGTTCAAGACCGGCGCGGAGTTCGGCGTGCGCAACGCCTATGACCGGGCCCTGATCGCCGGCGGCTCCTCGTCCGGGACCGGCGCTGCAATCGGCGCGCGGATCGTCTCAGGCGGGCTCGGCACCGATACCGGAGGATCGGTGCGCGTGCCCGCCGCCCTGAACGGATGCGCCTCGCTGCGCCCGACCGTCGGGCGCTATCCACAGGAAGGCATCGCCCCGATCTCGCACACGCGCGACACTGCAGGCCCGATGGCCGCGACCATGGCCGACGTCGAGCTGCTCGATCGCGTCATCACGAATGGCGAGGCGGCCCTACCGGCCGACCTGAAGCAGGTGCGGATCGGCATCGTGAAGACGATGTTGACCAATCTCGATGCCGACACCGAAACCGCCCTCCAGGCCGCCATCGTGCGGATGAAGGCTCAGGGTGTCACGGTCGTCGAGGTCGAGATGCCGCAGCTCGCCGAACTCAACGGCCAGGTCGGCTTCCCGGTCGCGCTGTACGAAGCCTATGACGACATGGTCGGATATCTCGCCCGCACCGGCACGGGCCTCACCATCGAAGCGCTGGCGACGGAGATTGCGAGCCCCGACGTGAAGGGCACCTATGATGGCCTCGTCATCCCGCGCAAATTGCCGGGTCCGGACAATACGCTGCTCGATGCCAGGCCGATCTACGACGCGGCCATCAAGACCGCACGACCGGCGCTACAGGCGCTCTATGCCAGGACCTTCGCCGATCATCGGCTCGACGCCATCGCTTTCCCGACCACGCCGCGCGTCGCGATCGCCTCCAACCCAGACTCGAGCAGCCTCGAGAACTTCGGGCTGTTCATCCAGAACACCGATCCCGGCAGCAATGCCGGTATTCCCGGCATCCAGCTCCCGATCGCGCTCGGCGCCAACAGCAGATTGCCGATCGGACTTGAACTCGATGGCCCTGCCGGAAGCGATCGCCGCCTGCTCGCGATCGGCTTGGCGGTTGAAAAGCTGTTCGGACGGCTGCCGCCGCCGCATTGACGCTCTCGTAGGGTGGGCAAAGCGAAGCGTGCCCACGTCTTCTGTCCACCAATTGACAGATCGTGGGCACGGCGCAAAGGCGCCTTTGCCCACCCTACGACACGGCCGCTGCCGGCGCGGCTCACGAATACGGATTGATCAGCTTTTGCTGCTCGGCGCTGTGCTGCGCGAGCAGGTCGATGAAGGTCCTGACCTTTGCCGACAGATGATGACGATGCGGATAGACCGCGTTCATCGACAGCTCGATCGTCCGATATTCCGGCAAGAGGCGCACGAGACGGCCGGCTTCGAGGTCGTCCTGAATGAGAAATCCCGCCATCAGGCAGATGGCGGCCCCCTCCAGTGCGACCTTGCGCAGCGCTTCCCCGCTATTGGTGACGAAGCTGCCCGAGATGCGTACGGAGGCCGGTGCGCCTTTGCGATCGAGGAAGCGCCATTCATCGCCGAACGGATAATTCAGGTGTCGGCCACAATTATGCGCGGCGAGCTCGTCGAGCTTCTGCACCCGGCCGTGCTTCTCGAGATAATCGTGCGAGCAGCACAGCACGTGACGCCAGGTAGCGAGGCTGCGGACGATCAGGCTTGAATCCGGCGGCGAGGTCATGCGCAAGGCGACATCGTAGCCTTCCTCGATGAGATCGACGTCGCCTTCGCCCATGCGCAGATCGACCTTGAGCTCCGAATAGGTCGACAGAAGCTTTGCCACCACAGGCGCGACGAACTGCACCATATGCGTGGCGACGTGGATGCGCAGCGTGCCGCGGGGCACCGACTGCAATTCGCCTGCGATATCGTCGGCCTGTTCGATGTCGGCGAGGATCTGGACGCAACGGTCGTAATAGGCCTTGCCGATCTCGGTGAGGTTGACCTTGCGTGTGGTCCGCTGAAGCAGCCTCACCCCGAGCCTGTCTTCCAGCGCCTGAACGTGATTGCTCACCATGGTGGTCGACATGTTGAGCTTGCGGGCGGCTGCAGAGAAGCCGCCGGTCTCTACCACCCGGCTGAAGACTTCGAGGCTGGTCAATCGATCCATGGCACCTGATTATCCGCCTTTGATGGATAATCGCAAGGAATTCACCCCGATTAACTATCAAAACACGGGATCTCACCCCGCGTGAAGCTTCGTGTGGAGCAGGACGCATGCGTTAGCAGCAATCGCTCGACGGGCGCGGCAATCCCGCTGGGGCAGTCGCGGGTCTGGTTCGCTAAGACATCACAACCAAGGCGACCTCTCTGGATTATCCAACCCTGATGGATAATCCTTCCAGCATTTCCTCGATTATCACCAAGCCCAGAAAGACCAATAGTCTCAGGACGCCGATAGGAGACTTCCATGTCCGAGATGCCCCGCGCCGAGACTTTTCAGCAGGCAACTGAAATCACCCCCGATAACCCCAAGACCCCGCCGACTGCCCCGGCCCGGAACAGGGTGCGGCGCGCGGCGCTGGCGCTCGCGTTCCTCGCGGGCACGGCAACCGCTGTTTATTACGGGCACGATTACTGGACCAACGGCCGCTACCTCGAGACGACCGACGATGCCTATGTGAAGGCTGACTCCACGATCATCGCACCAAAAATCTCCGGCTACATCGCCAAGGTGCTGGTCGGTGACAACGAAAAGGTGAAGGCGGGCCAGGCGCTGGCCAAGATCGACGATCGCGACTTCAGGGCGGCGCTCGACCAGGCCAAAGCCGACGTCGCCGCCGGCGAAGCTTCGGTGCGCAACATCGATGCCCAGCTCGAGCTGCAACAGCCGATCATCGAGCAGAGCACGGCTGACGTCACTGCAGCCGACGCCAACCTGAAATTCGCGCAGGAAGAGCGCGCCCGTTACGACGACCTCATGAAGACCGGCTCCGGCACGATCCAGCGCGCGCAGCAGACCGACGCGGCGCTACGCGCGAGCAGCGCGCAATCGCAGCATGCGAAATCCGGCCTTCTGGCCGCTCAGCGCAAGATCGACGTGCTCACCACCCAGCGCGCCCAGGCGGCGGCCCAGCTCGAACGGGCCCGCGCTGTCGCACAGCAGGCGGCGCTCAACCTGTCCTATACCGAGATCACCGCGCCGGTCGAGGGCACCGTCGGCGCTCGCTCGCTGCGCGTCGGCCAGTACGTGCAAGCCGGCACGCAATTGATGGCGGTGGTGCCGCTCGATGCGGTGTACGTGGTCGCCAACTTCAAGGAGACCCAGCTCACGCATGTGCGGCCGGGTCAGCCGGTCGAGTTGCACGTCGACAGTTTTCGCAATCGAACCCTGCACGGCCATGTCGACAGCCTGTCGCCCGCGAGCGGGCTCGAATTCGCGCTGCTGCCGCCCGACAACGCCACCGGCAACTTCACCAAGATCGTGCAGCGGGTGCCGGTGAAGATCGTGCTCGACGACCACAGCCTCACCGGCCTGCTGCGCCCCGGCATGTCGGCGGTGCCGACGGTCGACACCAAGCAGGCGGTGCTGGCCGAGCGCGAGACGGCGAAGCGCCTCGCCGGCAACACATCCCGCCCGAACGGCGGCTGAAGCCGGAAGGCCTCGGCGGGATTATCAAATCCTGCCGAACGATCCTTCCACAGCTTCATCGATTATCGAAATCATTCGCCTGACGCATCCTGTCTCCGTACCCGAGACGAGGCTTTCATGAGCACGCTGCAACCGACCGTTGACGCCGCCACCAATCTCGCCGCCCCCGCAGCTCCGAGCACGCCGGCCGTATCCGCAAAAACCTGGGTCGCTGTGATCGGCGCGACGCTCGGCGCCTTCATGGCGGTGCTGAACATCCAGATCGTCAACGCCTCGCTCGCCGACATCCAGGGTGCGATCGGCGCCGGCATCGACGACGGCGGCTGGATCTCGACCTCCTATCTGGTCGCCGAGATCGTGGTGATCCCGCTGTCCGGCTGGCTGGCGCAGGTGTTCTCGATCCGGATTTATCTTCTGACCAACGCGATCCTGTTCCTGGTTCTCTCGGCGGCCTGCGCACTGGCGCAGGATTTGCCGCAGATGATCGTGTTGCGCGCCGTGCAGGGATTTACCGGCGGCGTTCTGATTCCGATGGCGTTCACGCTGATCATCACGCTGCTGCCGCGCGCAAAACAGCCGGTCGGCCTTGCCCTGTTCGCGCTGTCGGCGACGTTTGCGCCCGCGATCGGCCCGACCATCGGCGGCTATCTCACCGAAAATTTCGGCTGGGAGTACATCTTCTACGTCAACCTCATTCCCGGCGCGGTGATGGTCGGCATGCTCTGGTACGCGCTCGAGCCCAAGCCGATGAAGCTGGCGCTGCTGCGCGACGGCGACTGGGCCGGCATCATCACCATGGCGATCGGGCTATCGGCGCTGCAGACCGTGCTGGAGGAAGGCAACAAGGACGACTGGTTCGGCTCGCCCTTCATCGTCAAGCTGTCAGTGATCGCGGCAGCCGCGCTGACCGCCTTCCTGATCATCGAGCTCACGGTGAAGAAGCCGCTGCTCAACCTGCGCCTGCTCGTCCGCCGCAATTTCGGCTTCGGCATGCTCGCAAACTTCCTGCTCGGCATCGCGCTGTACGGCTCGGTCTTCATCCTGCCGCAATATCTGTCGCGCATCCAGGGCTACAATTCCGAGCAGATCGGCATGGTGCTGGCATGGACCGGATTGCCGCAACTCCTGCTGATTCCGCTGGTGCCGCGCCTGATGCAAAAGTTCGATGCGCGGATCATCATCGGCGTCGGCTTCGTGTTGTTCGCGGCTTCCAACTTCATGAACATCTATATGACCAATGATTACGCCGCCGACCAGCTGCTGTGGCCCAACGTCGTCCGCGCCATCGGCCAGGCGCTGGTGATGGCGCCGCTCTCGGCGGTCGCTACCGCCGGCATCGAGCCGGAGAACGCGGGCTCGGCCTCGGGCCTGTTCAACATGATGCGCAATCTCGGCGGCGCCGTCGGCATCGCACTGCTCCAGACCGTGCTGACCAAGCGCGAGCAGTATCACTCCAATGTGCTGATGCAGTCGGTCTCGGTGTTCGAGCAGGCCACCCGCACACGGCTGGAACAGCTCACGCAATATTTCGTCAATCACGGCATCCTCGACCGTGCGGATGCAGCGCATCGCGCGTATGTCGCGATTGGCCATATCGTGCAGAAGCAGGCGTACATTCTCGCCTTCAGCGACACGTTTTATCTGCTCGGCATGGCGCTGATCGTCGCGCTCGCCGCCGTCCTGTTCCTGAAGAAGCCCGGCCAGACCTCAGCCGGTGGCGCCCACTGACTCAACCCAGCAAGCAAGGAGAACGACCATGAAGCCCCGCATGAACTACTATCAGGCCGCGCCGGATACGATCAAAGCGCTGATGGCGCTGGAGACGCAGATCCAGTCCACGGGGCTCGAGAAATCGCTGATCGAGCTCGTCAAGATCCGGGCGTCACAGATCAATGGCTGCGCTTTCTGCATCAACATGCACACCGAGGACGCCCGCAAGCGCGGCGAGACCGAGCAGCGCATCTACCTGCTCGATGCCTGGCGCGAATCCCCGCTTTACACCGATCGCGAACGCGCCGCGCTGGCCTGGACGGAATCGGTCACGCTGATCTCGCAGACGCATGCGCCTGATGACGTCTACGAGCAGGTCCGTGCGCAGTTCTCCGAGGAAGAGACCGTGAACCTGACCATGCTGATCGGCGCCATCAACGCCTGGAACAGGATCGCAATCGCGTTCCGTGCGGTTCATCCGGTGAAGATGAAGGCGTCGGTGGCGTAGGTCACAACACGCGCCTCAGCGCAGGTCTCGTAGGGTGGGCAAAGCGGAGCGTGCCCACGTTCTGCAGCTAAAGCGAGAGAGGACGTGGGCACGGCGCAAGGGCGCCTTTGCCCACCCTACGGCAGCCGAGTGCACGGCTCAGACCGCCGTCGCCTTGGCGAACTCCACGTAGATCTCGCGCAGGCGCGTCGCCATCGGGCCGGGCTTGCCGTCGCCGATGGTCTTGCCGTCGATGGCGACCACCGGCTGGACGAACAGTGAAGCCGACGTCGCAAAAGCCTCCTTCGCGGCGAGCGCCTCGGCCACCGTGAACGAGCGCTCCTCGACGCGAAGCTGACGTTCCTCGGCGAGCGCCACCACGGCCTTGCGGGTGCAGCCCGGCAGGATCGCATTGGAGTTCTTGCGGGTGACGATGACGTCGTCCTTGGTGAGGATGAACGCCGAGGACGAACCGCCCTCGGTGACGTAGCCATCTTCCAGCATCCAGGCTTCGCCGGCGCCGGCTTCGGCCGCGGCCTGCTTTGCCAAGACCTGCGCCAGCAGGGCCACGCTCTTGATGTCGCGCCGCTCCCAGCGGATGTCTGGCACGATGATGACGTTGATGCCGGTCTTGGCTGATGCGGCGTTGATGATGTCCTTTTCGGAAGTGAACATCACCAGGCTCGACTTGACGTCGCCCTTGGGAAACGGAAAGTCGCGGCCCTTGTCGGCGCCGCGCGTCACCTGGAGATAGACCAGGCCGTTGGCGACCTTGTTGCGCGCGATCAGCTCCTTCTGCAGCTCGGTGATGCGCTCGACCGTCTCCGGCAGCTTCAAGCTGATCTCGCCGACCGAGCGCTCCAGCCGCGCCAGATGCGAGGCGTTGTCGACCAGCTTGCCGTCGAGCACGGCCGAGACCTCATAGATGCCGTCGGCAAACAGGAAGCCGCGATCGAGGACCGAGATCTTGGCGTCCGAGAGCGGGACGAATGAGCCGTTGACGTAGGCGATCGGGTCCAAGGCAGGTCTCCTGGGGGGAAGGGGGATTTAGCCACCGGTATAGGAGATTTGGCGAGCCCGATAAACCCTCGATCCGTCATTCCGGGGCATTCGCAAAGCGAATGAGCCCGGAATCCATCTTACCTCGCGTACTGCCGCCCGATGGATTCCGGGCCCGCGCCAAGAGGCGCGTCCCGGAATGACAGGGGAGCTAATGCGACAGAATCTTCGACAAGAACTTCTGCGCGCGGTCGCTGCGCGGCTGGCCGAAGAAATCGTCCTTCGCCGCGTCCTCGACGATCTCGCCGCGGTCCATGAAGATCACGCGATTGGCCACCTTGCGGGCAAACCCCATCTCGTGGGTGACGACCATCATGGTCATGCCCTCATGGGCGAGATCGACCATGACGTCGAGCACTTCGCTGACCATTTCGGGATCGAGTGCCGAGGTCGGCTCGTCGAACAGCATCACGATCGGGTCCATGGCAAGCGCGCGCGCGATCGCCACGCGCTGCTGCTGGCCGCCGGAAAGCTGCGCGGGAAACTTCTGCGCCTGCTCCTTCAGGCCGACGCGATCCAGCAGCATCATGCCCTTCGTCACCGCCTTGTCAGACGACCTGCCCAGCACCTTCTGCTGCGCGAGGCAGAGATTGTCGATGATCTTGAGGTGCGGGAACAGCTCGAAGTGCTGGAACACCATGCCGACGCGCGAGCGCAGCTTGGGCAGATTGGTCTTGGGGTCGTTGACCTTGGTGCCGTCGACGCTGATGTCGCCGCTCTGGAACGGCTCCAGCGCATTGACGCACTTGATCAGCGTCGACTTGCCCGAGCCCGAGGGTCCGCAGACCACCACGACCTCGCCCTTGGTGACGCTGGTGGTGCAATCGGTCAGCACCTGGAAGCTCGGAGTGTACCATTTGTTGACGTGGCTGATTTCGATCATGACCGACACGCTCTATCGAATGATGGCGATGCGCGCCTGGAGGCGACGAACGCCGAAGGACGCGATACAGGAAATGGTGAAGTAGACGACCGCTGCGAACAGATACATTTCGACGAGACGCCCGTCGCGTTGCGCGACCTTGCTCGCCGCTCCCAGGAAGTCCGTGATCGAGAGGACATAGACCAGCGAGGTGTCCTGGAACAGCACGATGGTCTGCGTGATCAGGACCGGCAGCATGTTGCGGAAAGCTTGCGGCAACACGACGTAGCGCATGGTCTGGGCGTAGGTCAGCCCCAGCGCGCTGGCCGCGGCCGGCTGGCCGCGCGAGATCGACTGGATGCCGGCGCGCATGATCTCGGAGAAGTACGCCGCCTCGAACATGATGAAGGTGATGAGCGAGGATGCGAACGCGCCGACGCTGATGGGACGCGAGGCGCCGGTCAGCCATTGCCCGATATAGGGCACCAGGAAGTAGAACCAGAAGATCACCAGCACCAGCGGCAGCGAGCGCATGAAGTCGACATAGACCCCGGCGATCCGGCCGAGCAGCTTGAGGCCGGACAGGCGCATCAGGGCGAGTGCCGTGCCGAAGACGAGGCCACCGAGGGCTGCAAGGCCCGTCAGCGTCAGTGTGAACGTCATGCCCTCGTAGAACAAATAGGGCAGAGCGCGGCGGATGACGTCGAAATCGAGATTGCCGAACATCGCTTATTTCCCCGTGATGTAGCCGGGGATCGCGACCCAGCGCTCGAGGAAGCGCATCGCGGTCACCACGACGGCGTTGACGAGGAGATAGAGGATGGTCGCGGCGGTGAAGGCCTCGAACACCTGGAACGAGAATTCCTGCATCGAGCGCGCCTGTCCGGTCAGCTCCAGCAGGCCGATGGTGATCGCCACCGCCGTGTTCTTGATGGTGTTGAGGAATTCGGACGTCAGCGGCGGCAGGATGATGCGGAACGCCATCGGCAGCAGCACATAGCGATAGCCCTGCACGGTGGTCAGACCCAGCGCGGTCGCCGCCATCTTCTGCCCGCGCGGCAGTGAGCCGATGCCGGCCTGCAGCTGCACGGCCACGCGCGCCGACATGAAGAAGCCGACGCCGATCGCCGCCGTCCAGAACGGCGCGTTCGGCAATTGCTTCAGCCAAATGCCGGCGGCCTTCGGCAGCAGCTCGGGCAGCACGAAGAACCACAGGAACAGCTGCACCAACAGCGGCATGTTGCGGAAGAATTCGACATAGGCGAAGCCGAACCAGTTCGCCCCCTTCGACGGCAGCGTGCGCATGACGCCGACGATCGAGCCGGTGATCAGCGCGATGACCCAGGCCAGCGCCGCGGTTTTCAGGGTCAGCGCCAGGCCCGACAGCAGCATGTCGAGATAGGTGCCCGTCCCCATCGGGTTCGGCTGGAAAAAGATTCCCCAGTTCCAGTTATAGTTCACGTGTCCCCCGCGCGAACGCGCCAGTCAGAGATATCCTGGCCGCCTATGCAAATGTCCGGCCACCCCTGTGTCAAGAGTGGCCGGACATGATCCCGATCGAAAGATCGAGGTTATCTTACTTATAGTCGTCCGGGTTCGGCGAGTCCGTCGGCTTGGCGAACTCGTTCTTCAGCTCGGCCGAGATCGGCGTGTTGAGGTTCAGGCCCTTCGGGGGGATCTTGGCGGTGAACCACTTGTCATAGATCTTCTGGGCCTCGCCGGACGTATAGAGCGCCGCGGTCGCCGCATCGACCACCTTCTTGAAGGCGGCATCGTCCTTGCGCAGCATGATGCCGTACGGCTCCGGCTTGGAGAATGCGTCCTTGGAGATGACGTAGTCGTCCGGCGACTTCGAGCCGGCGACGAGGCTGGCGAGCAGGATGTCGTCCATGACGAAGGCGACCGCGCGGTCGGTCTCGACCATCAGGAAGGCTTCGGCGTGGTCCTTGGCCGGAATGATGTTGGCGCCGAGCTTTTTCTCGACGTTGGCCTCGGTCAGCTGCTTGATGTTGGTGGTTCCCGCGGTCGAGACCACGGTCTTTCCCTTGAGGTCTTCGATCGACTTCAGGCCGCTCGACTTCTTGAAGACGTAGCGGCTCGCGGTCAGGTAGTGGGTGTTGGTGAAAGCAACCTGCTTCTGGCGCTCGGCATTGTTGGTGGTCGAGCCGCATTCGAGGTCGATGGTGCCGTTCGCCATCAGCGGGATACGGGTCGCCGACGTCACCGGATTGAGCTTGACCTCGAGCTTGTCGAGCTTGAGCTCCTTCTTCACCGCGTCGACGATCTTGTAGCAGATGTCCATCGCAAATCCGACGGGCTTCTGATTGTCGTCGAGATAGGAGAAGGGGATCGAGGAGTCGCGGAAGCCCAGCGTGATGGCGCCGGTGTCCTTGATGTTCTTCAGCGTGCCTGTCAGCTCCTGGGCCCCGGCCTGGCTGACGGCGAAGGTCGCGGCGAGCGCGAGCCCAATGCTACGGAAATGTTTCACTTTTTTGGTCCCCTTTCAGGATGATGCGGCCCGGATGCAAGCACAGATTGGGCCGGATTAGAATGTGACTTTCGGCTGGCTTGCGGCAGAGGTTAATGGGCTCAGGTCAGCGGCTTGGGCAATTCCCCGAGATCCCAGAACAGGCCGGCCATCACCGTCAAGGCTTCTTCCGTCAATGGCAGCAGGATGTGCTCATTGGGCGCATGCTGGGAGCAGCCGGGATAGGAGTGCGGGACCCAGATCGTCGGCAGACCCAGGATCTCGGAGAATACGTCGTTGGGCAGCGAGCCGCCGAAGTTCGGCAGCACCGCCGGCGGCTTGCCGGTGGTCTCTTTCACCGAATCCGCCGCCCATTTGATCCAGGGGCTGTCGAAATCGGTGCGCGATGCAGCAAAGCTCTGCGCCGCCCGCACCTCGACCATCGAAAAGCCCTTCTGGACAAGATGCGCGCGGATCGCCTCGATCAGGCCGCCGACCTCGGTGCCGACCACGAAACGCAGTTGCAGCACGGCATTGGCATGGCCCGGAATGGCGTTGGCCGGCTTCTCGATATTGCCGGATGACATCGCCAGCACTTCCAGCGTGTTCCAGGCGTAAAGCCGCTCGGCGGCCGACAGCCCCTCCTCGCCCCAGTTCTCGGCAAGCGCGGGCTCGTCCTCGGTCGGCACCACCTGTACGTCGGCAAGATAGCTGCGGATCTGGTTGCTGAGGCGCGGCGGCTTCAGCGCGTCGAGCTGGAGACGGCCGTGGCCGTCGACCAGCGTCGAGATCGCATTCACCAGAATGGTCGCGGGGTTGGCGAGCACGCCGCCCCAATTGCCGGAATGGTGGCCGCCATCGCGCAGGTTCACATCGAGATGAACGCGGATGCCGCCGCGGCATCCCAGGAACAGCGTCGGGCGGTCGGCGGACAGGCGCGGCCCGTCGGAGGCCATGAACAGGTCGGCCTTGAGCGCGTCGCGATTGAGGTCGCACACCTTGCCCAGATCGGGCGAGCCGATCTCCTCGCCCATCTCGACGATGAACTTGGCGTTGAAGCCGAGCTTGCCGCCACGGGCGTCGCGCACCGCGCGGAGTGCCGCCATGTTGATGCTGTGCTGGCCCTTGTTGTCGGCGGTGCCGCGGCCATAGAGCCGCGTGCCCGCAACCGTCGTGCGCCAGGGATCGCGGCCCTCGCGCCACTCGCCCTCCATGCCGTCGACGACGTCGCCATGGCCGTAGATCAGCACGGTGGGCGCTGAGGCGTTTTCGTGATACTCGGCGAACAGGAACGGCGACTTGCCACTGGGGGACTCGACGATGCGGCTGGTAAAATCCAGCGCGGCAAACGCCGGCTGCATCTCCTGTTCCAGATAGGCGCGCAGCTCGGCGCCGCGCGAGGGATTCTGGCTTTCGGTCTTGAAGGCGACGCGGCGGTCGAGTTCAGCGAGGAACGCACCGGATTTGAAATCCTCACGGGCGCGGGCGATGGCGTCGGCTCTGGTCATGACTTGCTTTTCGAGACTTTGAGACAAAGGACCCTACCCGAGACAGGTGGCCCTTCGAAAGTGGCGGGGACGTCGATAGTTCTTGGAGTTCTCTTGAACTTCTCTTGTAGTTCTCTTGGGATTTCGTTCTTGCTCTCTTGAGACTGGCTTGCCAAGGGCGGCAGCCCGCTGATTTTGGCCTTGCCAAGCGCAGGTTATATGCAAGAACTTCGCCAAGTTCGGGCGCACATCTACCATTCGAAGAGCGCTCAGTATAGAGCGCCGGGGAACGATCATGGCCAAGCAGATCAGGCTCAATGCCTTTGCGATGAATTGCGTCGCGCACCAGTCGCCGGGCCTGTGGACTCATCCACGCGACCGCACCGCCGAGTATAACCGCCTGCCCTACTGGATCGATCTTGCCAGGACACTGGAGCGCGGCCGTTTCGACGGGCTGTTCCTGGCCGACGTGCTCGGCGTCTACGACGTCTACGGCAACAGTCCTGACGCTGCCTTGCGCAACGCAGCACAGACACCGTCGAACGAGCCGCTGCTGCTGCTCTCGGCGATGGCCGCGGTGACGAAAGACCTCGGCTTCGGCGTCACCAGCAATCTGTCGTTCGAGCCGCCCTATCCGTTCGCGCGGCGGATGTCGACGCTGGACCATCTCACCGAGGGCCGGATCGGCTGGAACGTCGTCACCGGCTATCTCGACAGTGCCGCGCGTGGCGCCGGCAAGGACAAGCAGACCGGGCATGACGACCGCTACGACATCGCGGACGAATATATGGAGGTGGTCTACAAGCTCTGGGAAGGGAGCTGGGAGGACGACGCCGTGCTGCGCGACCGCAAGCGCGGCATCTTCACCGATCCCAGCAAGGTTCACCGCATCAATCACGAGAGCGCGAACTACCGCATCAACAACACCATCCATCTCAGCGAGCCCTCGCCCCAGCGCACGCCGGTCCTGTACCAGGCCGGCACTTCGCCGCGCGGCCGGCAGTTCGCGGCCAAGCATGCCGAATGCGTGTTCATGTCGGGACCGTCGGCCAAGATCATCGGGCCGCGCGTCGCCGCGATCCGCCAGGAGGCCGCCGCGGTCGGCCGCGATCCGGCTGAGATCCTGATGTTCAACATGATGACGATCATCCTCGGCAACACGGAAGCAGATGCCGCGGCGAAATATGCCGACTACCGGTCGCATATCAATCCGGAAGGCGCGCTGGCCCTGATGTCGGGATGGACCGGCATCGACTTCTCCGGCTACGAGCTCGACCAGCAGGTCCGTCACGTCCAGAACGATGCCGGCCGCAGTGCACTCGACAATGTCACCCGGGGCGATCCCGACCGCGTCTGGACCGTGCGCGACGTCATCGAGCATGTCGGCATCGGCGGCGCCGGCCCTGTCGTGGTCGGCACGCCGGAGATGGTCGCGGACAAGATCGAGGACTGGTTCGAGAAGACCGACGTCGACGGCCTCAACGTCGCGTTTGCGATCTCGCCCGGCGATTTCGAGGATATCGCCGACATGCTGGTGCCGGAGCTGACGCGGCGCGGACGGTACAAGTCGGAATACGCCAAGGGCACGCTGCGGGAGAAGCTGTTCGGCGCCGGCCGCGCAAGGCTCGATGCGCCGCATCCGGCGGCCGGATATAGGGTGGGGAGGAAGGGGTAGTTGCCACGTCCTAGGTGTCGTCCCGGCGAACGCCGGGACCCATAACCCCAGGGAGTGGTTTGGCGAAGACTCGTTGTTCGGGATTAGCTCTGTCCGCAATCGATAGATCGCGCGGTGGGTCCCGGCGTTCGCCGGGACGACGCCGTGGAGGCAGCCTGCCCTACACCTTCCCGTCCACCATCACCTCGATCAGCTTCGTCCCCGGCCGGCCAAACGCCGACGCCAGCGTCGCCTTCAGCTCGCGGGGATCGCTCACCTTGATTGCCTCGCAGCCGAGCGCCTTGGCGACGCCGGCGAAATCCACGGGCGGATCGACGAAATCCATGCCGACATAATTGTCGTCGCCGTGGAAGGCGAGCAGGCGCTGCTTGATGATGCGGTAGCCGCCATTGTTGACGATGACGACGTTGAGCGGCAGCTTGTGATGCGCCGCGGTCCATAGCGACTGGATCGAATACATCGCGCTGCCGTCGCCCGAGAAGCAGACGACCGGCCGATCAGGATTGGCGATGCTGGCGCCGACCGAGGCCGGCAGGCCCCAGCCGATGCCGCCCGAGGCAAGACCGTGATAACCGTAGCGATCGCGATGCGGCCGCAGCGCCGTCACTTGACGGCTGGAGGTGAGGCCTTCGTCGACGAGGATGGCATTGTCAGGCATGGCCTCGACCATCTGCAGCACCAGGAAGTCCGGATCGATTGGCGTGCGACCAGCGCTCTTGCCGATCTGCTCGACCAGCGCCGCGCGGCGTGCGGTCCAGTTCTTCGGCGCGAGTTCGGCGAGACGCTGCTTGGCGCGGCTCGCCAGTGTCGCGCCACCCATCTCCTTGAGCACCGGGATCAGCGCGCGCAAGGTTTCCTTCAGATCCGCCTTCAGGGCGATCTCGACGCCATAGTTCTTGGCGATCTCCCAATCGACGAGGCCGATCTGCACGACACCGAGACCATCCGGCAGCGCATCAACCTCGCTATAAACAGACATCCGCAACGGATCGCCGCCGAGCGCGATCAGGAGGTCGTATGGCGCAAGCGTATCGCGCGCGACCTTCTGCACGCGTGCCAGCGTGCCGACAAAGCTCGGGCTCTCCGACAGGAAGTGCGAGCCATAGGGCGTCGAGGATTGAAAGGCCGCCGCGCCGAGCAGTTCGGCAAGTTCGGCGGCCTCCTTCAGCGCATCGCTCTTGACCACCTCGTCCATGGTGACGATGACGGGACGCTCCGCCCTGAGCAGGCGCGCAGCAAACGCCTTGAGCGCTTCGTCCGACGGCCTCGTCCGCGCGTCGATGCGGGTGGAGCGGCCGAGATCGATCCCGGCTTCGCTGTTCAGGATGTCGCCGGGCAGCGAGATGAACACCGGCCCCGTCGGCGGCGTCGTCGCAATCTTGGCGGCACGGCGCACGATGCGCGGCAGATCCTCCAGCCGCGTCACCTCCACCGCCCATTTCACCAGGGGTTCGGCCATGCGCACCAGCGGGCCATACAGCACTGGCTCCATCAGGCCATGGCCCTGCTCCTGCTGGCCGGCGGTCAGGATCATCGGCGTACCCGTGAACTGGGCGTTGTAGAGCGAGCCCATCGCGTTGCCGAGGCCGGGCGCGACATGGACGTTGCAGGCGACGAGCTTTCCCGAAGCGCGGCTATAGCCATCGGCGATCGCGACGACCAGGCTCTCCTGCATCGCCATCACATAGGTGAGGTCTGGATGGTCCTTCAGCGCATGCATGATCGGCAGCTCGGTGGTGCCGGGGTTGCCGAACAGATGCGTGATGCCCTCGTCCTTGAGCAGCGCGAGAAAGGCGGAGCGGCCGGTGATCTTGTTCTTCATGTTTCCTCCAGGAGCGGACGTTGCCGCAAGGACTGAAAGCATGATGGCCGAAGTCGCGGGAGGCGCGCAAGGAAGCGTGGTCATGGCTGCGTTGCATGGAAACCCCGCTCGTGTCCCGGACGCGACGCAGCGCGCAGCGGTGCGGCGCAGAGCCGGGACCCAGTTGCTCACCGCATTCTCCGCCGTATGGGCCCCGGCTCAGCGGAGCGTCACTTCGTGCCGCACCGCGTCCGGGGCACGAGAGCGGAGTACGTTGCGCATTACATCTCCTCCCGCCCCAGCTCGAACGGGTCCTCGCCACCCGACCGCTTCTTCTTTTTCGAGCGCTGCCAGACCACGCCCGGAAAACCCTTCAGCGGCACCAGCGGCTCGCCGGTATAGGCCCATTCCTGCAGCTCCTCGATCGCGATGTGATAGAGCGGCTGGCGGCCGGTGCGTTCCCTAAAGAGCGCACGCGGGATGTTGACCATGTGCGGACCGCGCGGACGTTCATAAGCAATCGGCGTGCCGCATTGCGAGCAGAAGCTGCGCGTGGTCCTGGTGGACTTGTCCTCGTAGCGCGTCAGCGCCGTCTTGCCTGACGTAATGCGAAACCGCTTCTTCCAGCTGCCGACATAGGTCGCGTACGCCGCGCCGTGAGCGCGGCGGCTGGAGGCGGAGTGATCGTGCCAGGCCCAGCGCGCAGGGATATCGATCTCGAAGGTGACCTTGCCGCAGAGGCATTGCCCGGTGGCGAGGCCTGCGGCGGCTGCGGCTTTGGCCATTTGTGTTTTCCCTGCTGTCATTCCGGGATGGTGCGAAGCACCAGACCCGGAATCTCGAGATTCTCCGGTGCGCAATTGCGCACCATGGTTCGATGCTGCGCATCGCCCCGGATGACGGAAGAGATCAGGCCGGCGTCAGCTCGTCATAAACAGGATAATCCGTATACCCCTTCTCCTCGCCGCCGTAGAACGTCGCGCGGTTGTACGGCGTGATCGGATAGTCGTGCTGCAGGCGGCGCGGCAGATCGGGATTGGAGATGAAGATGCGGCCGAAGGCGATGATGTCGGCGTGTCCATCGGCGATCGCCGCATTCGCGGTCTCGCCGGTGAAGCCTCCTGCGGTCATCAGCACGCCGCTGTAGAGCGGACGGAACAGCAGCATCGCCGACGGCACGTTCTGCCAGTTGACCTCGGCGCGACCCGAGCCGCTCGAGCGCGGCTCGATGAAGTGCAGATAGGCGAGGCCGAGCTTGTCGAGCGCCTTCACCACGTGGGTGTAGAGCGGCATCGGATCGGGTTCGCCGGAATCATTGGCTATGCCATGCGGCGACAGCCGCACGCCGACGCGGTTCGCACCCCAGACGTCGATCGCGGCCTGCGTGATCTCGAGCAGCAGCCGCGCGCGGTTCTCGATCGATCCACCATATTGATCGGTGCGCTGGTTGCTGCGTGATTGCAGGAATTGCTCGAGCAGATAGCCGTTGGCGCCGTGGATCTCGACGCCGTCGAAGCCGGCCGCGAGCGCATTCTTCGCGCCCTGCCTGAAGGCCTCGACGATACCCTTGACCTCCTCGGTCTCCAGCGCGCGCGGCGTCTCATAGTCCGAGATCTTGCCGTCGGCCGTCATCGCCTTCATGCCCTCTGCCTTGATCGGGATCGCCGAAGCCGAAACCGGCAGCTCGCCGCCGTGGAACGAGGAATGCGAGACGCGGCCGACATGCCAGAGTTGGAGGAAGATGATGCCGCCCTTGGCGTGCACCGCATCCGTCACCTTGCGCCAGCCGGCGATCTGCGTTTCCGAATAGATGCCGGGCGTCGCCGGATTACCGCGGCCATGCGAGAGCACCGGCGAGGCTTCGGCGATGAGCAGGCCGCCTGGCGTCGCACGCTGGCCGTAATATTCGGCGTTGAGCGGCCTCGGAGAAAAGCTCGCGCGCTCGGCCCGCATGCGTGTCAGCGGCGCCATCGCGACGCGATGCGCAAGCTTGTACGGCCCGACCTGCAACGGTCTAAACAACGCCTCGAATTTCATGCTGACCCCGAATTACTTTGGAAGGATGCGGATCATATAGCGAGGGGCGGCCCCCGGAAAAGGCGCCGCCCCACAAAAGCAGATATTCCCTCTCGCGGAAGGCGGAGAGCACAGGGGCTAGGCCGTCTTGACCCAGACGGCCTTCACGTTGAGATATTCCTCGACATGCTGCTTGCCGGACTCGCGGCCATAGCCGCTCATCTTGTAGCCGCCGAAGGGCACGGCCGGGTCCATGGCCTGGTAGCAGTTCACCCACACCGAACCGGCGCGCAGCGATTTTGCGACCGCATGCGCTTTGCTGACGTCGCGCGTCCACAGGCCCGAACCGAGGCCGAAGGTGGTGTTGTTGGCGCGCTTGACCAGCTCGTCCATGTCCTTGAATGCGATCGCGGAGATGACGGGGCCAAAAATCTCCTCCTGCGCGATGCGCATGTTGTCCTGAACGCCCGCGAACACGGTCGGCGAGACGAAGAAGCCCTTCGACAATGCCCCCTCGGTGACGCGGCCCCCGCCGGCGAGCGCCTTCGCGCCTTCCTTCTGGCCGATGTCGAGATAGCCGGTGACGCGCTCGAGCTGTTGCTCGGACACCAGCGGGCCGATCTGCACATTGGGATCGAGACCGTTGCCGACCTGCAGCTTCTTGCCGAACTCGGCGACGCGGCCGACGAACTCCTCGTAGATCGACTGCTCGACGAACAGGCGCGTACCCGCGCTGCAGATCTGCCCCGAATTGGCAAACACCGCCATCGCCGCGCCAGGTACTGCGGCATCGAGATCGGCGTCAGCGAACACGATGTCCGGCGACTTGCCGCCGAGCTCGAGCGAAACACGCTTCAAGTTGCCGGCGGAGGCGCGGATGATCGACTGACCCGTGACGTGCGAGCCAGTGAAGGCGACCTTGTCGACGTCATGATGCGAGGCGAGCGCCGCGCCCGCGGTCTCGCCATAGCCGGGCACGACGTTGACGACGCCGGGCGGAATGCCCGCCTCCATCGCCAGCTCGGCGATGCGCAGCGATGTCAGCGGCGCCTCTTCGGCGGGCTTGAGCACCACGGTGCAGCCGGTCGCGATCGCCGGGCCGATCTTCCAGATCGTCGCGGTCAGCGGGCCGTTCCAGGGAATGATGGCGCCGACGACACCGATCGGCTCCTTCAGCGTGTAGGAGAAGATTTCGCCGGGCAACGAGTTCTCGATGGTCTCGCCGTGGATCGCCGTGGTCTGGCCGGCGTAATAACGCAGCATGCCGACGGCGCGCAGACGATAGGCCCGGGTGCGGCTGAGAGGCGCACCCATGTCGAGGGTGTCGAGCTGCGACAATTCGTCGAAATTCTTCTCGACGAGATCGGCGAGCTTGAGCAGCAGATTCTGCCGCTCGAACGGTTTCACTTTGCTCCAGGGGCCCTCGAAGGCGCGGCGAGCGGCGGCAACCGCACGATCGATGTCTTCCTTGTCGCCCTCGGCGACGGTTGCGAGCAATTCGCCGGTGGCGGGGTTGTGAGTCTCGAAGCGCTTGCCTGAGGCTGCGTCGACCCACTTCCCGTCGATCAGCATCTGCTTGTAGGACCCATTCGCGAACGGATGGCGCGTGATCGGAATAGCCTGCGACACAGCCATGGCTGCACTCCCTGTCAGGTGATTTATTGGTTCGATCTGGGCGGGATCGTTGGGATGAAGGATACAGCCGTGCCGGATAGGCGTAAAGGCAGCGCCGAACGAAGACCTCCCATGCCAACTTGTGCAGGGTCGGACTGCTGCCATGTTATAACGCGACGAAGAGTCCTCCCCGGAGATGATCCATGCCACATCCCGCCATCGTCAAAGACAATGTCGCCGTGATCACAGGTGGCGCATCCGGAATCGGATTTGCCGCCGCCGCAGCGTTCGCGCGCGCCGGCATGAAGGTGTGTATCGCGGACGTGGACCAGAAACGGCTGGCGGACGCTGCGACAAAACTGTCATCCGTCACGGTCGCCACAAACGTGATGACCTTCGCCGTCGATGTCAGCAGCGCGGAGAGCGTGACGGAACTGGAACACGCCGTGGCCGCGCAGTTCGGCGGAACGGACCTGCTCATGAACAATGCCGGCATCCAGCCGGGCAGCACGCTGTTCGGCGAACCCGACAATTGGCAGCGCATCATCGCCGTCAATATGTGGGGCATCATCAACGGCTCGCGCATCTTCGCGCCCAACATGATCGCACGCGGCAAGACCGGCCTCATCATCAACACCGGCTCGAAGCAGGGCATCACCACGCCGCCGGGCGATCCCGCCTACAATGTCTCCAAGGCGGGCGTGAAGGCATTTACCGAAGCGCTTCAGCACGAGCTGCGCAACATGAGAGACTGTCGCGTCACGGCACATTTGCTTATTCCCGGCTTCGTCTTCACCGGCCTCACCGCGAAGGGGCGCACCGAAAAGCCGGCCGGCGCCTGGACGCCGGAGCAAACGGTCGATTTCATGCTGGCGCGGCTGGAGGTGGGCGATTTCTACATCCTGTGCCCGGACAACGACGTGCCGCGAGCGCTCGACGAGAAGCGCATGCAATGGGCCGCCGGTGACATCGTCGAGAACCGCCCGCCGCTGTCGCGCTGGCACCCGGATTACGCGGATGCGTTCACCAGGTTCGTGGAAGGGAAATAACTGTCAGACCCTCATGGTGAGGAGCGCGCCCTTGCGCGCGTCTCGAACCATGCAGGCCCGGCTGCAGCAGCCCGGCCTCGATCCTTCGAGACGCCCGCTTTCAGCGGGCTCCTCAGGATGAGGGTTGGAGTGTTCGCGGCGCGGTAAGTTCGCAACCGCCTACAGCGTCTCTTGCTGATGCCCGCAATTCTTGCAAGCGAACTTGACCCGGGTCTGGCCTTTCTCCGCCTGGACCCGGTTCGGCGCGCCGCACTTGCCGCAGACGGCCTCGATGCGGGTCGCGCCCTGCTTGACGACGATGGACTTCTTTTCCATCGATTCGCGGATCAGGCGCTCGGCCTCCTCACGCAGCGATTGTTTCGACAAAGCTCGTCTCCGCCTCTGGAAAGCGCGAGAGCCATAACGCACCTGCGTTCGAAGTACAATGCAGGATGCGGATCGGAAGGCCCGTTCAAAACGTCATTCCGGGTGGTCGCAGACGCGAGAGCTGCGGCGCGACGCTCCGCGGCTCTCTTGCTCGTCGTCCGATTGGCGCAAGGCACATTCTTCAAGCCGCCTTGGAAACCTCCATCAGCAGCCGTTCGGCCTTGGCATCCTCGATGCGGTTCACCAGCCGGCTGCTCTCGTGATTGTCGCGCACGGTCTTGGTCAGGGTGATGCAGGTCTGGATCAGCATCACGATGCCCATGGTGAGATAGCCCTTCATCCAGAGGTCGATCGGCAGGAAGAAGATGCCGATGGCAATGAGGAACGCGGAAGCCGCGAAGGACGCGTAAGTGAAGGTCACCCAGGCGCTGCTATGGGGTTGGCCGTTCTGGTTCATGATCGTCTCCTGTTGGTTCGAATGATGATGGGGTTGGGGATCACGCGGTCGGCGCGCGCTTGGACTTCAACCGGACCAGCACGTCGTCCGCAGTCGTCTTCAGCCGGGGGCCAAAACCCTGCTCGGCGAGTCTCTCGGCGGTGGCGAGCGGACCGGTGGCTGCATCGAGCTCGACCAGCGCATCATCGGCCGCCTGGGCCTCCACCTGCCGCTCGCGCAGGCGCCGCAGGGTGCTCTCCGCCTCCGGCAGCGTGGATTCGTAAGGGCGTGCCGCCTCGATGCCGCTGCGGCGAAGCGAGCGCACCGCCTCCGAGGCGCGGGCGACGCGGCGGCCGCGATCGAGCTCGGTGATGCGGGCCTGCGCGCTTGCGACGTGCCGCTTCAGCCGGGCGATCTCGGTCGCGAACAAGGCGCGGGCCGTCATCGCCGCATCGCGGTCGGCCTCCAAGCCTGCGATGGCTTCGGCAGCGTCCCTGGCGAGATCCTCGCGGCCGCCGTCGAGCGCCGCGACCGCGCGCGTCTCGAGATCGGCAATGCGGGCGATCGTCGCCTCGAGCTTGCGGCCTTCCTGCTGATCCTGCGCGATCGCCAGCGCCAGCGTCCGCTTGCTGCGCTCGACGGCGGCTGCCGCATCCCGCATCTGCTGGTCGAGGATCAGAAGGGCAGTTCGGTCTTCCAGCTCTTCGCCGGCGGCGGCCACGCTGCCGCGGAAAAGTGTCACGAAGGTCTTGAACATCTGTTGCTCCCTGTTATGAGCGTTGCTCACAGAACCCTTGTAGCAACAACCTTGAACATCGTTCAAGAAAAATTTGAGCAACGCTCAAGAATTTTGCCGACATATGTCTAAAGCCTTGGAACGTCGAGAGAAACTTCGATCCGCGCTCATCCTGGCGGCGGAACGGATGATCGCGGACCGTGGTTTGTCAGGGCTGAAAACCCGCGATCTCGCCCGCGAGATCGGCTGCGCCAATGGTGCGGTCTATAATCTCGTGGCCGACATGGACGAGCTGATCCTGCGTGTGGGGTCGCGCACGTTGCTCCGGCTCGACGAGGCGCTGAGCGAGGCGGAAGGCGCGGGCGTCCCCTCGCCGCAGGAGACGCTGGTCCGCATCGCCATCGCCTATTGCGATTTCGCGGCGGAAAATCTCCAGCTCTGGCGCGCGCTGTTCGAGCACCGCATGGAGGCCGACAAGGTCGTCCCCGACTGGTCCGTCGCGGATCAGATGCAGCTGTTCCGCCACATCTACCAGCCGCTGGCCGCGCTGTTTCCAAAGCGCGGCCAGGAGGAGCTCGGCATCACCGCGCGCAGCCTGTTCTCGGCGGTGCATGGCATGGTGGCGCTGGGGTTGGAGCAGAAGCTGGTCGCCGTGCCGCTACCAGCGCTGCGCAAGGAAATCGCAGGCCTCGTGCGCGCGATGATTGACGGACTGATCGCGCGGGCGCCGTAGAACCGCGCAGCAGCGGGATCGTAGAGATCTCGCCTGCACCAACGAACGTGCATATGCGCTCCGCTTCACACCTTCGCGCAGCACCGGATCTGAATCTCGACGAGAGTAGGAACGAACATTCCGAGGGTCGGTTGACGCGCATAGTTTCCCTCAGAGCGCGAGCCCTCCCATGTATCACCACGTCAAAAAACTGATGTTCACCGTGCGTGTCGACGAACCCGATCCCCGCTTCGGCAATATGCTGCTCGAGCAGTTCGGCGGCGCCAACGGGGAACTCGCGGCCGCGATGCAATACTCGATTCAAGGTTTGAATTGCGAGGACCCCGACCGCAAGGATCTCTTGATGGATATCGGCACCGAAGAGCTGAGCCATCTCGAAGTCGTCGGTTGTCTCGCACGGATGCATCTTGCGCCTTCGAAGAACGACCGCCAGGCGGCGGAAGCCGATCCGCTGATTGCGATCGCCGGCGGCGGCGGCGTCAACCTGTTCAATTCGCAAGGCAATCCCTGGACCGCCGACTATCTCAAGATCACCGGCGAACTCGACGTCGACCTCCGCAGCAACATCGCCGCCGAAGCGCGCGCGAAGATCGTCTATGAACGGCTGATCAATTTCTGCGACGACGCCGGCAGCAAGGACGCGCTCCAGTTCCTGATGACGCGGGAGATCACTCATATGAAGGCGTTCGCGCGAGCGCTCGAAAGCCTGTCGAAGCCGGCCTTCAGCGTCGGCAGGATCGCGCCGACGCCCGGCCTGGTGAACCAGTACTTCAACGATTCCACCGGCAGCGGTGAGCACGGCGAAATCGACACCCGCGGTCCCTGGAACGAGGGTGAGGACTGGGTGTTCACGGAATCGCCCGCGCTGCAGTCCGCCGATCCCGGTGCCGGCACGCCGATCGTCACGGAGAGCTCACCGCCCGTCGACGAAGCCGGCCTGACCGATCTGCTGCTCCATGAACTGCGCGACATTCTCCATGCCGAGAAGCAGTTGACCAAGGCGCTTCCCAAGATGGCGCAGGCCGCCCGCTTCGACCAGCTGCGGGAATTGTTCGAGCAGCATCTGGCCGAGACCGAGAATCAGATCGAGCGCATCAACGAATGCTTCGAGCTGCTCGGCGAGAACGCGCGCGCCAAGCCTTGCAAGGGCATGATGGGCCTCATCGAGGAAGGCCAGGAGGTCATGAAGGAAGGCGAAGAAAAAGAGGACGCAGCCGCCGACCTCGCACTGATTTCTGCGGCTCAACGCGTCGAACATTACGAGATGTCCGGCTATACCACCGCACGCAACCTGGCACAGCAGCTCCGGCATAGCGCAGTGGTCGCCCTGCTCTCCAAATCCCTCGCCGAAGAGGAAAACGCCGATCTCCTGCTCAATCAGGTCGCGCGATCGCTGATGTCGGTTGCGAAGATGCCTGCCGCTCTGGAGCAGGCCGAATAGGAAGCGCCTGGCGCAACGCACCGGCGCACCGAATGAAACCGCCTCGCGCCGTCGCGCGAGGCGGCCGGCCATGGAGACGGTACGATCATTCGTGCCGGTGGCACACACCTTGCCTCTCGATACCGGACAGTTGCCGGACAGGAGGCCCCCATGAGCAGTTCACCCTTCCATATCAGCCGCCGCAGCGTGGTGCTCGGCGGCGTGGGTGCCGCCGGCATCAGCGCCATCGCCCCTCCCTTCGCCTGGGCGCAGGGCCGGAGCGAGACGCTGCTGGTGGTGCAGGAGCTGGGCCCGAACTCGCTGGACATGCAGGGCGTCGGCTCCAACCAGACCGTGAACGGGCTATCGTGGAATTGCTACGACCGCCTGCTCTCCTACGCCTCCAAGACGCTGCCGGACGGAACGCTGTCGTATGATCGCGAGAGGCTCGCGCCCGAACTCGCCGAGAGCTGGGAGGTCGCGGCCGACGGCATGTCCTGCACCTTCCGCCTGCGAAAAGATGCAAAGTTCCACGACGGGACGCCGGTTACGGCCAAGGACGTGAAATGGTCGTTCGACCGCGCGGTGAAGGTCGGCGGCTTTCCGACCTTCCAAATATCGGCGGGATCGCTGGAAAAGCCCGAGCAGTTCGTGGTCGTCGACGATCACACTTTCCGCATCGACTATGTCCGCAAGGACAAGATGCTGCTGTTCAACGTCGCCGTCGTGGTGCCGTTCATCATCAATTCCGAGCTGGCGAAGAAAAATGCGACGGTTGAAGACCCGTGGGCGCTGGCGTGGCTGAAGAACAACGAGGCCGGCGGCGGCGCCTACAGGATCGAGAGCTGGAAGCCCGGTAGCGAGACCGTGCTGGCGCGCTTCGACGACTGGAAGAGCGGACCGTTGCCGAAGATCAGGCGCGTGATCGCACGCGACGTTCCCTCCGGCGGCACGCGCCGCGCCATGCTGGAGCGAGGCGATGCGGACTTGTCGAGCGGCTTTGCGCCGCGCGATTTCGACCAGCTGATCAGGGAAGGCAAGGTCAGGGTGTCGGGCGTGCCGATCCCCAACGCGCTCTGGTACGTTGCTCTGAACACCGCAAAGCCGCCGTTCGACAACGCCAAGCTGCGCCAGGCCATCGCCTGGGCGATGCCGTATGAGCAGATCCAGAGCAGCGCGTTCTTCGGCCGTGCCGTTCCGATGTACGGCGGCGCCGCCGACGTTTCAAAGCCGGTTTGGCCGCAGCCGTTTCCCTATGTCACCGATCTCGACAAGGCCAAGGCGTTGATGAAGGAAGCCGGCTTCGCCTCCGGCCTGGAGACGACCTTGTCGCTCGACACAGGCACCGCGACCGTCGGCGAGCCCACCGCGATCCTGATCCAGGAGAACCTCGCCAAGATCGGCATCAAGGCGGCAATCGAGAAGATCCCCGGCGCGAACTGGCGAACGACGCTAAACAAGAAGGAGCTGCCGCTTGCGCTCAACCGTTTCAGCGGCTGGCTCGACTATCCCGAATATTACTTCTACTGGAATTTCCACGGCAACAACTCGATCTTCAACATCTCCTCCTACCAGAACAAGGAGATGGACGCGCTGATCGACAAGGCCCGCTTCACCGCGGACGCAGCCGAGTACGACCGGTGCGTGAAGGACTTCATCGCGCTCTGCATCCGCGACGTGCCGATCGTTCCGCTCAACCAGCCAATCCACGACGTCGCCATGCAGAGGGCCGTCACCGGCTACGAGTTCTGGTTTCACCGCGAGCCGGACTACCGTCAGTATGTGAAAGGCTAGGGCGTGGACTCATTACGCGCAGCCAGCCATAGCCGGACGGATGCGAGCTGGACGAAAGCAAGACGGTTGCTGCAAGCTTGTCGTAGCATGTAGCAACCCGACGACATTGCTTGATCCGATTGAAGAACCGTTCGACTTTGTTGCGGGCGCGGTAAAGATAAGGGCTGAAATCGCGCCATGGCTCTCCAGAGCGCAAGATCCAGAAAATGCCATTGAGGACACGACGATCACACCCGCGGCACGCCGCGCGGCTCGTTCGGTAGCATCGACTCGGTTGCAGCCCACTCTTTGTCGGTGAATTCGTAACGCATGATTCGCCCCCACGATAAGGGGCTTGAATCACGGCAAGACAGCCCAGTTCAGTGTGGCCCGCCGAAGGCGGTAGGTCGGATGCTATGCACACGAAAGCGGATTTATTGTGCTCACCCTGAGCTTTCGATCCATAGCGAGCGCCGACTACTTCGGGTAGCATCGGATGATCCACTTCTAGTCGGAGCGCGACGATGCCTCCCTCTAAGTTCAGATCACCGGCATCGGCCCAACGGGTATTGATTATCTGAATGCTGCGGACGATCCGCGAAAACCTCAGTAGAGAGGGCTCGAGCATGCAGCGGCGGAATTTCATCATTACACTCGGCTTGACCGCAATATGGCCGCCCGCTCTGCAGGCGCAGCAACCCAAAAAGATACCTCGAATTGGTTTCCTAACGACGGGTTCACTTGAGCAGACACGTGCGTCCCTCAAAGCCTTCCATACGGGACTCGGCGAATACGGCTATGTCAATGGTCGGAACGTAATCATAGAGGTTCGAGCGGCCGACTCGAAGGAAGAGCTACTGCGGGCTATCGCGAGTGAACTGGTAGGTCTCAACGTCGACCTCATCGTCGCATCGAATTCGCTCGCTGCCCGCGCGTTGCGGCAAGAGACGGCCACGATTCCCATTGTGGTGCCAGTTATGGGCGATCCGGTTGGAGAGAAGCTCGTTGCGAGCCTTGCGAGGCCGGGAGGAAATGTTACGGGTTTAACCTTCCTTGGCCCACAGCTTGTCCCCAAACGCCTTGCACTCCTGAAGGAAGCGGTACCAATGGCCTCGCGGATAGCCGGTCTTTGGCACCCCACTGCATATGGCGAGCGCACGATGACCGACATGATGAATGAGGCAGAGACAACGGCCCGGACCCTTGGAGTGCAGCTGCGCCTTGTCGCCGTGAACGGCCCCGGCGAGCTGGATCAGGCATTTTCCACGATCGCAGGAGACCACGTGGATGCACTTGTCATATTCCCGAGCCCGATGCTTTTCATTGAACGAAAACGCATCGTCGACTTTTCCGCAGAGCGTCGCCTGCCCATGATGGGCATCGGTAAGGAGTTTGCGCAACTCGGTGGACTAATTTCTTATGGGGCAGATATTATCGACTTTAACCGTCGCATCGCTGGGTTCGTGGACAAAATTCTCAAAGGAGCGAAACCCGCGGAGCTTCCCGTCGAACAACCAACAAAATTCGAATTATTCGTCAACCTCAAGACTGCCAAGGCGCTCAATCTCACGGTGCCACCTATGCTACTTGCTCAGGCCGATGAGGTGATCGAATGAAGCGGCGATTTCCGATTTTTGCCCTTCTGCGACATCGGGCTATATCCGCTATTCCGCCGCTGCTGAGAGTTTGAGCAGACGGCAGTCAGTCTATTAATGAGTACACGCCTTAGTCCTGGCGGGCGAGGCTGATCGCGCCCGAGCCTACGCGTGCCTGCTCGACCGGAAACCCTCTTTCCAGCCGCGTCGCGCTGGCGCGCAGCATCGCCGCATCGAGCCTGCCCTGCCGTAAGCCGTCCAGAGCGCAGGCGAAGACTCGGTAGAACTGCGCGCCGTCATAGGCGACCAGCAGCAGGTCGACGCCGGCATTGATCGCCTCGACCACGGCCTTGCAGACATCGTTCTGGTAGATCGCACCCATCACGAGGTCGTCGGTCATCACCATGCCCTGGTAGCCCCATTTGTCACGGAGAATGCCATCGACGACGCGCTTGGAATGCGAGGCGGCGCGGTCGGGATCGACCGCGGTCAGCGTGACATGCCCGACCATCAGCGCGCTACGCGAATGCGACAGCACCTCGCGGAACGGAAGCCAGTCGGTGACTTCCAATTCCCCGACCGGCGTATCGAGATTGGCACTGAAATGATGCGTGTCGTTGCGCACGCGGCCGATGCCCGGGAAATGCTTGAGCGTGGCACCGACGCCGGATTCTTCCATCCCGCGGACATAGGCGCTTGCGATCGTGCTGACGACAGCAGGATCGGTTGCAATTGCGCGCTGGCCGATCAGCGTGTGAAAATCGAGACGATTGCGCCTCGCCGGCGGCTTTAGGTCGAGCACCGGCGCGAGATTGAGGTTGACGCCAAGCGCGCTGAGCTCATGTCCGTGAATGCGGCCGAATTCTTCGGCTTTGGCCTGCTGGTCGTCGGGAGCTAGCCCAGTGAGCGTCGCCAGCGCCGGCACCTTGGTGAGCGGCGGGGCAAGATGCCCGACGATGCCGCCTTCCTGGTCGGCAGCGACGACCAGCGGCGGCAGGCCCGCCGCGCGCCGCTTGTCCTGAAGCGCCGAGATTTCGGCACGTAGCGCCGCAATCGTCCGGCCCCGGATGTTGTGCCGGGTCACGTAGACGCCGCCGATCAATCCCTGCTCGGCCAGCCGCGCGACCTCGGGAAACGAGGAATAGCCGACCATGAAATGAGGCCCGAGCTGTCGCGCCTCGGCGGCGCTTGCCCCGAGAACGTCGTGCTTGCGCAGCTCGAACTTCAGATGTGCCGCGGACATCAGGAGCGGCGGCAAGCACCAGAGCGTGACCAGGAGCTTGCCCGCGATACTACGCCAGCGCCCGCGGCGCAGCAGGAGAATGACGATCGCGATGCTTGCGACGACAAGCGCGATGTTTCCGGCGCCGCGCAACGGGACCAGATAGGGATCGTTCTTGTTCGCGGCCGCGAATGCGACGAGGGGTGCGGCAAGCCAGAGCAGAATGACACCGATACGGCGGAGGAATTGCATGATGCATCACGCGCTGGGAGTGGCGATGCTTCGCACCTATCAAAGCGATTTGCGCCGCGCGAGAGGCAAAAGCGCGCCTGCACGAAAACTGCAAAAGACTCCTGAAACCGTGCAGACGATGATCCCGGCTTCTGCACAAGCACCGTTCAAACTTCGTGATGCCACCCATCACGAAAGGTCTTCTGGACATGACGAGCCTGGCTTCGACGATAGCAGCGGACCTCCAGCCGCTCAGGCATTCCTCCATTCCTGCCAAGCTCGGCCTCGCGCTGGTGCTGGCCGCACTGGCGGACTGGCTGTTCTATGGCCACCGGATCGGCGTATCGCTGGCCCTCTTTGCCGTCGCCACCGCTTGCGTGTCGGTGCTCTTCAATCACGCGGCCCTGAACCTGCGGCGCGCCCTGATCGCCACAGCCATTCTCATCGCCGGCCTCGCACCGGCCGTCGAGGAGCTCAACGCGATCTCGTTGCTGATCCTCGGCGCGGCGCTGCTTATCGCCCTGCTGCTGGCGACCAATCCGGAGACCACCGGGCTCGCCGACCGCATCCGCGCGCTACGCAACTTCGTCCTGCTCGGCCCCTTCAGGTTCTTCCTCGATGCGCCCCAGGGGTTCAACGCGTCGGCGCTGACCCGCGGCATCGCGCGCTGGCTGCCCCCTGCAGCACTCAGCACGGTCTTCGTCGCGCTGTTCGCCGCGGCCAATCCGGTGATCGAGCAATGGGTGTCCCTGCTCAATCCGAAACTCATCCTCCAATATATCAGCATCCCGCGCGTCCTGTTCTGGGCCTTGATGCTGGCGCTGGTCTGGCCGTTCATCCATGTGCGCTGGCGGCGCAAAGCCATAGTCGCCACCGCCGTCGCGGACGGACCTGTGCCGCCGCCGCTCCCGCCGCTGGTCTCGGCGGAGTTTCTTGGCCCCTCCACCATCCTGCGCTCGTTGATCCTGTTCAACCTGCTGTTCGCCGCGCAGTCCACTCTCGACGGCATCTATCTCTGGGGCCATATGGCGCTGCCGGACAATCTGACCTATGCGGGCTATGCGCATCGCGGCGCCTATCCGCTGATCGTGACCGCCCTGCTCGCGGCGGCTTTCGTGCTTGTTGCGATGCGCCCGGGCGGGCCGGCTGAGAAATCGCCAGTGATCCGCCCGCTGGTCTATCTCTGGGTCGGGCAGAACGTGCTTCTCGTCGCCTCCTCCATCCTTCGCCTCAACCTCTACGTCGACATCTACATGCTGACCTACTGGCGGATCGCGGCCTTCATCTGGATGGGGCTGGTCGCGCTCGGACTGGTCCTGATCGTGACCCGCATCGCCCTCAACCGGTCGAACCAATGGCTCGTGGGCGTCAATCTGATCGCGCTCGCGATCGTGCTCTATGGCTGCTCACTCGTGAACTTCAATGCCTTCATTGCCGACTACAATGTCAGCCACAGCCGGGAAGCATCGGGCAACGGCGTGCAGATCGACATCGACTATCTCCTGACGCTCGGACCGCAGGCACTCCCCGCCATCGACAGGGCCATCGCACTTCGGCCCGGCGCCAGCGAGAGCTGTCTTGTGTCGCGACGCGACCGCCTTGTAGAACAGCAGCGCCGGGATCTGGCCTGGCGGAGCTGGGGCTTTCGGAGCTGGCGACTGCAGCGCAGGCTGGACGCGCAGGTGAAAGATCAGACCGGCAGCCGGCCGGCAGGGTGAGCGGAGAGTTTCTTGGCGCATCGCATTCTCATCGTCGACGACGAAGGCCATATCCGCGAGGTCATCCGCGTCGCGCTGAAGAAGGCCGGCATGGACGTGATCGAGGCCCGCGACGGCAAGGAGGCGCTCAGCCGCTTTGCCGCCGACAGGCCCGATCTGATCGTGCTCGACATCGGCATGCCCGAGTTCGACGGCCTCGATGTCTGCCGCGAGATCCGCAAGACGTCCGACGTGCCGATCCTGTTCCTGTCGGCGCGCGACGAGGAGATCGACCGCATCCTCGGCCTCGAGATCGGCGGCGACGACTACGTGACGAAGCCGTTCAGCCCGCGCGAGCTGGTGGCGCGGGTCAACGTGATCCTGCGCCGGCTCAGTCCGCGCAATGGCGAGATCAAGGCGGGTCCGGCCGCGCTGTCGCAAGGCGGACTGCTGATCGATCCCGAGCAGCATGTCGCGACCTTTGCCGGCACGCCGCTGAAGCTGACCGCGATCGAATTCGGCATCCTGCGCGCGTTCCTGACCCGGCCGACCTCGGTCTTCAACCGCGAGCAGCTGATGCGGGCGGCCTATCAGCTCAACATCCAGGTCTCCGACCGCACCATCGACAGCCACATCCGCAACATCCGCGCCAAGCTCGCCGCGCTGGCCTGCGACAACGTGATCGAGACCATCCACGGCGTCGGCTTCAAGCTCGGCCGCTGCGAGAAAGCGGCATGAGCGCGGCGCCCGACAAATGGCGGCCGTCGCTGGCCCTCGTGATCTTCACGGTGCTGACCACCGTAGGCGTGCTGCCGCTGGTCGGCCTGTTCTTCTTCCGCCTCTATGACAACCAGTTAATCCGCCAGACCCAGGCCGAGCTGATCGCGCAAAGCCGCGTGCTGGCGACGATCTATGCACAGGAGGTCACGGCCAGGCTCGACAGCGGCCTGACGCTCGGCGCCGAGGTGCCGCCGAACGTGCTGCCCGACCCCGGCGACCAGGTCACCCCGATCCGCCCCGCGCTCGATCTCACCGCCAACGATCTGCTGCGGCGGCGGCCGGATGCGCAAGCCGCGCCTCATCCGGCGCAGGCGGCCTATGTCGAGATCGGCGCAAGGCTGACGCCGATCATCCGCGAGACCCAGAAGGTGACGCTGGCGGGCTTCCGCATCCTCGATCCGCAGGGCGTCGTCATCGCCGGGCGCCAGGAGGTCGGCCAATCGCTCGCCCATATCGAGGAGGTCGCGGAAGCACTGCACGGGCAATACCGCGCCACCTTGCGCAACCGTGTGCCGGACAAGCCGCCGCCGCCGATCTATTCCTTCAGCCGCGGCCTCGGCGTGCACGTGTTCTCGGCGATGCCCGTCATCGTCAACAACCGCGTCGCGGGAGTGATCTACACCACGCGGACGCCGAGCAACATCTTCGACCATCTTTATCAGGAGCGTGCCAAGTTCGTGCTGGCCGGGCTCGCCGTCATCCTCGGCACGATCGCGATCGGCCTGGTGTTCTCGCGGACCATCACCCTGCCGATGCGCGAGCTGATCGACCGCGCCGCACGGATCGGCCGCGGCGACCGCGAGGCCTTCCAGCCGCTCCGGCATTACGGCACGCGCGAGTTCGCCCAGCTCTCGCACAGCTTCCTCGGCATGGCCGAGCAGCTGGCGCGACGTTCCGACTATATCGCGACATTCTCGGCCCATCTCACCCACGAGTTGAAATCGCCGCTGACCTCGATCAAGGGCGCGGCCGAGCTGCTGCAGGATTCGTATCAAGGCAGGTCTGACGGACTGACGCCGGCCGAGCAGAAGACATTCATCGCCAACATCCTGTCCGACACCCAGCGGCTGGAGGCGATGGCGCAGCGGCTGCGCGATCTGGCGCGCGCCGAGAGCCTGCCGCAGAACGAGCGCACGGAGCTTGCCCCCGTGATCGCCGATCTCAGGAACAGATTTCCGGCAAGCTCCATCGAGGCCAGCGGCAGCCTCGACCGCCCGATCGGCATGTCCGGCGAAAAGGCGCTGATCGTGCTGTCGCATCTCGCCGACAACGCGATGCGGCACAAGGCCGGGACGATCAGGCTGGAGGCTGTGGACGAGCGCACGACCCTGCGTCTGACAGTGAGCAATGACGGCGAGCCGATCTCGGCACCGAACCGCGACAGGATTTTTGATGCGTTCTTCACCACCCGCCGCGACCAGGGCGGCACCGGGATGGGGCTTGCGATCGCGCGCGCGGTGATGGCGAGCCATGGTGGCTCGATCAGGCTGAAGCCGACCAACGAGGGCGCAGCCTTCGAGCTGCAATTCCCTGTCGCCTGAGGCGCGATGAGGTCATCGCCCCTCAGCTTTTATTTGGGCATGATCTGCTCGGAAAACCGCTTCACACTTTTCCGGATCATGCCCTAGATCGCGAACACCCACGCCGCGACGATGGTGCCGATGGTGACCAAACCCGCGATGGTCCAGCCGGCGGCATATTCCAGCTCAGGATGACCGGTCGCCCGCATGATCTCTGCCGGATCGGCGGTATGCTTGTGTGCCATGACAGCCTCGCACGTTTCTCCCCGCGTCATATGTAAGTCGCATCAGCCGCCATTAGGTTCCATCACGGAAATGCGAGGCATGACGCAGCTTGGCTTGTTCGCCGTCCCTGACGAAGGCCCTACCGGTCTTCGCTACGCGGACAATTTTATCGAAACCGCCGTCGAGCAAGGCTTGATCGGCCGCATCGCAACATTGCCGCTCGAGCGTTTTCAGTTCGGGGCGTTCGAGGGCAACCGCCGGGTGGCGTCGTTCGGCTATCGCTATGACTACACGCTGCAGCGGCTCGCCGAGGCGGAGCCGATCCCGGACTGGCTGTTGCCCATCGCGCGTCAGGCCGAGGCCTGGGCCGGGCTGCCGGAGGCCAGCGTCCGGCAGGTGCTCTGCACCGAGTATGAGGCCGGCGTCGGCATCGGCTGGCACCGCGACAAGCCTCACTTCGACAAGATCCTCGGCCTGTCGCTCGGCTCGGCCTGCAAATTCCGCTTCCGCCGCCGCAGCGGCGACAAATGGCAGCGCCACACGCTCGAGGCCCAGCCGCGCTCGCTGTACATGATGGAGGGCGAGGCGCGCTCGCAATGGGAGCACAGTATCCCGCCGGGCGAGGCGCGGCGTTACTCCATCACGTTCCGGACGATGAAGCGGGCCTAACGCGGCCGGCCAAACAAAAAATGCGAAAACAACCCCATGCAAAGTAGAACGCCCGTTCTGCCCGAGGCGTGGCCACGCCGCACAAGGGTTTGACACATCGGTGCAAAACCGCTGCCTTGCGCAATCACCGCACGGCTTGCGTCTTGCCTTCCGAATCCGGTTGCATGCTAGATTGGCAGCACGCATTCCGCGGCAGGAGGGAAGCATGGCCGACAACAAGGCAAAGCGCGGCGGGGCCGATCGGGCGCTGATTGCGCTCACGGAAAAATATGAAGTCGCCTACTGGTCGAAGAAGTTCAAGGTGACCCCGGCCAAGCTGAAATACGCCGTCAAGAAGGTCGGCCGTTCCGCCAAAAAGGTCGAGGCGTATATCAAGCTCCAGAAGCACCGCGCCTCCGACAAGAGCCGGATCGCGCTGAGCGAAGCCTATGAGGTCCGTTACTGGTCGAAGAGATTCAAGATCACCCCGGCCAAGCTGAAAGCTGCCGTCGCCGCGGCCGGCCATTCCTCCAGGAAGGTCGAGGCCTATCTCGCCGCCCGGAAGACGGCAAAGAAGAAATCGGCCAGGAAGACGACAAAGAAGACGACGAAGAAGCCAGCCAAGCGCAAGAGCGCCGCCTGAGACCCCGGAAGCCATGGATGCGGGGGGCCGCAACCTGTCCTCACATGGCCACGTCGTCACATGGGCCACGTCGTCGCCAGAGCGCCCGGAGGCCGCTGGCGGGCGGGCGCCAGCCGAAAATCTCGCACGCGACGGCGGTGGGCTTTCGGGGTGATCGCTTTGCTGTCGCCGAACCAAAGGTGCCGTGAAATCGCCTCAAGGCGGACGAATAAGGCGAATTGAAAAGACAGGCCAAACCGGCGAACCAATATGGGGGGCGCAAAGGCCGGCACCAAATGAAGAATTATCTCGCTTTTTTCCTGTTTCTGACCATTACGACAGCTTCTGCGCACGGCCCGTTGCCGGCGCGGCTGACGCCGCCCTCCGACCTCATCCAGATAGGCCTGACCGATTCCGACACCACCGCCGGCGGCACCGCGCGGCTGTGCGAGCAGGTCACCTTCTCGCGGGGCCTGCGCTACGGCGAAAACGAGGCCAACGTGCTCGACGTCGCCGCCAACACGACCAAGGCGGATACGCCGCGGCCGGTGCTGCTGTTCGTGGCCGGCGACAGTTTCACCGGTGACCGCGCCGCCCCCGAGCTGTCGCGCCAGATCCAGGACCAGGCCATGTGCTTTGCCGCCCGCAATGACATGATCGGGGTGCGCGTCAATTATCGCCTGGCCCCCGCAGCGACCTGGCCGATGGGAGCGACCGACGTGGCGGCGGCGCTGTCCTGGGTTCACGGCAATATCGACCTGTTCAACGGCGACGCCCGCGAGATCGTCGCGGTCGGCTACGGCGCCGGTGCGTTCCATGTCGCAACCCTGCTGGCGCATCCCGAGCTCCAGGCCGACCGTGCCGATGTTGCTGCCGTCGTGCTGGTGTCCGGCATCTACCGTGCCGGCAAGGACGCCAGCGACAGCGAGAAGGCCTATCTCGGCGGCGACGCCAGCCAGTACAACGCGCGCTCGGTATTCCCCGGCATCCTCAATGTCGATGTGCCGATCGTGCTGGCCTGGGCCGCGGACGATTCCCCTGGCCTCGTGACGCAGGGCGAGACCCTGAAGAAGACGCTCTGCGGCGCCGGCCATTGTCCACGCAGCGCGCTGCTGCGCAGCCGCGACGGCATCGCCTCCGCCTTCGGATTGGACGGCTCCGGCGACAGCCTCGCCGAGCCGACCCTGCTGCTGGTGCATCAGCTCGAGGCGCGCGGGCTGCCGTAGCGGCGTGTCAGCACGCCTGCCATTTCTGTACGGTCCTGCGCTGTATTGAAGCGGGCTGCCAAGCCACACGATTGCCAAACGCCTGATCTAGATCAACTCGCCTTGGTGCGGACTGAGCCGACCTCGTTGGGGGCCAACGACAAGGTGTCGAGCATGCGCGTCACCGGCAGACTGCTGTTCGTTTTGATCGCCGCACTCGCGTCGCTTGGCGCGATGTCCGAGCAACGCCCAGACCAACCCACAAGCGACAAGGAAATCCGCATCGGCAACGTCATGCCGTATTCGGGAGCGCTCTCTGAATTCGGCGCGATCGGTCAGGCGGAGGCCGCCTATTTCGACATGGTCAACGCGCGCGGCGGCATCAATGGCCGCAAGATCCGCTTCATCACGCGTGACGACAATTCCGATCCGTCGACCGCGCTGGAGCTGACGCGCAATCTGGTCGAGAAGGACGACGTGCACCTGATGTTCGGGTCGTTCGGCACGCCCGGCAATCTCGCCACGCGCTGGTATCTGAACGAGAAGAAGGTGCCGCAGCTTTTCGTCGCCTCCGGCGACGAGGAGCTGAGCCAGGCCAGGGCTTTCCCCTGGACCATGGGCTGGCAGCCGTCGATCCGGTCGGAGGGGCGCATCTACGCCAACTACATTCAGGCCTATTATCCCAGGAAGAAGATCGTCGTGCTCTGGCAGAACGACCAGTTCGGACGCATGCTCTACAAGGGAATCCAGGACGGACTTGGCGATCTGAACCGCCATGTCCTCGTCGACATCGCCTTTGACATCGGTGACGAGCACCTCGACGGGCACGTCTCGATCCTCAAGCGCGCGGGTGCCGATATCTTCGTCTTTCTCGGCGTGCCGTCGACGGCATCCAAGGTGATCAGGCTCGCGGCTTCGCTCAACTGGCGTCCGGTCTTCATCGTCAACGATACTTCCGCCTCGATCGCCAATGCGATGGCGCCCGCAGGCCTGGAGAATTCGGCCGGCGTGATCTCGGCGGCCTTCCTGAAGGACCCCAGCGACCCCGCCTGGAAAGACGATCCTGCCATGAAGGAATGGTTCGCCTTCATGGACAAGTACCATCAGGTCGAAAGCACCAACAACAGCGCCGCGGTCTTCGGCTACGCCGCGGCCGAGGCGTTGACGCAGGTGCTGAAGCAATGCGGCGACGACCTGTCACGCGAGAACATCATGCGTCAGGCGGCTTCGCTGAGGGGGTACAACCCTTCCGTCGCGCTGCCCAACATCAGGATGAATACCTCACCGAACAACTATCTGCCGATCAAGCAGATGCGGCTGGTGCAGTTCGACGGGCGGTCGTGGCAGCCTTTTGGTGAGGTGATCGAGACGGCGTTCACGGAGGGGGCGGCGAGGTGAGGCCCACGTAGACCTTTTGGTGAGCCTCCTTCCTCTCTCGTTGCGGGAAGCGCACGCTTACCCTCCCCCGGAGGGGGAGGGTCGGCTCATATCGAGCGAAGCGAGACATGAGACGGGGTGGGGTGACGGTCTCTCCTCATCGAACGCTGCTCGTGGGGAGAAATCACCCCACCCCGCTCGCGCTACGCGCGATCGACCCTCCCCCTCCAGGGCAGGGGAATCGCATATGGGTTTTGTCTAGCTATTGCATTGGAAGGCAAGACGGATTCTGAAGACGACTCCCGGAAGACGGAGGGGGTCGGATGCAGAAGTTCAGAAAGGCCTTTCGGCGGTTGCCGGACCCGCGCGCGGACAATGCCCGGCATGATCTGCTGGAAGTACTGTTCATCGCGTTGGCGGCGACGTTGTGCGGGGCGGATTCGTGCTCGGACATGGCGGACTTCGGACAGTCGAAGGAGGAGTTGTTGCGGCTCTTCCTTCGCCTGGAACA
>NZ_KB902803.1:0-78630 GCF_000379585.1 Bradyrhizobium sp. WSM2793 | reverse complement strand
ATATCTTCAAGCAAGGCTCGGATAGCGTTTTTTGGCACGCCAATTGCTGGGGACTGTGAGGGACTCCATTCCAAATCCCGCAGTCACAGCAAGAGTTCAAAATGAAACTTATCGATTTGTGCAAATCAATGCCATAGGCGCAGCACTGTTGAGTGCGATCGGCCGATTGAAGCTTGGCCGCGTCTGTAAGTCGCGAAACAGATGTACGAGGCGCGGGCCCAAAAGGCGACGCCGTCATTCCGGTACTGCTCGAAAGGGCCGCCCCCCGGAATCTGATCAGTAATCTCCAGATTTCGGGTTCACTCGTGTTCCCGAATGCCCCGGAATGACGCAAACAACCCAAGGGCGCCATATGTCCCAGAGCCTGATCGACGTGCTCGCAATTCTCGACCTCGAGCCGATCGAGGTGAACCTGTTTCGCGGCAACAGTCCGAACACCTGCTCGCCACGGGTGTTTGGCGGCCAGATAATCGGGCAGGCAATGGTCGCGGCATGCCGCACGGTGGAAGGACGGCTGCCGCATTCACTCCACTGTTATTTTATCCAGCCCGCCGCCCCGCAGGTGCCGATCATCTACCAGGTCGAACGACTGCGCGATGGCAAGAGCTACTCGACCCGGCGTGTCACCGCAATCCAGCATGGCAACGCGATCTTCTCGATCATGCTGTCGTTCCACACCAAGGAGGAGAGCGCCTTCGACCACCAGGACAAGATGCCTGACGTGCCGCCGCCGGAAACACTCACGGCGGAGGAATTGTTCAAGCATCCGATGTTTTCCGAGATGCCGGAAATTATCCTACGCTATTATGAATCCGACCGCCCAATCGAACTGCGCCCGGTCGAAATTGTCCGTTATGCTGGTCAGAAGATCGACGATGGCCGCATTCACGTCTGGATGAAGACCGCCACGAAGCTGCCTGATGATCCGGCCCTGCATATGTGCGCGCTGGCCTATGCCTCGGATTACCCACTGCTGGATGCGATCACGGCGCGCTATAGCCGCACGCCGTTCGACAAGCGGGATATCCGCACAAGCCTCGACCACGCAATGTGGTTTCACCGCCCATTCCGCGCCGACGANTGGCTGCTTTGCACGCAGGATTCGCCAAGCGCACAAGGCGGACGCGGCCTCACGCGCGGCTTGATCTTCAAGCCAAACGGAACTCTGGTTGCCTCCGTCGCGCAGGAGGGCTCGGTGCGCGAGCGACGCTGAGCCTTTGCGTACGTACAAACTGTCTCGTGATCATGGCCGCTTCGAGAGTCGCGATCGCGATGCCCACGGCAGACATCCTGCGCACGCAGGCGTTGCAAGGTCGTCTCGTTAATCCTAACCAGCAACGCGAGAACCATGCAAGCAGAGATCACGGCCCTGCGTGCCGAGGCGGTAGCCATCCGTCTCTCGGCCCTGGAGCATATTCGGGCAAAGCTGTTGATCGGCGAAGTCAGGATTGTTCTGGCTCCAGCTAGGCGCGTCGGGGCATGCAGCAAGGACTTCTGTCCGCATCGTCAAAAAGTCTCGCTTCTCCTTCTGAATGAAAGATATTGAGAATCGTACACGGAAGGTGCGCACACGAGCAAGTGCTGGCTAATTGCGATCAAAGATGAACAGCGGTGCTTCCGGCGCCCGTCGCCAGCGAGAGCGAGAGCGAGTCAACACATCTGCAAGCGTTTCCACAAGCCTGTCATTATTACAGTCGGTCCTGATAAACTCGGCACGCGGCTCATTAACGCTCCGACGACCTGATTACCGCTACGCCCTATCCAGACAGCTCTCATTAGAGTCAAGTGCTGTTGGTTATTCCGATTATTTTCAGCAGGCGACGTCTTCTCGCATCGGCCTGACACGTTCTGTTCAACAGTTAGCAATTCGGCTCCGCGAGCTGCCGCGACACAGCCTTTTGGCGCAAACGATCGCCAATCTTTGTCCGATTGCTATCAACGGCACGACAGCTGTCGGCCTCAAAACACCGGCCGTTGCTAGCTCTGGGCGAACTCTCTTCAAAGCAATTCGGAGTCTTAAAGCGTTTGGACGCCGCTGGCACGGCCATTGCTATTGAGAGACGGCAACACTGAGTGAGGTAGGGCTGTCTGCATTCATACGCGCGAAGACGAGCGATGCTTTTGGTCAGCTAAGAGGGCTGCCCTTTTATGAAAGAGAAACGAGCGTGGCAGTAGCCGCGCAATCATTGATGATCGATTCATGGAGAGAAACATGCCTCAGTGAGACAAGTCGCCTTTCGGAAAGAAAGCATCGGCAAATCGAGCTCCTCCGCATGGCCGACATCGGTGATGGCTGGCTCGCGGAGATTCCAAGACGAGTGTGATGATTCGCATGGCCCTGAAAGACGAGAAAAATTGGTGTGTCCTTTGTCCGGTTTGGCCCAATGTTGCTGCCGATTCGCATTGGCATCCCTGGATAGGTAGCTGTCCGATGTAAGTGACTGATTTCGGGCGCGTGCCCGGAATAGCTGCCTCGATGTTCGCTACAAGTTTGTTTCACAGGAGAATCGGATGCATCTTGCATTTACAGAAGGAGAGCAAGCGTTCCGGGAGGAAGTACGGCAGTTCCTGCGCGACAGTGTGCCGCCGGCGATGCTGCGCAAGATGGTAGAAGGTCGCGATGTCTCGAAGGAGGAAATGGTCACGTGGTGGCGGATCCTCAACGAGAAGGGCTGGGGCGTTAGCCACTGGCCCAAGGAATATGGCGGCACAGGCTGGACCTCGGTGCAACACTACATCTTCAAGGAAGAGTTGCAGATGTATCCGGCGCCGACGCCGCTCGCCTTCGGCGTGAGTATGGTCGGCCCGGTCATCTACACCTTCGGCGACGAGGCGCAAAAGAAATATTATCTGCCGCGCATTGCGAACATCGACGATTGGTGGTGCCAGGGCTTCTCGGAGCCTGGCTCTGGTTCCGACCTAGCTTCGCTCAAGACAAAAGCCGAACGCAAAGGAGACAAGTGGATCATCAATGGACAGAAGACCTGGACCACGTTCGCGCAATATGCCGATATGATCTTCTGTATCTGCCGCACCGATCCGGCTGCGAAGAAGCAGGCCGGCATCTCTTTCATCCTGGTCGACATGAAGAGCAAGGGCATCACCGTGCGCCCGATCCAGACCATCGACGGCGGCCATGAGATCAATGAGGTGTTCTTCGACGATGTCGAGATGCCCGTGGAAAACCTCGTCGGCGAGGAGAACAAGGGTTGGGATTACGCAAAGTTCCTGCTCAGCAATGAGCGCTGTGGCATTGCGCGCGTCGGCGTCTCCAAGGAACGCATCCGTCGCATCAAGAAGCTAGCCTCGAATATTGAGTCTTATGGCCGTCCTGTAATTGAGGATCCCGCGTTCCGGGAGAAGCTCGCCGCTTGCGAGATCGAGCTGAAGGCACTTGAGCTCACGCAGCTGCGCGTTGTCGCGGATGAAGACAAGGACGGCAAGGGTAAGCCCAATGGGGCTTCTTCCATGCTCAAGATCAAGGGTGCCGAGATCCAGCAGACCACGACTGAGCTCTTGATGGAGGTGATCGGGCCGTTCGCCGCACCCTATGATGAGCATCCCGAATCTTCGGACGAGGCGATGGACTGGACCGCGCAGATCGCGCCTAGCTACTTCAACAACCGCAAAGTCTCGATCTACGGCGGCTCCGACGAGATCCAGCGAAACATCATTGCCAAGGTGGTGCTGGGGCTTTAACTCCCTTTCACCGCCGTTCTCACCTTCGCTGAAGCTTCGGCGGCAAAAGAGCGGGGCGAGGTGAAGAGGGCCAATAGCAGAGTTAGTCAGGGAAGAACCAAAGATATGGAGTTCGATTTGTCCGAGGAGCAGCGGCTGCTCAGGGAAAGCGTTGATGGGTTTCTGACCGACGCCTACGAATTCGTGCAGCGCAAGGAGTACCTGAAGGAGAAGGGCGGCTGGAGCAAAGCCATCTGGCGCCGGCTCGCCCAGCAGGGGCTGTTGGGCCTACCCTTCGCGGAAGCCGACGGCGGCTTCGGCGGCGGGGCGGTGGAGACCATGATAGTTATGGAGGCGCTTGGCCGCGCGCTGGTGCTTGAGCCCTATCTGCCGACCGTTGTAATAGGCGGCGGGTTCTTACGCCATGGCGGCTCAGCCGCGCAGAAGACCGCGAATATTCCCGCAATCATCGACGGCACTAAGACATTTGCGTTTGCCCAGCTCGAGAAGAACTCGCGCTATGACCTGAATGACGTCACCACGTCGGCGAGGGATAAGAGAGGCGGATGGGTCGTTGACGGAAAAAAGTTCGTCGTCATCAATGGCGAGAACGCAGACGTGCTCATTGTCACCGCGCGCACCAAAGGCGCCAGGCACGATAGAAGCGGTATCGGCATCTTCCTGATACCCGCCGACGCTAAGGGCATCTCCAAAAACACCTATCCGACTCAGGACGGCGAATATGCCGCCGATATCAACTTCACTGGCGTCGAATTGGGCAGCAACGCTGTGATCGGCGATCCAGAGAACGGCCTGTCGCTGGTCGAGCGCGTGGTCGACGACGCTCGCACCGCGCTCTGCGCGGAAGCCGTCGGATTGATGGACGAATCTCTTAAGATCACAATCGAATATATGAAGACGCGAAAGCAGTTCGGCGTGCCGATCAGCTCGTTCCAGAGCCTGCGGCATCGAGCCGCCGACATGTTCGTGGCGCTGGAACAGGCGCGATCGATGTCGATGTTCGCGACAATGGCTGCTGATTTTGATGATATTGCCGAGCGCGCGAAAGCGGTTGGCGCAGCAAAAGTGCAGATCGGCAGGAGCGGAAAATTCATCGGGCAGCAGTCGATCCAGCTCCATGGCGGCATTGGAATGACCATGGAAGCCAAGATCGGCCACTATTTCAAGCGGCTGACCATGATCGAGAAGAGATTCGGCGATGCCGATTATCACCTCCGCCGCATTAGTGAGAGCGGCGTGGTGGCGTGATCTGTGTTTATGTGTAAAAAATCACTGATCTTTGATGGGGAAGTAGGCTTGCGGGCCTCCTAGCGGGCCGCCTTAGAAAAGACGCCAGCCGAGAATGGCCCAACCCGCGTTGCGATTTCAACTTCAAATTCCGATCTGCGAGCGTGATTTGTTCGCCATAGTGGAGCGGAATTATGCGACCGAAGGCGCTGGAGTGTTTCGTGACAGACTGGATCAGATCATAACCAGCACGAGCTGGCGCTCCCGCATTCGCTGGGCCTTAGCAGAGCGCAACACAGAGACTACCGAGGCGCGCCGCACCTTCCACCCGATTACCTCCAAAAATGGCTTCAGTCAGACTCCAAGACACCCAAACCAGCCGGCCGCTGTCCATGCCACGGACCGAGAGCGTCAGCATGACAATAACGCAGCTCGGCTAAACTGCCCAGATCGTGCTAGATTCCTCAATGACTCACACATCCTCAAGAAGAAGCGCAAGGTCGGCACGAGAGGCGACCGTGATCGTCTTAACCTCAGCCTTTTATCCTACGATCCCTGTCTAGTAGACGACGACGATGTCGCGAACCGGACAAAGCGTCGCGGCAATTCCAGCGGACGTCCTGGCAACCAGGCGTGTTTTCAACGATTGAGCAAGCGAGCACCATAAGCATGACTGGCACGCGGATTGCTGAGATGAGGAGCAAGAAGCGACCGCGACCAAACTCGTCGTTGCGGCCCCGTCCCAGGAATCTTGATGAGACTTGCCCGATTGATCGTAGTCAACAGCAAGGCCGATGCTGGTCATGCTCGGAAATGGAGATTGGAGCGTCATTCAAACAGAAAACCGGGCACGCGGCCGTGTTGAGTATTGGCGCGAGTGAACAGTTTTACAGCCAGATCACGCAAGAGGTGAAACTGATAGAGGCTACGTATTTTCGTGAGACAATGACAGGCGCAGCACGGAGATGAACCGGTGAAACTCGCTTCCGGATACAAGGCCTTTTGGGAGGCCGCACACAAGAACTACCCCGAGCAAATAAGACCGGACGGACTTCTTGATATAGGAGTCGGAATAAACAGCGTCGTTAATGCTGACGATTCTGATCGTTTTGCAAAACCATCGGCGCGAGGATGGATGCGATCTATGCACCCAAGAGGCTTTCAGAGAATCTCCACAAAACTTGGAGCCTTGGCTCTCGCATACAAAGGCTTAATGGTTGTCAAGACCGCCTTTGATCTAGCTCTATATCCAAGGCTTATTTGGGAACTTCAACCGAGGACAATTTTAGAACTCGGCTCCTATCAGGGTGGCAGCGGACTGTGGTTTGCTGATCATATGTCGATTCTTTGTGAGAATCCCGGCGAGGTGCACTCTTTTGATTTGCACACCCAATGTATCCATAAAAATGCAAACCATCCACTTCTTAGCTTTCATCAGGTTGACCTTTCGGACGTTGCCACGTTCGATGAAATCCTGCTGAAGAGGTTGCCTCATCCATGGCTTGTGATTGACGACGCACACGTGCAAGTATTTTCGGTATTTTCTTACTTGAACCACTTTTTAGTGTCAGGAGATTACTACGTAATTGAAGATGAACCTATGAGAGCTGATAAAGAGATCATCAACGGCTTGCAGTTGGTCGAGCAATCAGGATATTTAGTCGACACGTATTACACCGACGCGTTTGGAACGAATGTTACTTGTGCTCCAAATGCATGGCTACGAAAGTCGTAAGCGTGGGTTTTGAGACACCGTCGCTTTCATTAATGCGCGGACCGGTGCGGCGTCGGCCGGGGGCCGCTCTTGAGTAGCTCCCGTCGGTCGCGTCTCGAGTATTGGTGTAGCTCGATAGGGCAAAGCCGCGGCACGCGCACCCTCAAATAGCATCTTTGCGGGTAGTGGCCCGGCGATTCCCCGATAGGGTCGGGTTGCGAACTCACCGACCAGCGTTACGCTCCAAGCTGCGCCGAGCTCGCTACCTTCCTGGATGAAGCCGAGGCGGACGTGCTTGCCTACATGACGTTCCCGGCTGGTTTTTTCGAAGCCCCCCGAATGGTCCCATGCCGATTCCGACGAACCAGCGGAATATCAGGTCGTATTCCAGCCGCTCCATCAGAAGACGCTCCGAGCAGATCAATAAAACGCCTGCAACAGCATCGCCCACAGCAGCTTCTCCGACGGGATCAACGGCGCCCCATCGGCGAATGGAGCGCCGTAAACTCGGATTCCAGCACCGCAAGCGCCTCGTTCACGATCGTCCGGATCACTCGCAGCGGATGATCACGCCGTACCCGCGCCTCTAGATCAATTAGCTAAACAGCTCTCCCGTTCGCCGCCGCGCACACCCCATTTCCCAGATGTCCCTTAGGGACTTTCCCCTGACTTGGTGGGCCACTCGTTCGGAGTAGCCTCTTTTACGGCTCTTGAACCGTCAGGATCGCATTTGGGGCGCTGGCACTTTTTGCCAACTTACGATACTGGACGCATCCACTTCGCCGAAGCGGTTCCAAATTGGAGCGTAAGGGTGCATAGTCGCTACATCATCGATGATCGCAACAGTAGCCGCGCCGGGACTTGTCCGTCAATTTCCTGTCCGGTGCCCTCGACCAGGCGCTTTACTTTTAAGGCGTTTGAGCACGTGCGTGGACACCCGATCTCTAACTCCGTAGCGATGCAAAAGACAAATACGGCGTGCTAGTGCGGGGCTCCTTCTTCTTTGTCGATCTGTTGAAGTGTTGGTCGGTTGAGGCTCGCGATTGCGCATCGAAGCTGTTCTCGAGCACAGCTCCAACCAGAGCCGATATCGCGCAAAAGCGCGGCTGATTGTTCGATCTCCCTTTCGAGCGCGTCGAGCGCTGCGGCAACGGCCTCTGGAGCGGGCCCTCCTCCTGCTCGAGCCGTTCTCGCAATGACCTCTGGCGCCAGCGAGACCTCGGAATCGAGGATTCGGCCTCTTTGCACCATCGCCAAAAGACTCGGTGCACCGCACCCGACAGCTGCCGTAACCAGCTGCCCGACCTCATTATGAGCGGAGCGAAAATCGAGGTCGCCGTCGACGGCGAGCCGCGTCGCCACTTCCATGGCATTCACGAACGACCTGTCGAGCATAGCCGACGAAGCATCTTCAGCGACCATCAGCCCAGAAAAACATAGTCGGATGAGGCGCACCGACCCAATGGCGTTGTCGATCCCATTCCAGACATGGCGAGTGGCTTCCGTTCCGACGGCCACGCAGTTCGTGAACGGCGTGCTATGCATGCCAGTGACCGCGGCGACGAAACAGCCAATTACTGCACCCGCCTTTCCCTGGACCTGCTCAAGGAGGAAGGGATTCCGCTTGTGAGGCATCGCGGAACTAGAGCCAACCAGTTCATCCGGGAGGATAGCCAACCCGGCTTCGCCCACCCAGAGCAGTAACGTCTCGGCGATGCGGCTTAGATTCGATCCGAGAATTGCGGAAGCGGCGAGTAGGCGAAGCACCAGATCGCGAGATGCGACGCTGTCGATGGAGTTGACCGGCGGCGTCGCGAAGCCGAGCAGCCTTGCCGTCAAGTCCGGTAGGATTGGCAACGTCGTGCCACCTCCCACGCCAGCACCGAGACAGGAGCGATTGAGGAGCGGATGCACAGCCAGAAGTGTATCTACATCTCGCGCCAACGCGCTGGCGAACGCTGCCAGATGATGCGCGAAGGTGGATGGTAAGGCAGGCTGACGGTGAGTATGCAGCGGGAAGACCGTTCCAAGGTGAGCGCGAGCCAGCCTGCACAACACTCGCAGAAGCTCGAGGAGTTCGCCGGCCAATTCTCGATATGGACCTCTTACCTTGAGCTTTACGAGTGTTGCATTGATATCGTTGCGGCTCCGACCAAGATGTAGATTACTGGCTTCTTTGCCGATTACCGAGCGGAGATGATCCTCATAGGCGAGATAGGAGCCGCGAGGAGCAGGCGAAAAAGCAAGGCTATTGAATCTCTCGGCCTGCAATCTATCGAGCTCGACGAGCACCTTTTTGGCGAGATCGCGGTCAATCAACCCGACTCGTTCAAGCATGATAGCCTGGGCTCGATCAATTTCGGCGTAGAGCGGTAGCTCTTCGCTCACTGCCTGCCGAAGATCGGCGTCGAAAACGATGGAGCTCGCTTCAGGATGGAGAGTCGATTTGATGCGGCCTGTGTCTTCCATGTTATCTCCTCATGCATGGCGAATGAAAGCAAGCGCAGACTCGGAACGCCACGCAGCAGCAGCCGGATCGTCGTCAACTGCGATGACATGACCGATTCGGTCGCGGAAATCGTTGCTGCGCCTGAATTCTGTCGGCAGAGTGCGATATAGGGCAAACTCCGCGAGTCCGAAGCGATCGACGACGCGCTCGCGGGGCAGAGGGAGGTCGAAGGCGCCGTCGCACTCCGGCACGATGAATCGGATCGAGCCGTGAGCGCCTTTGGTCGGAGTTGCGGAGGGCAGTCCGAGCAGGCTGCGGAGAACAGCTAGGACCGGATCGAAGCCAGTCGCGTGACGGAAAAGGCTGGGGATCGAGCCGCCGGCGAGGCGCGGATTAACTTCGATGATTGTGACGCTGCCCTGGTGTGTCCGGAGTTCGACATGAGCCGGTCCCCGCGCGTGATGCAGGACCCTTATCGCGCGAAGGGCTTCATGTACGATTTGCGCTCGCAACTGAGGCGACATTATTGCTGGCGCATCGTGTCCGATCTCGACGAAATACGGAAGGCGTCCGAGATGTTTCCGCGTCACGCCGATGACCCGGCTGTCGAGAATCTCGACGGAAAACTCGTCGCCCGCGATGTATGACATCAGAAGGGCACCAGATTGGATGGGACGGCCGCGCACGTCCGTCGTGGTTCCGAGCAGATTGCGCAAAGCCTGGATGGCTTCGGTTTCGGTTTCCACCAGTGTGACGCCGACGCTACCGGTTCCGCTGATCGGCTTTACGATTGCAGGCAACCCGACTCGTGCGATGGCCTCGCGGATATCACAGACGGTGCGGACGGCAGCGCTATGGGGGACCATAATGCCCGCCTTGCGCAAGGCGTCAGCCTGTCGAGCCTTGTCCCGGCAAAGTGCGATGGCATCGGGACTTGGGCCGGTAAGCCCGAGTCGCTTGGCTTGCAGCGCGGCTGTATAAAGATAGAGATCGCTCGACGTCGTGAGCAACTCGATCGGCATCACCGTGGCGATATCGTCGACGACGCTAGAAACAGCGGCTTCTGAGGAAGTATCGCATGTGCGTAGGTCGAGGTCCGGACTGCCGTGGACAAATGGATACCGCTCAGGCGTGGCCGTGACAAGGATGGGAACGAGCCCTAGTTCTCGCGCGCGCCGAATGAAATCGGCGCCCGAGCCGGAACTATTGGACTCAATGAAAATCGCGGCGGACATGGTCATCGCAGTAGCCTTCAGTGCACGAAACCAGGAGACCCCATCACGCCGATTAGCGATCGGCGGCTCCAATCGAAACGGCACCAGCCGCCCTTAGCGCAAAGGGGATGACGGACGAGAATAGGTTCGATCGCAGCGAGCTCGGCCCGATAGCTGTGCTCGTGCAACCACGCTGGATCGTAGACGTTGTGCTCGTAACGATTGCTGTCATCTGGGAACACGGCGAGCACTTTGCTTCGGGGAAAACGCTCCGCATACCACTTGGCGACAAGGTAGGCCGCCCCGCTCGTTGGCCCGCGCTTCAGTGAGGTCTCACGATGAAGTCGATGCGCAGCTTGGTATGCTTCGTTGGCGCCGAGCCAATGGACTTCGTCAAACGCCTCGTGACACAAGTTGCCGGGGAGAATACTGTTGCCGAGACCGCGCAGATCGCGACGACCTGCCGAATGCCCGAACAATACGCTACCGAACGTGTCGATTCCAACGAGTTTCATCTCGGGAAAGAATGCGCGGCAGTAGTGGGCAAGACCACAGGATGAACCTCCTGAGCCTACCGTTGCGACCATGACGTCGATCTTGCCTAATCGCCTGATCGCCTCCTCAGCGGGACGCGCATAGGAGAGGCGATTGCCGAGGTTGTCATATTGTCTTGACCAGCTGGCGGCGGTACGATCGATAAAGTCCAGGAGCGCCTGTTTACGAAGCACCTGGACGTTCGCGTCGGATGATGTCGCGTCGATGAGGTGTACCTCGGCTCCCAAATCCTCCATTGTACGTCTGAGCGGTGGCTCGATCGCCTGATCGCCGAAGATGTGCAACTTGAGCCCTAAGTGCATGCAAACGATGGCAAGCCCAAGAGCCATCGTTCCGCTCGACGTTTCGACCACGGTCGTGTTGGAACCGATGTCGCCGTTGCGAAGACCTGTTTCGATGATGTTGAAGGCCGGAAACACCTTCATAATCCTGAAATCGAGCGCGGCCAAATTCTCAGGCCGCAATGAAATGATCTTGAGGGGCGCATGAGCGCTGATGATGTCGGAGAGCGTGTCGGCCATCCCGTGTATCCTCAATACGGGGTGGAAAAGGTGAGAAGGCGATCGAAACCGAGGCGAGCGATCGCGGTACTGGCCTCACCCACTCGGGTACGGAGGTCGGGCAGAGCTGGGTCGAAGATCAGGCCAGCGATGGTGCCGCTATGGGCGACGACGATACCGGCAGAGCCGGTGCCTTCCTTAATGCGGAGAAGTTCGTTGAACTTCGGCTTTTTGAGCGGATTCCGCATTGCGGTCTCGCTCGTAGTCGCGGAAAACGTTGCAACCCGACCAGCGAGCGCGACGCTCTGCTCAGCAATTGCGCGCTCGAGAACCGCCAACGCGCACCCGAAGGCGGCGATCTGGTCGCGCGAGTAGCGGGCTCGCGGTAATCGGTCGGTGTCGATACCGCCACCGGCGGAGCCGGTGTCAAACCCCAGAATATGCATTTGCGGGAGAGGACCATTGAACGTCCGGACAACCTTGCCAATGCGCTGGGCGAACAGGACGGTGCTGGCCGTGCAGTCAAACATCAGCGAGTCGCTAGCATGCTCAGCCGCAACCGCGAGCTTTGCTTGCAGATGAGGCGCCAGAATGATGGGAGACGCCCGATAGGCGCTAACGGCTTGGACAGTTGCGCGGATGGAGGCCACTACGCCGGTCGTAGACGAGCCCATGCCGGCGCCTTCCTGGACGAACGTCGTTACTTCGAGGTTCGCCGCCATGCTCGTCATTCCGAACGCATCGAGCGCAAGCCGAGCAGCAATCTCACATTTGCGAAAATGGGGCGGTCTCACTTGGATGCCGGTGTGGCCGACCTCGGGCGCGTACTTTCCCATGCGGCTCGGCTCCAACGTTACGCGAGCGACCGCCCCGTCGGAGTACGGCATGTGAACTGAGACGAGTGCACGTATCGTCCGGCGGTGCCCTCCTTCCGCGACATTGAAGGCGCCCTGGAGCAGTTCGCCGAAGTGCGGATGGCAGGTCGCTATGCCGGATGTTTTCGCGAGCCGCCGCTGGAACGCTCGTGGACCGTACGTCGCAAGTTTCAGCGGGATGTCGATCATTTCAATCGGCTGCAGTAGCTGGGCGACCAAGCCGCAGTTGATTTGATTTGAACGCGGCAAAGCCCACGGAAACAACCTCTCGTGCTCGGGGACACTATCCAATACTGTACTATGGCATCGTTGCTCTGCATCTGTAGTAAGAGTCTGCTCTTATATCCGCAGAGGCAGACCGGTATGATGTGTTCCGCAAAATGAACGAGGTCGAACTTCATGATTTTGACTTCCATGAAGAAAACTCTTCTGGGTTCTAGTCAGCGCCGCATGCCGCTTTGCGATTGATCTACCGCATCTGCTAGCGGGATATTAGCCAGCCGCACATCTGCACGCACCTACCAGGAGCGGGAGGCTGCAGTAGCTCCACGTCGCCCTGCGGTCACGGGCCTGAAAAGGATCCGCTCCAACTTTTCCCTCCGGCCGCCCTAGGATATGCCAAACGTCGTACATCGCTGCAACGATTAGGCGCGCCGCTTCATTTCGTGCGAGCCAAGGCTCTGGGCATCCCCTTGGGCGACATTCGGTACAACCCAGGCGCTCCGCATGGCTTGAATTCTGTAGCCGCCCTTTAGCCGTTCTGCGGTCTGATCCGAATACAGTTCCGTGCAGGGATACTCACCGCTTCATTGTTCCCGTTCGGCGTGCATAAAAATACGCGGCCGTGATCGTGGTATCGATTTCAGGCTGCCGAAGGTCGGGCAAGAAGTGCGCGCGCGGAGGTTGGAAAGAACCGTCCGAGGCTCGAGACATCAACCGTCAACTATCATCCCTGAGCGTTGAGGAGTGATATACTATCAGGACATGATCTGTGTAGCCAGCTTGGAGTTGAATCCAGGATAGCAAGTTTGTTTCGAGGGGCGACCGATAGGATCACTTCAGACGAGCTTACTGACAAACGTACCAGCTTGTCCAAGCTCCTTGTATTCTCATGCTTGGTGCCGCTCTATTAGAGCGTTTGTGGAGAAGAATTATGACGGCTCTCGACGTTGCTTCCATCGTAACGATTCCTTACGCTCCGTTTTCGCAAACGGAATATGAAAACCGGATCGATCAAGCGCGGCGTTTAATGAAACAATACGCTTTCGATGCACTTCTCGTGACGTCCGAACATAATTTGCGCTATTTTGTTGGTGAAATCAGCGCGACGCCGCATGCGACTACCCGGCCGCGCTTCCTTCTTATCCCTTCCTTCGGTGAGATTGTTGCAATTCTCCCGACGGGCTTGGCTGAGTTTTATGAACAAACCACCTGGGTGAAAAATTATCGAACTTGGCCTGGCCCGAATCCGAAAGATGAGGGGGTTTCCACGCTTGCTAAAGCGTTGGCTGAGCTGTTGCCAGGGCATGCCAAGATCGGGACAGAGTTAGGAACGGAAAGCAGGCTTGGCTTTCCTGTAGGAGACTTCTTGCGTGTTGTGGATGCGATCAAACCTCGAGCGTTTGCCGATGCGTCAGATCCGATTTTCAGTCCCCTGAGGATGATCAAGTCGCCGTCAGAAATTGAGCGAATTCGTACTGTATGCAGGATTGTTTCAGAGGCATTTGATACTTTGCCAGCAAGGTTGCGCCGTCACATGACGGAACGAGAAGCCTGCCGCATCTTTGAGCTGGAATGCTTCACTCGCGGCGTCGACAAGACAACGAGAATTAGCAGCGTTTCTGGGCGTGGAGGTTATACGCGGCCCTACGGCGTCCCGACTGACAAGGTTCTCTCAGATGGAGACTTGTTGTTTATCGATGCCGGCTGCCTGTTCAATTACTATTGGAGTGACTTCAATCGAAACTTTGCTTTCGGCGCACCTGATCCGCATACGCAAGACGCCCATCAACTCGTTTGGGATGCGACGGAGGCGGGAATTGCCGCAGTTAAGCCTGGCATTCCGATCTGCGATGTTTGGACAGCAATGTCAGATGTGCTAAATTGCGCAAGTAATCGAGGCAAACTCACAAGTATCGGGCGAATGGGGCACTCCGTAGGTTTGTGGATGCCGGAGCTGCCCTCGGTTCAAGCTGATGATAGGACGATACTAAAGGCGGGTATGATTATCAACATTGAGCCAAGCACGATTTATCCTTCGTATTTTGATGGCTCACCGAAGTTGATGCTCCACGAAGAGGTTGTTGTAGTGACCGAAGCCGACGCCCAATTGCTTACGTCTCGTGCCGCTCGAACGATACCGGTTGTTGCGAACTAGAAAGAAGGGCATTCGCAGCCTAGAATTCGCTGCGCATGAAGCGGGAAGAAGCGGGAAGATGGCTAGGCGCTACTCATACTGCCTACAGCCCATCAACATATTTTCGCTTATGATTGGTTTGGTGTGTGGACCGTGATTCTCATGCGAGGGCATGGGAATATTGAAGGGCCCTAAACTATTCGATACTAGAAAGTCCCATTTGGTCGATCTGCCTTAGAGGCACGCCGCGAGGGAGATAGCTTCGTTGTGCGCGAGCCCGGTGGAGGTCGGGGCCGACGTGCTCCCGAAACTGTCGCGACAATCAATCGAACGCCTGGCAATCCGTGCCGCTACAGCACATTTAGCTCGGCAGTAAAAAATGAGTGTAGCAGGCGTCTCGGTAGGGCGGACGAGGTCGGCGGCACTCGAGTTATCGTCGTGACGGTACTGGCGGAAAGGCATTCTCCATCGACTATGACCTTGATGAAGCCATGGCATCCTCCGACGCACGGTTATGGATTGGCACCACCGAATCGCCGCCACGCAGCTCGAGAAGCTGCTTTCGATCACGATGATTTTCGACTTCACCTAACGGACTTGGCCTGCTCCAAGCCGTCATCGCGCAGATTAAGCAAGTGTGGCGACGTTGATGTATCAAAGCGGCCTGCAGCCCACGCGGTGCTTGATTTGAGAACGGACGATGGCCGCTCGGCTGCGGAGCGACTGCGCAGCGTTTAACCGCCTCTCAAGCTCCACGACTGACAGGCAGCTTAACACAGCTGCGCGTCCCACGCTAGCCTCTCCCGATTTCCTCCGCTCGGAAACTCCTTGTCAAGATACTTGATAAGCCCCTCCGTGTTCTGAGATCGACCACGCTCGCCTACATCGTGGGTGCGTAGTTTTGAGCCATAGAATACTATGAGCTCTGGCAGGTGCGTTGCGCCCGCTCCTCAGATAGGTGCGTAGGCCGTTCCAGGAGAAGCGCGTCGTCACCGAGGCTCGCGCATCTTCCGGTCGCGATGTCGACAGCTCGCGCAGTGCGAGAAGAGCGTACTTGTTCACTAAATCCGCGCATTTCCGGAAGAGAAGGGTATGAGAGAGCGATGAGCGAGCCGTGTAATATGCAGGCTTTCGAAGTCCTAGAATCAAACGTCCGCGCGGACACACGTTCATGTCGGGCTATTTTCAGTCGAGCCCGCGGCTCTATTATGTTGACGGAGGATGGTCGAAAGGTCATCGACTTTTTCTCCGGTGCTGGCGCACTGAACTACGGCCAAAATAATCACGCGATAAAAGCTGCTATTTCTGAGTATCTAGCCGCGGATGCCGTAGTCCACGGGCCTGACATAGCCACCCCCGCAAAACTCAAATTCATGGGGACTTTCAACTCTGTCATACTTCAGGAACGGGGTCTGCAATACCACTTCCAATTCTCGGGGCCAACTGGTGCTAATGCCATTGAGGCAGCCATAGAGCTCTCGCGCAAAGTAACGGGCCGACAAAATATAATTTCTTTCACGCATGGTTATCATGGTCTGAGTTTAGGAGCGATTGCTGCGAATGGTAGTCGCCTTTATCGCGCTGTCAGCGGGAGTGGTTTATCTGGCACAAGTGTCATGCCCTATGATGGTTATCTTGGCCCAGCTGTTGATACGGCTGATTACGTGAGAAAGGTATTGATGGATGAGAGCAGTGGCATCGATCTTCCCGCTGCCATTCTGGTCGAGGCTGTGCAGGGGGAAGGGGGTATAAATGTTGCCAGTAAGGAATGGCTACAGTCAATTCAGGCCATCGCAAGAGACATCGGCGCCCTCTTGATAGTTGATGATATCGAGGTGGGTTGTGGTCGCACCGGCGAATTCTTTAGCTTTGAATTTGCAGGGTTGTCGCCAGATATTATAGTGCTAGCGAAATCGCTAAGCGGATACGGTCTGCCGCTATCAATGTTGCTGATCAAAGAAGGGCTAGACGCATGTTTAGGAGAAAATGCTAGCATGGTTCAAGGCGGTGACCTTGCATTTGTGTCTGCAACCGCAGCTATAGACCTTTATTGGCGCTGCCGGACGTTTTCGCAATGCATTTCCCATATGGGAGAAGTTGTGCGGCGCCGACTTGAGGCGATTGCATCTCAGCATGGAAACGGCATTTTTGCTGTTCGCGGACGGGGCATGACGTTGGGGTTTGATTGTCAGGTGCCCGAAATCTCAGAGGCGACAACACGCAAGGCATTTGAGAAAGGATTGATTGTCGAGCGATGCGAGCCTGCCGGTCAAGTCGTAAAGTTTTTGCCTGCACTCACGATCGATCTTGAGACACTGAATCAAGGCCTCGCGATATTCGAAGAGGCGCTGGTCGAAACACTGAAACAGACGAAGGTTGGAGCGACTTGAGCGCCGCTCGTCACTCTGTCAATAAGCGGAGCCTTAACTTGAGGCGGCCGGGGAAGCTCAATGCCTGATTGCGCGGCCGTCATGGTCTTCGGCGCAGTCGAGTGCGTCGATTATTGACCGCGCCACGCTGGCGCTCGAGAGGCGATAGGCGCCGCCGCAGAAGGCGTGGCCTCTCGCTGATTTCGACGTGCGGGCGGGCCGCGGAAACGGCTGCCCGGGATTCCAGCGATCCGAAAGATCAACGACAGCGGCGGCCAGATCACGTCTGCGATCGTCAAGTCCGACCCAACCGAATAGGCGCCACGGGTCGTCACGCTGTCCCGCGCGGCTGGAAAACCCGCAATGACATGACCATCAATGTCGGCCTCGGCAACGGCGGCAAGGCCCAGCAGTTTGCCCAGACCATGGCGCTGGCGAACGTGCAGAAAGAGATCGTTGCCAACGGGATGACCAACGTGGTTGACCCTGGCAAGATCTACAACACGGCAGCCGAGCTGACCAAGATCATGGGGCACAAGAACCCCGACAAGTTCCTCAAAGGGCCCGACGAGTCGACCGTCGGGACGGAGTTACCATGCAACGCGCGATGGACATCCGCATCAAATCTGAGGGCGCCCGCCGGCCGCGTGGCAGCAGTGCGGCCCGATCAAGTGCTGCCCGTGACATGTGCGCTCGCCCGCGAGGTTACCTGTTTAGAAATCCATCGTCTCGTCAGGTAGGTTGATGCTGATCCTAGCAGGTTTTCTCCCAACTGATTGGCAGGTCAACGACGGATATTCGACAACATTACCAGCTCGTCGGACTGGTCCGGACGCATCATCTGCCTCGCAAGCCCGCGACCCCATCGACTCCTCTAGGGCGCGGAATCTCAGTCGCGTCCCAACACCAGTTCCCCCAAACATCGAATCCAATATTCCCCGCCAGAGTAGGTAGTGTCTCAATCCATTGAGAATGCTGTACCATCATCTGGTAACTCGCTGTCTAGGCTAGGGCGCGACGCATCATGATAACCGAGGTGCAGCAATGAAAAGCACAATCAATCTGTTGCAAGTCTCACGCTTCCTTCGGGTATATGACGACGCCGCCGTTCAAAAAGGCATCAAGCTCTCCATAGGTTTCGATTTTCACGAGTATGTATCGATCGCACGAGTCCTTCCAACAAAGAAGCCGACATATCCAAATTTCCGGCCAGATCGCTCACCCATTAAGTCAGGCGAGGGATATTGGATGATAGGCGTCGACAAAAATAATGAGGTCGCTCTTGTAGAGGCTGCTCGACTGTATGATCTCTCGCACAGCAACTTTGCAGAGCATCTTGAATCCCTGAAGGCGTTCTACGCTGACCCGACCAGACACGCACACCCTCAGGACCGTTGTACTTGCGCGGCGCCAAGCGCTAAGAAGATCACCGGAAAGGTAGCCTACCACGGAGATTTTTGGCTGCGCCGTGACTTCAGAGGACAGGGGATTGCCAAGATCATGGCTGGAACATTACGCGCCCTATCTTTTGCGATGTGGTCTCCCGACTTCCTATGTGGACTCGCGGAGCCATGGCTGCTGGATAAGGGCGTACTTGCGCAATATGGATATGCACATCATGAACCCGGTGGGTCGATATTGCAGCTAGTAGAAGAGGACATTGAGGACGACAATTTGCTAGTTTGGCTAACCGGCGAGGAGTTAAGAAACCTTGTTTATGGTCGCGGCATGAGCGGGCTGGCGTAGCCTCGTGATCCTGGCCAGCAATTGCGGTCGCTGCGCGCCTCACAACAACAGGCACGGTCCACTCGTGCACTCAACTTGCGGTACGATGAATCTGCAAAAGTTCCGAAATGCGCGGTAACTAAGTGCGGCATACACGCGAGAAATGCATCTGCCAGCAATGTCGCTATGACCGCGCTCCGAGACAATGAGACGTCTCGAGCGATATGTCGGGAGTGAATTAAGGACGAATGTCAGCGGTTCGGCAGAAGGGTCTTAAAGTGGAGCTCTGCTCCGCCAGAAGACCTAAGTGATATGTCGATGTGAACCCAGGGGGACAGCTTCGAACATGGCTGGAAGCTCGCGTGTTGGGCAGAAATCAAGGGATAGCTTTGCCCGCGCGCGGCTGGTTTTCCCAGACGGTACGTCGCGAGTAACTATCGATCGCGATTCTGTCCCAGTCTATATTGAGCGCGGGTTGGGCAGCTATCTCTTTGATATCGATGGCCGTCGGTTCCTCGACCTCAATTGTAACTTCACAACGTTAATCCACGGTCACGCCTTCGGGCCCGTCGTGGAAGCATTGACCCATCAACTCCAGCGCGGCAGCTGCTTCGCAAATCCGACAGAAAGCGAAATTGAACTCGCCGAACTACTTTGCGGCCGGATTCCGCAGGTTGATCGTGTTCGTTTCGTCAACTCGGGGACTGAGGCCGTGCTGTTTGCAATCAAGGCAGCGCGAGCCTTCACTGGACGTTCGAAGATCGCCAAGCTCGAAGGAGCGTATCATGGCGCTTACGACTGGGGCGAGGTGAGTCTAATGGCGACGCCGGATAATTGGGGTGATCCTGCCACACCTAAGTCAACGGCCGTTTATCGCGGTATGCCCGCTAGCGTGCTTGATGAAGTGCTCGTGCTTCGCTTCAATGATGTTGAAGGTGCACGCCGGTCGTTGGCATTGCATGCGCGCAGCCTTGCGGCCGTCCTTTTGGATCCAATGCCAAGCCGTGGCGGTCTGATTGCGCCGAAGCCTGGATTTATTGCTGCGGTTCAGGAGGCTGCCCGTGACAAGGGCTTTCTGGTGATTGCTGATGAAGTCCTGAATCTCAGGCAGGGTTTCCAGGGGGCTTCCGCTCGCTACGGCGTTGTTCCAGATCTCGTCACGATGGGCAAGATCATCGGCGGTGGTTTGCCGATTGGAGCAGTCGGCGGTCGCGAAGACGTAATGAAAGTATTCGATGCCTCAGCCGGCCGGCCACTGCTTCCACAGGGCGGTACATTTTCCGCCAATCCTCTGTCCATGACAGCAGGTCTCGTCGCGATGCGGTACCTCGACCATGCAGCTTTCGCACATCTGGAGTTGCTTGGAAATTTTGTCCGGGACGGGATTGGTCGAGTCATTTCAACCCGGGGCGCGCCACTGTGCGTCACTGGAGCCGCCTCACTCTTTCGGATCCATCCGATGGCACAAATCCCGAATGACTATCGTGAGGCCCATCCCACAGCTGCGGCAATGGCTCTCATGAAGCAACTGACGCGTTTTTTTGCGGAGAATGGCATTATTCTGCCGCAAGGCGCTGCTGCGTCGATCTCGACGCCGATGACTCACGTCGACGCCGAACTCATTGTTGATGTGTTCGCGGCCTTTCTCGACAGCCATCAAGACACCGTCGACGCCACTGAGGTGCGCACATGATCAAGGAACGGCACTTGTGCAAATTGTTCCCGCGCGCTTGCGGCATCGTGGTAAATTGGTCTTCGCCCGGAGGCCGCCTTTGGCTCTGATCCTAGCGTGTCAGACGACCGGCATTGGGCAACTCGCGTAGCAATAGGAATAGCGATACCGCCAATGCGATGGCTTTTGCGCGCCCGCCGTCGAATGGGCCACCGGAACGTTGCAAGTGGCCCCCCTCGTCAAGGCTGGGCAGCGAGTCAATGCGTTATGTTGCGACTGCGTGAGCGGGCCGATGTCGAGGCGCGGTCGTCATTGCATCCTGCGATTGACAGGAGACGGCCTTGAGCTCGCAATTGCGATCGAGGTCTGCACGGGAGAAGCGGGTACGGCACAACATCAATATAGCTAGTCGATCGCGGATCGTAGATGAGAAAGGTCCGTATCTGCCAAAGGGACACGGTCGATGACGTCTCTGCGGCGAAGAGACCAACGCTTCGCTGGCGTTCAAGCCAGCAGTGGAGTGACCTAGGGCCTTTTTCACTGGTTCCGACGTAAAGGCCCTTACCGGATGTGGTTGGCACGACGAACAGGGACGAAGATGATGCCGGTCGCCTCTCGTCGTGAAGTTGAACCCTCTCGTTGCGGACGACGGAAGCCTGTTTTGTTCTCAGCACGCACTTTTGGACACAGAGTTTGTGCCGTCTGATAATGTTTGTTGACGGCGATCCCATCGTGCTGCGTGGCCAGACGGCCAGCTGCAGTGGCGAAGCACTTCGAGACTGTGCTTGAGAAGTTGGCCATTGGGTTCTCACTTCATCCAAACGGAGGGTTTGCCCACTGGATATCGCAACGCTGGTCGTAAGGGCGTGGCGGCCCGACTCCACGTTGCGGTGTAACTTCGAGACTGTAAGCGGTTGCGCACTCTACGTTTGTATTGTTTCCAACAAGGCCAAACGCGCTTCTGTAGGTCGGCTGTGACATAGAATCTGGTTACGACGCTCTGGGAGCGCACCCGAGCGCGCTCGTTATTCCGGTCTGAGCCGGCACGGTTCTTGCTCATTCTTAGCGGAAAGCTTCCAACAGTGCGCCGCCTCGGTCCGCGGTAGTGCATAAGAAACCAAAGCTCGCCGCAGAAGCAATGCTTAGGATTGCCGTGCATAGCCAGCATGATTATGAATTCACGATCGATCGCGAATCTCAATTGTGCAGGACGCGGTATTCGTGACTTGGGAATTGCTCTGATGAATCTTGTGGCCGATACTCAGAAGTATCAGCGTTATTGGGAAAGGAGCGGTCGATGGGAGTGTTATCGCGTCTGCGGGTCATCGAGATCGGTAGCTCGGCCGCTACCAGCTATTGCGCGCGGTTGTTTGCCGATTTCGGAGCCGATGTGCAGAAGGTCGAGCCACCAGCAGGAGATCCACTCCGCCGCAGCGCACCACTGACGCCCAATGGCCAGAGCGCGTGGTTTGCATTCCTGAACTTCAACAAGTCAAGCATTATTATCGATCCCGCCGACCCGGATGCGGTTGCATGTCTGACGGCTTTAGTCGAGGGTTGCGACGTCCTAATCGATGGGCGGGATGTTGATGCCGCGGATTGCCCTTCCATTGATATAACCGCCATCCGGCGGCGACGCTCCGGGTTGATCTACCTCGAAGCGAGCTGGTTCGGCCACCAGGGGCCGTACGCGGGATTTGCCGCAACCGATTCGACCGTCCGAGCGCTCGCCGGCCTCATCAAGCTAGTTGGACCGGTCGAAGGGCCGCCGCTGCACGCACCGGATTTTCAGACGGGTATTCTTGCCGGCCTGTGGGGCTTCATCGCCGCGGCTTCTTCGGCGGTTGCTCGAATGCGCGGTGGGGCAGGGCGGTCGTGGTCACTCAGTATTTTCGAATCGAGCCTCGCTCTTAGCGAGGATCTGATGTTCGAGGCGTTTGCGCGGGGCGATGTGATGCGCCGGATTGGCATTAACCGCTTCTGCCTGACCTTTCCGGTCGGCATCTACGAAACGAAGAAGGGTTGGCTCGGCATTACGACAATCACCCCGGCACAATGGCGCGGGTTCTGCGACATGCTCGATCTATCCGAATTGCGTGATGATCCGGCTCTAGTCCTCGGCGTCGATCGTCTGCACTATATGGAACGGATCGAACGACAGTTCATCCCGAGGCTAAAGACGCGGACAGCGCAGGATTGGTTTGCGGAGGGACTGAAGCGCAAGATCCCGATCGTGCCGGTACCAAAAATGTCCGATCTGCTCCAGGATATGGAGAGAAAGGAGCGTGGTGCCATCGTGCCCGTCCTGCTTAGCGAGGAAGAGGGCCTCACCGCCGGCTCGATGCAACGATTGACATCGACGCCGCCGCGTCGCGGCGGCAAGGTTCCAGCTCCCGGCGAGCAGCAGGGTTTCGCGAATATTCGAAGACACGCGAGCGGCACCGCGGCGGCGTCCGGCCGCATCGAGGCCGCCGGGCTGCCATTGCACGGAGTTCGCGTCATCGACTTTTCGATGGGCTGGGCGGGTCCGTTGTGTACGCGCACACTGGCTGATCTCGGTGCGGACGTCATCAAGATCGAGGCTATCCAGTATCCTGACTGGTGGCGTGGCGTTGATCGGCGGCCTACTTATGTGGACGGCCAGATGTACGAAAAGACCATGCGCTTCTGCATGATGAACCGCAACAAGCGCGGTATCACCCTCGATCTGAAGCGGCCACGGGGCCTCGCTCTCGCCAAACGGCTTGTGGCGGGAGCTGATATTGTCGTCGACAATTATTCGGTCGACGTGCTGCCAAAGCTTGGGCTTGGCTACGACGTGCTCGGAACGCTCAATCCTCGGCTCGTGATGATGTCGATGTCAGCCTTCGGCGCGAACAGCATCCATCGCGATTGCCGAGCCTACGGTTCAACTCTCGAGCAGGGCTCAGGGCTACCGAATGTGATCGGAAACGCTGACGGGCCACCTGTGATGAGCCACATTGCGTTCGGGGATGCCGTCGGCGGGTTGAATGGCTGCGCTGCAGTTCTGGTTGCGCTGATTCACGCCCGCACTACCGGGCAGGGACAGTTCATTGATCTGGCGCAGATTGAATGCATGATACCGTTCGCAGCGCCATGGATCACCATCCACTCGCTCGGCGGTATGCTGCCGACTAGATACGGCAATCGACATCCGCAGTTCGTGCCGCATGGCTGCTTTCGGTGTGTGGGCGAGGACAACTGGATCATGATAGCCGCGACGGATGCCTACATGTGGCAGAGGCTTGCGCTTCTTATTGGGCGACCAGACTGGGCCAAGGACGCATCGCTGAAATCTACGGAAGCTCGCCGCGGCATCGAAGATGTCATAGAAAGAGGCATCGAAGCCTGGACGCATACCCGCGATGCAGATCAGGCTATGTCCGAGTTGCAAGCTGCAAGTGTTGCGGCCGGTGTGGCCCGCCTGCCGATCGACCTGCTCAGGGATCGGCATCTCGGCTCGCGCGGGTTCCTGCAGAACGTCGAACGCGCATTCATTGGCTCGCATCCGCAGCCCTCGATTCCGATTCGTGAAGGTGAAGAGCCCTATGCAGTCCGCACAGTGGCACCGACGCTGGGACAACACAACAGAGAGATCCTATCGGGCCTTCTCGGGCTCTCCGATGCCGAGATCGCGCAATTGGAGAGGGAGGGCATCATCGGCACGAAGATGCTCTCCGAAGGGGAGCTCGCAAGATAAACGAAAATGTCCTCAGATCGACAAACCGACGGTGCATCCCAGTGACGAGCTCTCAAGTTCGGCAGATGACAGTCCGCTCGTGAGAGATTCCATGATGACGTGATCTCGCAACCGCAAGCCAAGGTCCGTGCTGGAGTGTGCCGTGGGTGAGGTCGATGCAAATATGCACCGCGTGAAGCGACTCTGGTCGGCCGTAAATCTAGGCATGTGCAAGGGTGCCTGATTTCCGGCTCAATAAGCAAGTTGCCGCATCCAATTACGTGCGTGACCAGGGCATTCGCCGAGCTGATTAGGTCGAAAGGACAATCTGTGAGATGATTAAAGCTGCTTTCCAAGCTGGAGGCCTGCAGGCCTTTCGAAGGCTGATACATCGAGTTCGGATTCGCGCTACACATCGACGATGGTTTCTGGGTGATAGCCACTCTCGAAAAGCGCGTATTTGAGCCTTGAGTGCGGTTCATAGTACACCGCCAAAAATAACGTTCTGTTCGCGGGCAACCCACTCGCCACGACAATTCCTGCCAAGCTGCGGTGCCGCTCAAAGGAGACTAGAAGGACTTCACGCTCAGAATCCTTCCTTGACTTAAAGAGTATGTTCCTCAGCTGGCACCTGCCACGTCATTCACATATGCAGGCTTCCAAGAGACCTGACTTAATGCCTCGAATTTCTGCGCCATTGAATATGAATGTGAGGGCAGGACTAAGCGGATCTCGCGTCGCTTTCGATAGTAGGATACACTTGTCGTTGAGCTCGAGAGCGCGAAGGGATGTGCATGCCTTCTTCCGGACCCGTACATGCAAGCCGGTGAGTGTCTCTTGGATGTCCGATCTCTGAGCGCAGGGGATCTGGTATTCTGGACATGGTGAGGATGCCCTCACTGCAAAAGCCCATCTGAGCTACGTTCGCGCGGCGCTTGGACTTGGCCTTGACTGGCTGATCGACAAGCCCCTCGTTCATACCGTGATCCGAATGGGCGCCGTGCAGCGGATCGTATGGTTGGTGCGGCGATCGAGCTCAAGTTGCTCTGCAATCGGACGGGCGCTCGTTGCGCCAAATGGCGCCGCGCCAGTACAACGCAGTCTTACGACCTGATTGGACAGTATGCGCGCCGCTCTTCGTGCAAGCTTGGCACGCCGCTTACTTATATTGGTATCCAGCATCCCGAGGTGCTGTGGAGTAAGCAGCAAGCTGAGGCCGTCAGGCAGCGTTGTTCCGTGGCATGAGCGCATCGAGTTCGCTGCTCGGCCAACTGTTGGCGATAGGTTGAAGTGTTAGGGCAACCCGGGCGAACGGATCGACGTTGTTCATTTTCGCTGTCTCGAGCAGTGTTGCGATGGTCGCCCAGGTTCGCCCGGCGCCGTCGCTGCCCGCGAAGAGGCTATTCTTTCTCGTAATTGTTGGTGGTCTGATGGGCGATGTTGGAGTCGAGCTCAATGCGGCCGTCGGTGAGGAAGCGTTCGAAGACGGCGCGGCGCGAGACTGCACAGCGGATCGCCTCGGCCAGTTTTGATTTGCCGCATCGGCGCCACTGGTGATCGTGCCCAACGCGTATCCGGAACTCGACGCCGTCCGGGATAGGGCATTGGGCAACATCCGCATGATGATCCACGGCAACTACGGCATTCGCGCTGCAAGGGCGGGCATGCAGCAACTCTTTGAATTATGGCCGATGGAGGCGTTCAGAACGTCCAGCATCCCTATTCGCAAGCGCTCGAGTCGTCAGCTCCCGAAAGCCTGCGACTCAAAACTCAAATCGACGGTCGGCTCCGGCAGAGGCGTTGCGGCTCCATCGCGATATGGAACGACGCCTGCCGAGGCTTGTCACGGGTGCCTCGTCCGGCCGCCAGGGCGTCGGCGGTACCGGACATATTGATCGAACTCACCATTCTCATGCATTATGCTCTCGGCGGCTACATTCATCATCATATTGACGTCTCACTCTCTCCTCGGAATTGCAATCTTCATTGCTTTGCTTGGGTTTAGCTCTGGTCTAAACAGCATCCGTCGTGCAAGCTTGCCGCTCTCAGCATTCGGGCAGGACGGGTATGGAAGGCGGCTCGGGTTGATCACAGGTTTCCGATTGTCGACGGCGTCTTTTGCGCACTTCTTCTTCAGTGTTATCCAAAACCACTATGGCATCGTGGTTGCATTGGCATCTCTAGCCGTCTGCGCAACAGGAAGCACGCTTTCGTTCGCACTCGTGAGCATCCGGTCAAAACGGGAGCCAGGGCGTTGAAGAAGTGAGTTTTCCGCATCAGCTTTGAGGGCGCGCCCGACGTGATCGGATGGTCAACAAGTGTCGAATTAATCTCGCACGGCGTATCATCTTCGATGGAGAGTCGCGAGTTCCTGACAGTTTAGGTCATCGCGCCGAAGTCGAGGTTAGTGCGTATTATGGCAGAGCTGGGGTGTGCAAATGCGGGTTCGCAATTAACTGGGCGAACGGGGGGCGTACCTCGGCCGCCGAGCCGAACTCTAATGATCGGACCGCTCGGCTGAGGAGCGGCATGTCCGAATTTGCTCGTACCTTCGACTTGAGCTGCTGCCGGTTTGATGGACACCAGGTTAAGCTAATCCCACCTTGCGCTCGAACTCAACCGGGCTGAGATACCCGATGGTCGAGTGCCTGCGGATCGTGTTGTAAAATCTTTCGATATAGTCGAACGCATCGGCTCGTGCCTCGTCTCTGGTTCGGTAGATCTTGTTGGCGGTCCGTTCGGTCTTGAGCGACGAGAAGAAGCTCTCCATCGCTGCGTTGTCCCAGACGTTGCCGGAACGGCTCATGCTGCAGAGAATGCCGTGATCGGCCATCAAGCGCTGGAACTGCTCGCTGGTGTACTGACTGCCCTGGTCGGAGTGATGCAACAGGGCGTCCGGCTTGCCGCGTCGCCAGACGGCCATCAGCAGGGCATCGGTTACCAACTGAGCTGTCATGGCGGCGCTCATCGACCAACCCACCACCCGGCGTGAGAACAGGTCGATCACCGCTGCGACGTAGAGCCAGCCCTCGGCCGTCCAGAGATACGTAAAGTCGGCGATCCACTTCTGGTTCGGCCGCTCGTGGCAGCTGCTTCGGCGGGGCACACGCTGCAGCAATTCCCGACGACTTGAACAGGGCAGTCCGTTGCGCCGACATCAGTTCTCTTCATTGACCCAAAATCCAAAAGATAACCATCGTGGGCGAGGATAACTGTTCCTCCGTGCGCCCCCGCCTCGGCCCTTCCGTCATCCCTACTTCGAGCGTCTACTGCACGCTAGCCCAGATCAGGGGCGTGAGAATTCTTTGGCCGACTAAGCAGATAGTTGACTGCAGATACATCAGCCGTCACATCAATGCACGCGCACATTAATGCGTCTCTGTCCACTCTGCAGCGATTCCGGCTATCCGATTTGGTAGCTGCCAAGCGAGTTCGCCATTGGGTAAGTTGTTTGAAACTTGGGGCCGATCGACTGCCCGTACGTACTCTTGTAGAGAACCTCCAGTTCGACGATGCGTCAAGCGGCGCATCATGACGATTTATCTTAAGAGCGGCTGGGTATCTTGGCAGGTGCAATGGAGAATGAAATGCGACAGCGGACTCCGCTCTCCAATGGACGGTTCCGGAACACCGCCTACATGGTCAATAAGAGTCGCCCCTATTTCGATGCAGCTCACGAGGCTGGTCTCATGGCCGTCCAGGGGCGTTCCACGATCGGACGCACCTTTGTTTTGGGCACCGGTCCACTTGACGGTCGATCGGAGCTAATTGATTTCGTGCGATGCTCATACCTTGGGCTGGACAACCATCCCGTGATCGTCGCTGGTGCGATCGACGCGATCGAGGCGCACCATTCGTTGCACTGGTCGTGCGCACGAACGCGGCTCAATTTCGATCTTTTGGCAGAGCTTGAAGCAACCCTGTCGGAGATGTTCTGCTCACGCGTAATCGCATGTTCTACAGTCATGCTCGCTAATCTAGGAGTGATGCCTCTCCTTGCTTCGGGCCTATTGACGGGCGGAAGGAAGCCGGTCGTCGTGTTCGACCGTATCGCGCATATATCGCTCGCTTACCATAAGCCCGTAGTCGCTGATGAAACGCGAGTGGAAACGATCGCGCACAACGATATCGATGCTCTCGAGCGCTTGTGCCGAGAACATCCAGTGGTCGCCTACGTATGCGATGGTATTTACTCCATGGGAGGGAACTCGCCCATCAAGGAACTGCGCCATCTCCAGGAACGGTACGGGCTCTTTCTCTATATCGACGATGCTCACGGCATATCGATCTTCGGACGCCAAGGCGAAGGATTTGCCCGTTCTCAGTTTCCACAAATGCTAGGAGACCGTACGATCATAATAGCCTCGCTGGCCAAGGGCTTCGGCGCATCGGGCGGCATGATTATGCTCGGAACCGCCGATCACGAGGCGCTGTTTCGACGGTACTCCATTCCATATGCGTTTTCGGTGCCACCCAATCTAGCGGCGGTTGGCGCGGCGATTGGTTCGTGCAAGATTCATCGCTCGCCAGAACTTGGTGAACGGCAGAGGCGGCTGGCGCAACGGATCGAAGTCTTTGATCGCCATATCGCAACCGCTGAGCAAGGCAATTCATTTCCGATCAGAATGATCGCAATAGGATCCGAAGCCAAGGCCATTGCAATTGCAAGAGAACTTTTCGCTGCCGGCTTCTATACTTCGGTGACGTTCTTCCCGACGGTCGCGCAAGGAAAGGCAGGGATTCGGGTCTGCATCACGGCTGATCATGAAGAGTGCGATATAGAACGGCTGTCCGACTGCATCTTGGAAAGGATACCAGGCAAAGCTGCGAAGCCACCGAGTGCCCCGGCCCCTCTTGAGTTCGCGGACGGCGATTCAGAGGAACAAAGTGATAGAACTGCCCGGTAGGACCAAGCTGCTCTCACTCTATTCGGGCAACGACGCTGAAAGCTCGTCAACCCTGGGTCTATGCGCAACTTCCGAGATATCTCCGGTTCTTTTAGGCCGGCGCTCACGGCACGTTCTTACGTGACAACCAATCAGACAGTGTGCTCCTATGCTCGACGAGAATATGCGCTCATTTTTGGTCAGTTTGCCCTAAGTGTAGATCCTGTATTCGAAACGTTGGCGCGATGCCCGGCGCCAGTATATCGCCCTGCAAGATGCGGTTGCGCCGCTCGTTTCCGTCGAGGCGCTACGTGCCGGTCGACGAGCGGGAAAGCTTGTACCGATGCTGACTACACTGCGAATGCGCAACCTGGGATTATATGTTGGATCTCCTTTATCGCAAACAAAATTTATTCCGTGTTCGAGAGCCGCGCCCAATCACAGCCCTCTACGCAATGGCTTGCGCGGCCCACGCGCGCGAAAGCCCTGCGTTGTTTGTAGCATAAGGAAACGACAAAAATGAAAGTTCCTCTTGATTTGTGCGGAATGTGCTTTTCCGGCCCTGTTGTCTCGCTCATTGCGCCGTTGGTTCGACGATCATGCTGAAACCGGGAGAGCTCGGCGACCACAGCGACCGGCGCGTTGCGCTTGTGACCGGAGGAGCGCGCGGGATTGGATTGGAGATCGTGCGCCGGCTCTTGGTCGATGGCTATCGCGTCGCTTTTGTGGCGACAAAAGCGGAACACGTGGAGCGGGCGCTTAATCTTCTCGGTTGCCCGGAAGATCGGCTCTATGCTGAGAGGATTGACGTAACGCGACACAACGATGTGCAGGGATTTGTTGACCACATCCGGGAACGTTGGGGCGAAATAGCGATTTTGGTGAACAATGCGGGCATCTCCCCCAAGCGCGTGGACCAAAATGCACCTTGGCTTTCGCAGACGTCCCTAGATGAATGGGCGCGGGTCATCGATGTCAATCTCTACGGCCCGTTCATTCTCATACGGCTCTTGGCGCCAGCAATGATCGCGAAAGGCTACGGACGCATCATCAATATCGGGTCACTCGCTGGGCGTGCCATGCCGATGATCGCAGGGCCGCATTATGCCGCGTCGAAGGCGGGACTGGTCGGATTAACCCGCGCTGCTGCGCGGGATCTCGCTCCATACGGTATTACGGTCAATTGTATCTCTCCTGGACGGGTTCTCAGCGATCTGACTGGACCACCTGAGGCCGCGGTCAACCGCTCCGCTCTCAGCAGGATTCCGGTCGGCCGTTTTGGAACTGCTGAAGAGGTGGCGCACGTTGTGACCTTTCTGGCCTCGCCGATGGCGGGCTTTATAACCGGCGCAACCATCGATATCACAGGCGGCGAGTTCGCCGCGTAAGCCAATGCATATCGCATTTGATCGCCGACAGCACAACATGACGGCCTCGCTCAGGCTCACGGAATCCTCGAATGCCACGCAGCGCCAAAACGGCATTCAGTCGCGCGTGAACATGAAGAACATGGATGCGACCGGAGTTGATAGGCCAATCGGTGGCGGGTCCCCTCGTGGTTCGGCTTTGATGCCTTCTTCTTTGCCGCGGGGGCGCCGAGCAGCGAATTCGGCGGCGTGGAGAAGGCCTCCGTGCGGCTTGCCCTCCGCAAGGAGGAGACAGAAGAAGTCACCGATCTGTCCCCTCAGTCTATTTCGAGGTGAGAAGTTGCGGGGCTCTAGGCTGACGGCACGTCAGTATCGCTGTTCGCGAAAGATCAACGAGGTCATCAGTTCCCGGAAGATGCCAATGTTCGATCAATGCTTGTGTGCGCTGGATCGCGTGCCGGCCCCTCCGCTAATCGCCTGGTAAGACGTGCCGCGCTTGCCGCGCCTAACAGGCTTCCGTCGCGGGCAAGTGACATCGCGGAGTATCAGATGGCAGAGAAAATGGAGCCCTCGATGGAAGTGTTTTCGCATCTGCGAGTCGTCGAGATCGGTAGCTCGGCCGCGACCAGCTATTGCGCGCGGTTGTTTGCCGACTTCGGCGCCGATGTTCAGAAGGTCGAGCCGCCAGGTGGAGATCCACTCCGCAGTAGTGCGCCACTCACGCCTTCTTGCCAGAGCGCGTGGTTTACATTCCTGAACTTCAACAAGTCAAGTGTGGTCATCGATACCACAAACCCGGACGCGATTCCGCAGCTGACGGCACTGATCGAAGATTGCAACATTTTGATCGATGGTCGCGATATTGATCCCGCAGATTGCCCTTCCATTGATATTGCCGCGATTCGGCAGAGACGTCCCAGGTTGATTTACCTCGAAGCAAGTTGGTTTAGCCGCCAGGGACCCTATGCAGGTTTCGCCGCAACCGATTCGACGGTCCGCGCGCTCGCCGGCCTCATCAAGCTGGCTGGACCTGTCGAGGGCCCGCCATTGCACGCACCGGATTTCCAGACTGGTATCCTGGCCGGTCTGTGGGGCTTCATCGCCGCGGTTTCTTCAACGATTCCGGAAGAACAAGGCGGTGGGAGAAGATGGTCGTGGTCGCTCAGTGTTTTTGAATCGAGCCTCGTTCTGAGCGAGTATCAGATGTTCGAGGCGTATGAGCGCGGGGACGTGATGCGACGGATTGGCATCAACCGCTTCTGGCCGAACTTTCCGGTCGGCATTTACGAGACCAAAAATGGTTGGCTCGGCGTCACGACGATCACTCCGGCACAATGGCGCGCGTTCTGCGAAATGCTCGATCTGACCGAATTGTGTGACGATCCGGCTCTCCTTCTCGGCGCCGATCGTCTGCAACACATGGAACGGATCGAACGACAGTTCATCCCGAGGCTGAAAACGCGGACAGCGCACGAGTGGTTTACGGAAGGACTGAAACGCAAGATCCCGATCGTGCCGGTGCCGCAAATGTCCGATCTGCTGCGGGATGCGGAGAAGAGGGAGCGCGGCGCAATCGTGCCCGTCCTGCTTGGCAGAGAAGAGGGCTCGACGGCCGGCTCGATGCAGCGGCTGACATCGACGCCGCCGCGCCGGGGCGGCAAGGTTCCGGCTCCCGGCGAGCAGCAGCGCTTCCCGAATGCGCGGAGACGTCTCACTGGCGCTGCGCCGGCGTCCGGCCGCATCGATTCGAGCGCGCCGCCACTGCAGGGAATTCGCGTTGTCGATTTCTCGATGGGGTGGGCGGGTCCGCTATGTACGCGCACTCTGGCTGATCTCGGTGCGGACGTCATCAAGATAGAAGGCATCCAGTATCCGGACTGGTGGCGTGGCGTTGACCGACGACCTGCTTACATTGAGGACCAGATGTATGAGAAGACGGCGCGCTTCTGCATGGCGAACCGCAACAAGCGCGGTATCACACTCGACCTGACGCGGCTGGAGGGGCGCACTCTCGCCAAGCGGCTTGCAGCGGGAGCCGACATTGTCGTAGACAATTATTCGGCCGATGTGCTGCCGAAGTTCGGGCTTGGCTACGACGTGCTCAGCATGCTCAATCCTCGCCTTGTCATGATGTCGATGTCAGCCTTTGGCACGAACAGCGTCCGGCGCAGTTGCCGAGCCTACGGCTCGACTCTCGAACAGGGCTCGGGGTTGCCGAGTGTGATTGGAAGCCACAATGGGCCACCCGCGATGAGTCACATCGCCTTCGGGGATGCCGTCGGCGGGTTGAACGGCTGCGCCGCAGTTCTAGTTGCGCTGATTCACGCGCGCACCAGCGGGCTGGGCCAGTTCATTGATCTTGCGCAGATCGAATGCATGATGCCCTTTGCAGCTCCATGGATCACTGTCCATTCGATCGACGGTGCGCCACCGGTAAAATACGGCAGTCGACATCCAGAGTTCGTGCCGCATGGCTGCTTCCGGTGTGCCGGTGAGGACAACTGGATCGTGGTAGCCGCGACCAACGAGCACATGTGGCAGAGGCTTGCTGTTCTTATTGGTCGACCAGATTGGGCCACAGACGTGTCGCTGAAATCCGCGGAAGCGCGCCGCGATATCGAGGAGTTAATCGAGAGGGCGATTGAAGCCTGGACGATCACCCGCGACGCGGACCAGGCGATGTCCGAGTTGCAGGCCGCAAGGATTGCGGCCGGCGTGGCCCGCCTGCCGATTGATCTGCTCACCGATCGGCATCTCAGGGTGCGCGGGTATCTGCAAGAAATCGACCGCGCATTCATTGGCTCGCATCCGCAGCCGTCAATGCCGATTCGGGAAGGTGAAGGACCCTATGCAATCCGCACGCCGGCACCGACGCTTGGACAACATAACAGAGAGATTCTATCAGGGCTTCTTGAGCTTTCCGACACAGAGATCGCGCACTTGGCTAGGGACGGTATCATCGGTACGGCAATGCTTTCGGAACGGGAGCTCGCTGAAACAAAGACGGTATCGCCAGGCCGATAAATTAACCCTACATCAGATTGACGAACTCTCAGGCTTGGCAGACCGGCGCAGCCCGCGGGTTTGAGATTCATCGTGGCGCACTGTTCAGTGTTCCGCAGCAGTTCCGAACACGACTCCACTGCATGGACTTCATCGGCGCGAACAACGCTGATCATTGGCCGTCCTTGCGCTGATATCGCCCGGGCCGCTTGATGGCAACAAACCGCGGTGCACACTTAGGCAACAGTACGAGCCGTGTGCTGAGCTGCGTGCGGTGCAGCTACACCAAGCGTCAGGGCGCGTGCCGCATCGGTCATTGCCGGGCGAGTTTGCGTCAAATTCAGACTTGTTACGCTCCTTAAAACGAATACGCTTGCTCGTGCGTGTGCCGGAAAGAGCGAATCCGGGCCCGCTTCCGACTGCCGTGTGGCCGATGCGCGATCACCAAGGCGACAAGCGGCGAATACGGTTTCGCGCCGCGCGGCAGGCAACGCGGCCTTGCGATCTCATACTTCCATCCGGGCCAAGCGTTGGCGTGATGACGGAAATTTAGCTCCGTAGCGAGAGCGCTCTCAATAGTCGAAGGCGCCGATTTATTAGACCCCGCCCCTCGTGCTGACTGTGGGAAAAAACGAGTTCGATCCGCGAGGTACTCGAGGATAGCTTCTGGATGTTGGCCATTCTCACAGAGTGCGTATTTGAGCGCTTGCGCGCGGCTCGCGAACAGACCACCAAAAATACCATTCTGTTCGCGGAGGACCCAGTTGCCAAAACGATTCTTGCCAACAAAGACGGTCGAGCTCGTGGAGCGTCCGGAAGGATATTCGACAAGCTTCATGACCATATGTCCATGAGTTTGCAGCTTCATCGTTTGGAAATCACCGCACTGAAATCGGTTCGCTGCAGAGCACAAGCGGACCGATCACCTACGTGTTTTGGTGCCGCGAGACCATCGCGGTTTCGGCTGAGATAGATGAGCTGGAACGGCTCGCTTAGCCTGCCCGTCTATGAGTTGTCCGCTAGCTTCTAGCAGCATCGCGCTATGGTGCCATTTCTAATTGAAGCTGCTGCACTTTCCTTGGGCTCATGAAATGCGCAACGAGCACTACGCCGAACGTTCGCCGCCGCAGCGCTGCCAAGCGCAAACGGCGTCCCGGGATTGTCAGCCAAGCTCGTCGGCGGGCGCCTCCAGGTACGACCGCACCGGTTCCGCGACGCACCGTCGTGGTATTTGTGAGTGCTGGTGGGATAAATGGATTATCTATCGAACTTGACATCTGCAGCTCCGTTCTTAGATCGCGATTAATGAATGGCGGAATTCGTTCCCTCTTTTAGAGTGCCCTCAGGACTGTAGTCATCTGGCACGATCGTTGCTGATCGCGGTCACTATTTGCGGCGCTTTAGAGACGCGCACCGATCGTCGATCTCGATGGCGAAGTCTACAGCAAACACGAAGCGACTCCCGCTACCAATTCTAGTAAGAAAGATCGCTTTCGGCTTCGCTGGAAACGAGGAAACGCGCCCTGCCGCCATTTGCGGCAATTGTGACATTGATGTCCTGTTTGCCGCTAGGGCAGCAGCACAAACCCGGTCATCTAGGAGTGCTATTTCGTTTTTCGACGTGAACGAGCCGGCTTGCGACCCTTACGCAAGGTCTTTGGCGGCGCCGCACCTTTGGGTGGCTGAAGAAAGAATTCAGACAAATGAACATCAAGCGTTTCTGCGACGCGCTCGAGAATATCGATTGTCGGATTCTCCGATTGCTGCTCGATACCGCCTATATAGGAGCGGTCAATCCGGGCATCGTACGCCAATCCCTCTTGCGAAATGCCGCGATCTACGCGATCCGACGCACATTCCAGGCGACAAGCGCACGAGCTTTCATGCGCTAAAGCAGCCATTCCGACGGTCATCAAACCACTGGCTATAACCATGCTATTGCGGTAGGTTCGCCCCAGAATGCAGATGAGCAGAGTCTGCGCGTAAGCTAAATGAAAGAGCAGGTACTGTATCAAGATGTCGCGACGAGTGAGCCAATGCTGACGAGTTATGAGGAGCAGCATCCGATGTCGACCTCTTGATTCGGGCCGACGGCGCCGCACGCAGGACGGCAGTTCTGCTGATCGCGCTCTGAGCGTAACGGATTGCGATCAAATGCATTCTGGCTGTAGTCGGAGCGAACGAAATCGAAGGGAACGACGGGAATAACCGCTGCCAGCCACTAATTGACTTCGGCAAGGAATGTTCCTGCCAGACCGCGACAATCGGTTCGCTACGAAGAGACTCTGAATACGGCTACCTTCGCTTAAATCGAGGCTTCTCAATCCGGTAGGACTTTCAGGCAGTGCCGCCCGATCCCAAGATCGCAGATTCCGCGCCTAACGCGCCCCAGCTCACGCCGTAGACGAGCAACATGCCGTCACCTATATGCGTCTCCTGGATGCCGAGGCCGATAACGCTGATTGGCGCGAAAGTTGTGCGCATTGTGCTTGGTATTGATCCCGCCCTTGATCCGGATCGCGCCCGCCGTACTTTTGAAAGTCATCTGGCTCGCGCCAAGTGGGCGGCGCGTCAGGGCTTTCGGTATCTCCTGCAGCGCGGTTGGCCGAAGAGTGAGGAATGAATGCGTTTGAAAAGGGCGTCACTTCTGTTGATGTCCGATCGCAAAATGTGATCGTCCCATCGCGTAATTGCATTAAAAGCGAACATCTGCATCGGAACAACCATAAATAGTCACATTTGTAATCCCTTGCATGCGTTAAAAATATACGGGGAAAGTAGTACGATGCCGGGGCAGACTGGAAATCAGAGCAAGCCTATCCTGACGCCAAGAAAGCAGAAGCTGCGGACATAGCTTGGAAGTGGCTGCGCCGCAATTGCGGGTACCAAAGGGACTATATGGCCCTGGCCGCCAGCGAACGATCCAGCGCGATGGCGGACCACTTCCGACAGCAGTGGGGGCTGTCTTTTCGCAGCTGATCCGCAAAAGACGTTCGACCAACAAGCCATTTTCTGGGCGCCTGAAGTGCTGTCGACCGTGCTGTCCGTGCGCGCGGCTGTCCGCACGACGGCGTCCAAACGGTATGATCTGGATTTCAGCAAGCTAGCGGGCAGCGAGCTTCGTTGCGCGCCGGATGGATGGCATGCCATCGTGGCGCTGGGAGGAGCGAAGCATCGCCTGTGGCTAAGCGAACTTCCATCGGGCGCCTCATCGGTTGCTGTCGACCTGCCGCTTGATCGCATTTCGAGGTTCGTTTGCGGGCAGCTCATCGACTTTGGCTGGCGCTCGAACGGCGGCCCCTTGGACCACCTCCTCTGGCGCGGCCAATCTTGACCCGTCATCGGCTCATCCTCGCCCTGCGTGCAGTCGATGGGTCGCTGGAAGGAAATAGCTATCGCGAGATCGCGCAAGGCCTATTCGGTAAGCATCGTATTTCCGATCGCGGCTGGAAAACAGACCATCTTCCCAGCCGGACCATTCGCCTGGTCCGGACGGGATTGCGTCTCATGCGAGGCGGCTATCGCGCATTGCTCTGCCGTAACCGCAAGGACAGGGGCGAGGGGTCCTGAGCTTTTGGTTGATGGTGCGGTCCGGATATCTCAAGACGATTGTAGTCGGCCGGTTTGAAGGCGGAAAGGGTTCTGGCGGGGCGCGGTTAGCGTTCTGGACTACGGGTTGGCCGCGGCACTCGCCAAAAAACGAGCCTCGCCGTCGATCGGGAACGGTCTGCATGTGCAAATGGACGCGCTAGCATTATTCAAAGCATCGATCGAACTTCTGCTATTACCGAATACGCGGTTAGGCAGCTTCCGGAATTGCGGCCTTTTTACAGAGCAGAGCGACCCATCGGCAAAAGGCACGAGCGACTTCGGGATTGTCACTTCGGTCCACCGCATAGGCCCGATATTGCATTCCGCTTGGAGTACGCGATCCCGGTATCACATGGAGCGCCCCCGTGCGCACGAGATCGCTGACAATGATTTCAGGCGCTACCAGCAGGCATTTTCCTGTTATGACGGCCGGAAAAGCAAGGTAATTATGATCGTATCGCGCCCCCGAATTGATGTCCTTTGCGGTCAGGTTCATGGCCCTGAGCCATGTGGGCAGTATGTCGGGCCGCGATGTGATGTTCAGAATTGGCATCGAACCGGCAGTTGCGAGCGTTTTTCCCATGACATGATTTGGGGAGCCTACGCATACGAGCGTCTCATTGTGGATCGCCCAATCGTCGGCCGGTTCAACGATACAAAGATCGCGAGTAAGCAAGATGTCGAAATTGTCGGAGGATCTCGGCGGAGACAATGAACTGATCACGTCGACGACTACGCCGCCCATCTCAGCAGAGAACGCCTGGAGATTCGGTATCAGAAAGGAGTATGCGATGGTGGACAGAGACGTGCGGACCACGATTCGATTAGCGTGCATTCGGCTTCTACGCCGCATTCTCTTCGCGGTGAAACATACTGTGTCAAGCGGTTCGGCAACGGCGTTCGCGAAGAGCCTTCCGAATTCTGTCAATTCGCTCCGCCGGGCTCGCCGTTGTACGAGATCCGTACCAAAGTAGACTTGTAACACAGCCAAATAACGACTGACCGAGCTCTGTGTCGTTCCCAATGTGCTCGCTGCACGCGTTACGCTTCCCTCGCGTGCAATGGTCACAAACGCCCGGATAGCATTGAGAGGCACGTCATCGTGTTCGGCAGCCATCTTCTGCTCCGGTAGCTTCTGGATTGTCCGCTGAATGTCACGGCGGCCCCATTGCCAGTCATGAATGCTCCATCACATTATTCGATGTGTATCGCGTATAAACGATATCTCACGCACAAAATCCGCCTTCTCGGTACGGTTCGCGCGTCTGGCTCGCGAACTTCGATTGCGTTCGACGGCTTTTTAAGAGGTGGATCTCCAGTGTCAGCGAGGGTGACCGATCGCTGATGTCGCAATCGACATCGAGGGCCGTCTACATGACAGGTCCGCTACCTCTCAACAGCGCCAGGATTGCGCGACGGGCAGGGCTCGGTGCTGAGTGCCGTCTCAAAGATCTCGACAGTAGGTATCAATCGCAGCGTTCAGCGAAGGAAGCGAGCTTCAGCCGCCTTAACCTCGTGCATATTCTGGATCCTGAAAATCTCATCCACCGGCACAATATCCTTGTAGACGTTCTGGACGCCGCCGTCAGCGATGATCCGGCGGAAAGTCTCCTGCATGGCGGTTGCAGCAGCACGGATGCCGTAATTGCCGTAGATCATCATGCAAACATTGCCCAGCGCTTTGACCCGCTTGGCGTCGAGGTCAGGGTAGGCGTTTGGTACGATCACCAGCGGAACCGATCCGGTCCACGCGCGCGAAAATCGATCTCGCAAGGAGTCTTCCTTTTCGAATGGATCAGGATCATGTCCGCGCCAGCCTCCGCATAAGCGTGTGCCCGATGCAGGGCCTCCGCTTCGCCGAGGCTGGCGATCAAAGCTTCGGTGCGGGCAATGACGAGGAAATCAGCATCCGGTCTTGCCGTGATGGCAGCCTCGATCTTTCCCTGGAATTCTTCAATGCGCAACAGGTCCTGACGGCCGTCGGCAACAAGGCTCGTCACTTTTGGAAAAGTCTTGTCCTCGATGACAACGGCGCTGGCGCCGGCCCGCTCATATTCCGTGATAGCGTGGATGACGTTGAATCGCATTGCCATAGCCCGTATCGGTATCGGCAACGATCGGCAGCCTCGTGCGTCCGGCGATCGCCCGCAGCATGTCGAGATGCTGTGTCATCGAAATCAGGCTCATGTCCGGCAGCCCATAAAGCGCTGATAGCTCGAAGCCGGACGCCCACAGTCCGTCAAATCCGGCTTCTTCCGCGAGAATCGCTGAAAACGGGCTGTGGGCGGCTATGATGTGGACCAGGCCAGTCTCGGCCATGCGGGCGCGCAGGCTTTTGGGGGGCATCAGAAGATCTTTCAGGAAAGGGTCGCGCAGGCGGCAATGATACGGTCGCAAGCCCGGGTGAGCTCCTCGAGCGAGGAAGCATAGGAAATCCGGATATAGGGCGATGCCATGAAGCCGCTGCCCGGCACGACAGCGACGGCGAAAGCATCAAGAAAATACATGGCAAAATCGGTGTCGCTTTCGATCACCTTGCCGTCTGGCGTGCGCTTGCCGATGACACACGCGCAGGAGGGGAAAACATAAAAGCGCCGTCCGGCACACGGCAGGAAAGCCCCTTGGCCTGATTCAGCTTGGCGACGACAAGGTCGCGGCGCTCCAAAAACGCACGCGAACTCTTTGATATGGTCCCGCCTTCCTGACAGTGACTCGAGCGCGGCATATTGAGAAATCGAGCTGGTGTGCGAGGAGGTCTGGCCCTGGATGAGATTCATGGCCTTGATCAGCGCCAGAGGTCCTGCACCGTAACCGACGCGCCAGCCCGTCATTGCGTCTGCCTTGGATACGCCGTTGACTGTTAAGGTGCGCTCGTAGAGGTCCGGCGCGACTGCGGCTATCGTTGCGAAGTCGGCCTCATAGGTGAGCGTTTCATAGATGTCGTCGGATAGCAGGTGCACTTGGGCATGCTTGCGCAACACCGCGGCAAGCGCGAGCAAATCACTTCGGCTGTAGACCGCACCGGTCGGATTGCATGGCGAATTCAACATCAACCATTTGGTGCGCGGCGTGATCGCCTTCTCCAACGCCTCGGAGCGCAGCTTGAAGCCATGGAGTTCATCGCAGGCGACGAGCACCGGCTTGCCGCCGGCCAGGGCCGCCATGTCGGGATAGGAGACCGAGCACGGCGTCGGGATCACAACCTCGTCGCCCGGATCGAGGCTGGCGAATAGTGCGTTGAACACAACCTGCTTGGCGCCGCAGCCCACCGCGATCTGGTCAATACCGTAGTCGAGCCCATGATCGCGACGCAGGCTCTCGCGAATTGCTTGCCGCAGTGGCTTGATTCCGGCGACCGCCGTGTATTTCGTCTGCCCGTCACGGATTGCCCGGATGCCAGCTTCACAGATAGCGGACGGCGTGTCGAAGTCCGGCTCACCCTGGCTGAGCGTAATCACATCGGCGTCCTAATCGCGCAGCTCGGCGGCGCGAGCCGTCATGACCTCGGTTTGAGAGGGACGGACGACCTTGAGCCGTTCTGAAACGAGAGACAAGCCACAATATCCTACGAGTTCGAATGAGCGGTTTCATGGGGATCTATCCGAACGCGGACGACCAATCTAACCGGGTGTCGCGGCTTTGGATAAAATCATCGAAGATTACGATAACTGTACCTTCTTCGTGCGGCTCTGTTGGGCGCTCGCGCAGTGCTTTGCGTCTCAGCTCTTCCTCTTCATCAGCCTGCGCCAGGAACGTCGACCATCGCATGTTCGCAAGCTTACATCGACTTATTCGATGAACGTCATCCTGCCGTAGCAGTTCAGGTTTTTAAGGTCGCGCACAATCGCGGATATGCCTGAATGACACAAGCGCCCAATTTGGGTGGTCTGCCAAAGTCCGTGCCAATCTTAAGAATTCACGGTCGTGACATTCGTATCAATGGAAGTGAACCGGAGGCGGTGATGACCCGTATTGATCTGACGCGACGGCAAGCCATCGCAGGCGCCGTTGCCGCAAGCGTGTTAGCCAGCACAGGCGTCGGCGCTGCGGAGGGCGAGCCGAAGACATTGACGCGTCGGCGCCTTCGGGTCGGCATGTCTGGATTTCCGCGATCCTTCGATCCAGTCATCGCGACCGATACTGCCATTCGCCGGATCATGCCGCAGTTTTTCGATACGCTGATCACGTTCGACCACGCCCACGACATGGCGCTCCGGCCCAGCCTGGCCGAGCGTTGGGAGCGGATCAATGCGCAGTCGCTGCGGCTGTTCTTGCGCAAGGGAGTGGCTTTCCATGACGGAACGCCTTTGACGGCCGAAGATGTTGCCTTTAGCCTTGGTCCTGACCACCTGCTGGGACCCGGACGCAGCGGAATGTCCGAGGCGCTTCAGTCGCTTGATCGGCTCGAGAAGGTCGAAATTGTCGATCCTTACACCGTCATTGTGCATGCAAAGGGCGGTGACGCGCTCCTCGAGCAGCGTCTGGCTGCTTGGGGATCGGAGATCGTCAGCCAGCGCGCCTTCGTGGCGGCGGGCTCGTGGGAGCGCTGGACCACAGCCCCTGTCGGAAGCGGTCCCTACAAGCTCGTCGATCACAAGCTGGATATTCGTGTCTCGTTGACCGCCCACGATGCGTATTGGGGCGGGCGGCCGCCGTTCGATGGCATCGAATACCGCATCATTCCCGAACTTTCCGCGCGCGTGAACGGCCTCCTCGCCAGCGAGCTCGACATTGCCACTGACATTCCGCCGGACCAGTTTGCGGCCATCCAGAAGCGTGCTGATCTCGAGGTCGTGGGTGGTGCCGTGCAGAATATCCGCTCGCTCGTCTTCGATCAGACCGATCCCCTTCTGAAGGATGCACGTGTTCGCCGTGCGATGAGCCTTGCGCTCGACCGCAAGCTGATCGTGCGGAGCTTGTGGGAGGACCGGCTCCCGATTCCGAACGGTTACCAGTTGCCGAGCTACGGCGAAGGCTACATCCACGAGTTCCCCTCGCTTGCCTATGATCCGGGCAAAGCCAAGGAGCTGCTGGCCGAAGCGGGCTACAAGGGAGAGCAGATCACCTATCGTCTGCTCAACAACTACTACCCCAATCAGGTCTCTGGCGCGCAGACCATGATCGAGATGTGGCGTGCGGTTGGCCTGAACGTCAAACTTCAGATGATGGAAAACTTCGCGCAAATTCAGCGCCAGCCGGTGCGTGCCATCTTTGATACGTCCAATACGGCACTCTTTCTGGATCATCTCGGCCATCCCTGGCGTGAATACGGCCCGAGCGGCACCCTGCCAAAGTCAATTGGAATCTGGAAGAACAAGGAATATTTCGCGCTCGGCGCAAAGCTCCAGGACACCGTCCAGGGCGAACAGCGCCGGCCGATCATCCGTCGCATGCTTGAGATCATCAACGAGATCGATCCGCCTTGCGTGATCCTGCACGTGTCGGGCCAGTTCTATGGCAAGCGTCGCGACGTGCCGTGGCTGCCGGGGCTAACGCTCGACCTCAATTTCGGCCCGTTCAACAGAGCTCTGATCCGGACCTGATCGCGATGACGCACACCTTGAATCGACCATTGTGCGATAGCAATCCCCCCTTGGAGCTAGCCCTCGGCCAGAGGGTCTTGGCGATGACCTGGTTTGACGACAACCTTGCCGCTGGCGATCTCCCAATCCTGTTCAAAGTCTCGCGGACGATCCGACGGGAGCGCCGCGCCGCCTGGGAGGCGCGGACGCTGCGCCGCATTCATCAAAGCCCGGCTCCGAACTGCGCCGATGATCTGACAGCGCGCCGGCAAGTGACGGAGCGCCTTGAGATCGGATGCGAGGTCAAGACTGTTGGGGGTGCCCGGCCCATGTTTGAAAGCTGCACGGACATCGACCATTCCGAGGCGCATGGTACGATCTCATCTGGGGAGCATTCGTGCTCCTTTGCAGACGTTGTCGATGCCAGCAGTTCCAGGCGCGTGCGCACACCTGTCGCGCAATTGTCCCGCTGGGTAGGCACGCTTGCCGCTGATCGCCGAATGTCGGCGGAGTTGCCACCCGAGGATGCCGCTGTAGCATCGTTTCTCTCCTGCCACGGCAAGGGCGGCGTTCCAACCGACCTGATGCGATCCCTATGATGCGGGAAGGGCAGGGACCTCGCATGGAGGCGCTTCTTCAGATCGCAGGTTTGCGTGTGGCGTTCGACGGTGTGTCGACGCTGCGCGGAATCGATCTCACTCTACGGCGTGGCGAGTCGCTGGGCATGGTCGGCGAAAGCGGTTGCGGCAAATCCGTGACATGGCTTGCTGCGCTCGGACTGTTGACGCAGCGCGCTAAAATAACGGGCAGCGTACGCCTGGCCGGAGAGGAGCTGCTCCATGCGCCAGCCTCTCGCCTCGACAAGGTGCGCGGCGGGCAGATCGCCATGATCTTCCAGGACCCGGCGAGCGCGCTTAATCCTGTGCGCACGGTGGGCGATCAGATCTCTGAAGCCCTGCGCCTCCATCGCAGCATGGACCGCCGCACGGCGCTTGCCGAAGCGCGACGTCTGCTCGACCAGGTCGGCATCCCCGATGCAGCGCGCCGCCTTGGCGCCTATCCCCACGAATTATCCGGCGGCCAGAACCAGCGCGTCATGATCGCCATGGCTCTCACAGGGCAGCCCGACATCTTGATCGCTGATGAACCTACCACCGCCTTGGATGTGACTATTCAAGCGCAGATCATTGAGCTTCTGCGGCAGATCCAGCGCGAGACAGGCATGGCGCTGGTCCTGATCTCGCATGATCTCGGCGTCGTCAGCGAGATCTGTGAACGCGTCATGGTCCTTTATGGGGGGCGGATCGTCGAAGAATTGCCCGCCTACCGTCTTTTTGAGCATTCCGCTCATCCATATACGAGAGGGCTTATTGCGGCTCTTCCAAGTCTGGATGCGCCGCGGCAACGCCTCTTCGCCATTCCGGGTGTCGTGCCAAACGCAGCCGATTTTCCGCCAGGCTGTCCTTTCGCCCCTCGTTGCGATCGTCGGATCGGACGCTGCAGTGAATGGGCGATTGAGCTCGCCTCGCTGGATGGCGACATCAGACACAGGGCTGCCTGCTTGCATGTCACGAGCGAACCGCCCGCGGGCGAGGTCGCGGCTGCATGATCGCGAGTGCTCCGCCGATCCTCCAAGCCGATGGGCTTGTCCGCCGTTATCGCTTGCGACAGGGCCTTTTCCACCGTCCAGCGATGGTCCACGCGGTCAATGGGCTCTCTCTGCGGCTGGCTCGCGGCGAGACGCTCGGACTGGTTGGCGAATCGGGCTGCGGTAAGTCCACTACGGGCCGGCTCCTGATCGGCCTGGACCGGCCGGATGCCGGCACGGTATCCTTCGGCGGAGAAGCTTTGCCTGCTATGGGCGATATTCGATGGCGCCGGCTCAGGATGCGAATCCAAATGGTGTTTCAGGATCCGCTAGCTGCGCTCGATCCCCGCCTGACGATCGGCGCGCAAATGGCTGAGCCGCTGGAAATTCATCGGCTCGGCAGCAAGTCGGAACAAGACGGGCGGGTCAATGCGCTTCTCGCGGATGTGGGGCTCAGGACCGATCACCTCAGGCGCTATCCGCTTGAGCTTTCAGGGGGCCAGCGCCAGCGTGCCGTCCTGGCTCGTGCGCTTGCGACCGATCCAGATCTCATTGTCTGCGACGAGCCAGTATCGGCGCTCGACGTCTCGATCCAGGCGCAAGTGATCAATCTTCTACGCGACCTGCAGGAGCGGCGGCACATGGCGATGATCTTCATCAGCCATGATTTGCGAGTAGTCCGGCTGATCAGCGATCGGATTGCTGTGATGTATCTCGGCGCCATCGTCGAGGAAGGCGCCTCTGAGGCGGTTCTTCTGGATCCTTTGCATCCTTACTCGCGGGCGCTCGTTTCAGCGGTGCCCAGGCCAGGGAGACATCGCTCTCGCACGATCCTGCAAGGAGATCCGCCCGATCCGGCTGCGCGACCGGGCGGCTGCGCATTCCATCCTCGCTGCCCGGTAGCGCTTCCACGTTGCGCGCGCTTTGCCCCAGAGCTCAGATCCGCTCCTGACGGGCGCCGCGTCGCCTGCCATCTGATCGGCGATCATGGTAGCGAACTCAACAAGGAGGCATGATGGCTCGCTTCATAGCGGTCCGCTTGGCGCGCGCATTGCTGACCATCGGAGTTGTGGTCACATTCGCATTCGTGGTGCTGCGCGCCTCTGGCGATCCCGCCCGCGCGTTGCTGTCGCCGGAAGCCCCGGCGGAAGCGGTCGAGGCCTTCCGAAAGGCCTGGGGGCTCGATGCGCCACTCTGGGTGCAATACGCCAGATACCTCTTTGCGGTCGTTCATGGAGATCTCGGCCAATCGATGCGTGATGGGCGTTCCGCGATCACCGTCGTCGCCGAGCGCATTCCTGTCACGCTGATGCTGACGGCGCCGGCGCTGATCCTCAATCTGTTGATCGGCATTCCGGCCGGCATCTACGCGGCTCTCAAACGAGATAGCATCGCGGATCGATTGGTGATGATGGTCGCGGTCGTGGGCTTCACCATGCCATCTTTCGTGCTTGGCCTCGTGCTGGTACTGGCTTTCGCAGTCGAGCTTCCCTGGTTCCCCTCGGGCGGCGCCGGCGGCTGGCAGCATTTGGTGCTGCCTGTCATCACACTCGGTCTGGGGGGCGCGGCCGTTTTGGCGCGTTTCAGCCGCAGTGCCATGCTCGAGGTACTTGGGCAGCCGTATATTCGTGCCGCCAGCGCCAAGGGTGTGCCTTGGCCCCGCGTCGTGACCGGCCACGCTCTGCCGAACGCGGCAATAGCGGTGCTGACCATCGTCGGCTTCATGGTTGGCAATCTCATCGCAGGAACGGTGCTCGTCGAAAGCGTTTTTTCGTGGCCAGGCATTGGCAGCCTCCTGGTCGTCTCAGTTGCGAGTCGTGATTTGGCTGTCATCCAGTGCATCATGCTGGTCGTAGCCGCCGCCATGATTACCACCAATGTCACGATCGATCTGCTCTATGGCATGCTCGATCCACGTTTGCGCGACTTGCGCTCTGGGAGGCGATAAGTGTCGAGCATTTCCGCAGGAAAAGTTCTGCCGTCTTCGAGGATGCGCAGGCTGTGGTGGTGGCGCGACCGCGGGGTCGCAATAGCGGTTGTCTGGCTAGGCCTCATGCTTCTTGTCGCAATCTTTGCTGATCGCCTCGCCCCTTATGACTATGCAGCCCTCGACCTTCATCATCGCCTCGCTGCACCTGTCGGCCTCGGCGGAACCATCGCGCATCCCTTCGGTTCGGATGAGCTCGGCCGGGACGTGCTGTCGCGCCTGGCCATATCGATCCGCATCAGCCTACTTATTGCCTTCGGGGCGACGTTGATCGGCGCCGTCCTTGGCATCACGCTTGGCGTTTTGGCCGCTCACTTCCGCGGCTGGGTAGAGCAGGTCATCCTCGGTTGTGTTGATTTCCAGGCAAGCATGCCGTTTCTCGTTTTGGCACTCGCGGTGCTTGCCTTCTTCGGCAACTCTCTGCTCCTCTTCGTGGGGCTCATTGGTCTGCACGGATGGGAACGCTACGCCCGCGTCACCCGCGCGCTTGCGATGAGTTCCAACGAGCAAGCCTATGTGATCGCCGTACGCCAGCTTGGCGCAAGGCCATGGCGCGTCTACCTGCGCCACATCATGCCGAACATCGCGTCGACCTTGATCGTCACCATGACGCTCGCGTTTCCGGACATCATTCTGCTCGAGAGCGGTCTTAGCTTTCTTGGACTTGGAGTGCAGCCGCCACTTACCTCGCTTGGCAATATGGTCGGCTACGGTCGTGACTATCTGACCCGTGCTCCCTGGATCCTTGTGCTCCCTTCGCTCGTCATCTCGCTCACGACTTTGTCAATTTCGCTCGTCGGCGATTGGCTGCGCGACCGGATCGACAAGACATTATCGTGAGGCCTCCAGAACCCTGCTGTCGATCCGTCAGCCCCGCGACATCCTGCCTCTCGACTAGCTGCAGCGATCCCGCGGCCGCCGCATTCGAATAAAGAAGGGCACTTCGTTGCCCGGAGCCAGCATCCGCAGGGAGGCCCGAGCGGCTGGCTTCGATGGACAAGCGGGGCATGTGAGCTGTTGCTGGTCGAGACATCAAGCTGTGTGCCAGCGTTCCGCGAGCATGGCCGATATCACCAATCGACTGCATGAGCTAATCATGCGGTGACGTACACGCGCACCATCATCTTGGGCGTGAAGGCGAAACTTCAGAACAGGTATAGTCTGCTGTCTTGCTACATGCGGGCTTGATGATGAGCTCAAGGACAATATCTGCAGGTGGCGCTGGTGCGCTCCGCGCGAGCATCACCTTTGGATTCCTGATCTTGAATCTGGGGCAGTGGTGGAGCTTCTCTCTCTGGTCGGAAAACGAGAGAGGATACGGATCGCGCTGGCCGCGGGATCGGGAAGTTGACCCGAGCCAGGACACTAGGCTTGTGGCGCGACTTCCGATCGGTGCTCGTGGGCGTGAACTTATATCGAGTCCCGCGGGGGCATGTTCGACGGAGTCTACGTCGGCGTTTGGACCTGATACTCAACGACCAAAAGGTCGCGTTTGGCGATCTGGCCGAGTACCTGCCCGCCTCAAGCTCATTTTTGGCCGGAAGTCGGTCTGGCAGAAAGAGTCGAGCTTTACGAACTTTCCGTCTGTATTTGGTGAGCCGATTTCCGGTGACAGCCACCTGCGACGCTCACTCTGCGTCACCTGATCGACGATCGACGCTGCTTCAAGGTCTCGTTCCTTTGGCATTCAGCACGACCGGCAGTAATGAAGCTCCACGCCGACCCCCTGGCACCCACATTAAGTATCGGCCAACGCAACCTTAGCTCTGACCAAGCCACCCTGGCTTGGCGCGCAAACGCGACAAAGGCGGCTGAGAGTTTCAGCTGCAAATGCAGTGTGCCCACATTCTATCAGCTGAGGTGCTGCATCACGAACATGCAACAGGAGGAGACAGAAAGCTCCGTCAAGCTCTCAACGGAGTTTCTTGGGTCACTTTGGGCATCCACCCGCGATCGATATTGCGCCTGTTTTCGAGCCGGTCACGTTTTCTTGGAATGCCATCATCAAATCAGAACGTCCCATCGCACGATTTGATGTCTGTCACCGAAGGTTTGCGTGACGACGATACAGCCTCGCCCGCACAAGTTCTGACCAAGAGGATAGGGCAATGACATTCTCAAATTTGAGCTCTTCACATCAAACGATCAAACGGCTTGTACTGACGTCCGCGGCAAGCTTATTCGCGTTGGAAGCTGCACAAGCAGCCGATCTTCCCGCCAAGTCCAAAGCGATCGAGTACGTGAGGGTCTGCGCGCTATATGGCGCCGGCTTCTACTACATTCCCGGCACGGACACGTGCATCAAGCTGGGTGGTTATCTGCGCGCTGACTTGGTGTTGAACAGCAACAGCGACTTTGACCCTGCAGCTAATGGTGTTGCGGGAGCTCGAAATCGCCTGAGCAATTTCTACACCTGGCGGTCCCGGGAGGGCTTGAGTATCGACACGCGCACTGCGACCGAGTACGGCGCGGTTCGCACCTTCTTCCAAGGCGTGTTCAGCTGGACCTCGGGTGGCTATATCGGTGCCGGTACAGGCGAGGGTGGCGGCGCAACCATCTATAACGCTGCTGTGTCCGGAGGGCAGGGCAGTGGAGCGATCGCACAGGGATCGGCTCGGCGTCTACTCCGCGTTTATCCAGTTCGCCGGCCTTACCATGGGAAAGGCGGTCTCGCAGTTCTCCGCGCCTTGGACCAACTATCCGGCGAACGAATATGACGATCTACCTGGTGGCGGTGGCTGGGTCACTGGCGTGAACCAGTTGACCTATACTGCCGACTTCGGCCAAGGCATCACAGCTTCGCTCTCGGCCCAGGATCAAGTCGTTTATGGTACAACCAACATCTGGAACGTGAGCGGCGCCACGGCTGCAGGCCTCGCGACGGGGGCTTACGGCACCAACGACATCGGCGCTTCGCGCTCGCCTGACCTTATCGCGATGGCCCGCATCGATCAGGCCTGGGGCCTGTTTCAGGCGTCATTTGCTGCGCATGAGAACCATGCGGCCTATTACGGTGTTGACGAAACCACCGGCCATCCAGGCGACAAATGGGGCTGGGCTGCTCAGTTGGCCTTATCACTCAAAAACATCCCGACAGGGATAGGTGACACAATCAACTTGTCCGCCGCCTATACGAATGGTGCGACCCGCTACAACTTCAACGACCTCGTGGCGACCACCTACGCGATGTACGGCGGTACGGGCCTGGCTGGCGGTTACCAGAGCGTCGGCCTGGCCGGTCTGTCCGACTCCGTGTTCGTTACGGGTGCCGGTCAGGAGTTGACCACGACCTACGGCTTCCGTGGTGGCTACACTCATAACTGGGATCCACAGTGGAATACGGCCGTTTATGGCGCGTGGGCCGCCGTTCGGCATGGAAGCACTGCCAAGGGCTATATCTGCGGTGCGTTCGTTGCGGGACTTGCGCTTTCGAGCGGCATGGCTGGCTGTAATCCCGATTTCAATTACGGGGTCGTTGGCCTCGTCACGCGCTGGACCCCGATCAGGAATCTGACCTTTACGGCCGATCTCGTTTACACCATGCTCGACCAAAAATACGCGAGCGGAAGCACGGTAACATTACCGCTGCTTTCGGCTGTCGCCAAACCAGCTGCGACCTACGCGTTAAAGGACCAGAACACGCTGACACTGCTGCTCCGAGCTCAGCGCAACTGGTGAGTCTCTGCCAAACCCCAACGATAAGGAGAAAGAAAAGGCTCTATGGATCCACGTTAACCTCCAAGGAGGCCTTCGGCATGCCCGCCGAGGGCCTCCTACACCAGCGCTACGTGAAGGGACCGGCGCTTCAACAACAACCGAGCTACCATCTGCCTCTATGGTGAGATCGATCTTCGCTCGTGCAACGAAGTGAACGAGCGGATCCAGTGCTCGCGCGTTGAAGCAGCCGAGAGATTTGTCGCGTTCCCTCGTTGCAATGTCTGTTTGAGAATGCGATCCCGATAGGCACCTTGCACGGCGCTCCGATGCGGACGACAGCGCTGATCGTTCGTCGGACAGGAAACGCCCGCAGCGGCACCGGGAATGTGCTGAAGCCGTGTCGATGCTTCCCGCGCAAGCCAGAAGCGACTTCAGAACGAAGCCGGCAGGTTCCTCAGGGCAAGTCGATCAGCTGATGCGCAGATTTTCGGCGCTCATCTTGCCCGAACGATCTGCCATCAGCTCATAGCTGACCCGGAGGCCTTCCGCGAGATTGGTGTAGCCGGCCTTCTCGACCGCGCTGATGTGAACGAAGACGTCAGCTCCTCCGTCTTCGGGGTGGATGAAGCCGTAACCCTTGGCCGCGTTGAACCACTTCACAGTCCCCATTGCCATTGCATATCTCCAAACTGAACGTCCGCGATCTCATCGAAGGGGTGCCTGACCAATAAGGATGTCCGCGCGATAGGTACATCTCACGCTGAGCGCCCCTCACGCGTCCACAATCGTTTTCGCCGAGGACGGTTCCTGCGGGCGATTGGTCGTGGCGGAGCAGCCGGCAATGGCGGTCGCTCATCGCCAGCTGGCTCCTCGGCCTGTGCCTCGGGCTGGCTTTGTGTCACACATCGATCGAGCTTCTCGAGGGCGTCAAGGAAATTCCGTGCCTCCTCGGTGATGGTCCAGTATTCCACCTCTCGGTGGATGGGGTTTTGTCCGAAGATATCGAGGTTGGGCCCGCGGCTTTCGATGCGCTTCATGCGCGCCGGCCACTCGGGCCCGCTTGTGTAAAAGATGGCCAATTGCTGTTTGACGAGCTCAAGACTGGCTCGGCCGTCCGATTGCCCGGCAAGCATCTTCAGTATGGACAGCTGAAAGCTCACATGCGCACGCAAAGATTCAATGAAAGCACAACAATACCGGCGCTACCCAAGGCCGGCTAGTTGCCCTTGCCAAATTCTTCTTCAGCGCCTTCTAGAGGTCATTTTGTCTGGCGACGATCAATTCACTCCGCATCTAGCTATTGCAGGCCTGTCGCTTTGTCGCGTTGACGTTTACGGCGCGAAACGGCATGCCTTGATGATCCGGATGGGGCAATACCGGATACGGTTGATGACGAAGACCAAAGGCATGTCCAAAGTCTGGACGTATACGCGTCGTACGATGCTGTTGGGCAGTAGCTTCTTGGCTAGCGCGTTGTTCGGGAGCGTTACGGTGCCTACACCCAATCGGCCGCAGCGCAAGGTTGCCATGGTGTTGAAGGCGGCCGACTCTCCCTTCCTCGTTGGGTGCACACAAGACGGCATTACCTCGTTGCGTTATCGTAACGATACGTATGACACGGATTATGTCCTGCCTGGAGCCGTGCTGGGGACAGCTCACGCTAGAGTTCGGCGTGCCGGATCCGAGTGGCATACGCTTCGAACCGGCGTTGATGCAACGAAGCCGATGCATAGCGCGGCCCTTGAACTAGCAGCCCGCGATGCCGGCGTCCTTCTCACGACCCGTCTCGCAGTCGACGAGGCTGGATTGACGTGGGAGATCATGCTGCGGAACGACGGCATGGCGAGCGTGGAGGTCGGCGATCTCTATTTGCCCATGCCGATGAACACCGAATTTCGGGCAGGGCAACCGGTGTCGGTGGCTGTTTTGAAGCACAGCTTCGTCTCGGGGCATGGATCGCACATCTTCTGGATTCGCGGCAACAGCACCGGTCCCTTCCTCATGCTCTTACCGGAAGCGGACACGTCACTGGAATATTGGGATGTCCACAAGGATTCGGCCGAAGCCAGTGGGACGTGGTGCGCCTACATCTTGGGCGGGGCGGCCGCCGGCGAGGCAGTGGCGGGAGGGACTCGCTGGCGACAGCCGACCCATTCCCTGTCCCTGTCGCCGGCCGAGGAACGGCGTTACCGTCTCCGCTTCCAGTGGGTTGCCGACTATGAGGCGGCGCGCAGGGCTATCGCGGACGCCGGTCTGGTGGACGTGGAAGTAATGCCGGGCATGACGGTTCCCAACGACCTGCATGTCGACATCGCGCTCGCGTCCTCCATTCCGGTGGAGCGGATCGAAGCGGAATTTACCGGCGACACGGTGGTGCAACGGTTGCCGGATCGGGCTGGCAGGCGACTGTGGCGGGTCCGGTTTTCGCGATTGGGCGAGAACCGGCTGACCCTGCACCAGCCGGGTGCGCGCCAGACCTTTCTTGAATTCTTCGCTACCGAGCCCGTCGAGACGATGATGAAGAAGCGCGCAGCCTTCATCGTGAAACGGCAGCATCGTGACCCGTCCAAATGGTACGATGGTTTGTTTGGCGAGTGGAACATGGAGACGCAGGTCCTGCTTGGCCCGGACAATTACGAGCGGATCAAGGGCTGGCGCATCTACGAGGTGACGTGCGACGATCCCGGGCTGAGCAAGCCCGCTTACCTCGCGACCAAGAATGCCGAGCATCCTGATGCGGCGGAAGTGGCGGCGCTGGACCGGTATATCGATACGTTCGTCTGGGGCGGGCTGCAACGAACCACACAAGAGGCATACGCCTACGGCCTCTACGGCATACCCGATTGGAAGCAGAACCGGGAAAGCAGCGATCCCGGCCCAAAGGGCCGCCTGCATATCTGGCGGCCTTATGACTATCCGCACATCTTCGCGATGTATTTGGCCATGCACCGCATCGCGCGTGACCATCCCACGATACCCACCCGCCAGAGCGCACGAGATTATTTGGTACGCGCCTACGGTACGGCGCTGGCCATGTTCACGGTGCCGATGTGCGTGGTGATGTGGTCTGCCTACTGCACCGGCTTCTACAACGAATGTGTGATCCCCGAACTGGTTTCGGCGCTCGCGACGGCGGGCTTGATGCGCGAGGCGGCGACGTTGGAGGCGCACTGGGCGCGTAAGGTGCGCGCCTTCGTCGATCCGAAGGCGGACCTGTTCAAATCGGAATATCCGTTCGATTCCACAGCCTTCGAATCAACGCAGGCACTGGCGCGCTCGGCCCTTGACGACCCTGTCGCCATGGGGGTTTCGAAGGCGGCAGCGCGTGCCTTCGCGGAGCGTCAGATGGCTGCAAATCTGTTCTGCCGTGGCTGGCTGGAACCTTCTTATTACTACCTGGGCAGCGATTATCGCCGCACTGCGGGCGACGCCTATACGTTGACTTACATGGCGCAGATGGGCGGCTGGGCGCTGCTTGATCATGCGCTGAACGATGCAGACGACCCGCATCCGCTCCTTCGTCTCGGCTATGCGTCACAACTCAGCGCGTGGGCTTTGCTGAACAGCGGCCCTGCGTCCGCCGGTTATGGCTATTGGTATCCGGACGAGGAGAATGACGGCGCGGCCGGTGGCGGCTTCGAGCCGGCGCCGAGCGGGACCACATGGCTCGGTCAGCCGCATCACCGTGGAACGTGGTATTACTCGTGCGAGATCGACCTGGGATTTTGTGGGGCGGTCCGCGCTGCTGCGACGATCGTTGCCGACGATCCCATCTTTGGGCAGGTTTGTCACGGTGGCATCATGGAGACGTTCGCTCACACCCTGCGTATCTGGCCACGTGATGGCGTGCGGCGTCGGCTCAACGTGCGGCTCCAGTCTCTCCGATTGGACTTGGTGCTGCTTGACGCCCGATTCCGGGCGGACGGACCGATCATTCTGAATTTGGGGGAGGGGTGGATCAGCCTTACGCCAGAGCCGTTTGCCCCATCTGCATCGGGAGTGACGTTCGAATTGCGGTACGATGACGGGAGGAAGCGCAAGGAAGTCGTCGACATCACGGACTGCAAGATCATCGTCCCCTTGCCTGCGGCGCGCTTACCGCGGGTTCAGGTTCGCTAGTGTTGCCGATTATCGGGTGCGATCGGCACTTATTCCTGCTGTTCCACGCGGCTTCCGAGGCGATGACGATCATCGTTGCAAATCCCCGAGCCTCTCGGCGCACGTATCCGCATCACCGCGCTGCTGCATACCTCGGGTTCGGCGATGACCCACCATCCGCACATCCACATGATCGTGCCGGGTGGCATCGGCGGCGAATTCAATAATCGTTGAAATATGGAAAAAGTGAATGCCGTGGCCGCCCTCTCCCGGGAGAATCGCCTCTCTAGTCGTCGACCAAACCCAGCTTTTTGTCTGAGCGGTTAAAGCTTTTCCGGGGCGCTTGGGCCGTCTGGCATGCCGGCAGAAGAGGGACCCGTCGCCTAGCAAGCCCCTTTGCCTGCCGTTCCGTGATCCGCTTGCCAAACTCGGTGACGCCCCACGATGGGAGGCAGCCTGCTGCGCAAACATGGCGCCATTGCCGAGCCAGTGCCGGAACAGTTCATACAATTCAGGATTAGCGCGTTCGCTCGCGCTCATGAACCATCTGCGTATTCCAGGGATGGTGATCAGCGATTCCAGGCGATCGCGATCACGGATTCCAGACGATGGTGATCACTTGCGGAGGCGAACACGACTGACGCGTTAATGTGTGCTGGAAATAGTCTTCCTGGTCAAGACTGGCGGAAGGGCTTGGAGATCGCTCCGGCGATCCATGGGAGGGCCCCGCGCGCGGCGCGGAGTGGCCCCACGAGCGACGCAGCGGCGCGCGCGGGAGGGACCTGTGGGGCCGGTTGTGATTCAGTCGCGAGCAGGCGCGAGTGTACAGAGCTCGTGACGAATCATCCCGTCAGATCTTCATAAGCCCAGATCTTCATAACCGATGAAATCGCCACTCATCGCGTGGTCGCATCGCCGCCCTCAGGGCTCGAGCGTGCAATGCCGATTGTCCTATTTGCGACATGCTGTCGATCCCGCGAGAGGCCGCTTGGATGAGCAAGCATATAATCAAGCTGTCGCAGTTGGCATGTGCCTTGAAGGGGAGAATCTCATCGATTGCTCGGGAGTGCAGGTATGGCTTACGGGATGATGGGCTCTCAGTTCATGGTGTGGATCGGGTCCGAGTTCGGGTGCTCCAATCTTCGCATAACGGCTCGCGTATGAATTTGCCTCTGTGATCGGCCTCGCTCGAGCCCGATGCGCGCCGTCACCGTTGCGCGATTGCGGCGATTGTCCAACTCTGCGGCGGCACCTGCAGCCTCTCCTTGGCGCTTATCGTGCGAAAATCGAGACCGCGCTGGTCGTAGCCCTGCGTCCAAGCCGTGGTCCATTTTCGCGCCTAAAACGTGCGGCCGCGGGAGGCTGCCGGTGAGCCTGCATCGCGGGCTGAGCGCGAATTCCGGTCAGGAACCGGCCCGTGAATGAGGCGGCACGTCGTTCGCCGACGCAAACGGCGGCATGATTATGGACAAGATAGCCAAGACAAGGCCGGTATCAATCTGGCGACCAGAAGTGACTGGACGGACGGCCATCCATCGTTTCGCTGTCGAGCTCAGCGAAACCGCGAAACTCGCGTGGCCAATGGTGCTGACGCAGGTTGGGCAGATCGCAATGATGACGACTGATCTTGCCTTCATCGGGCGCATCAGCGCTGAGGCGCTCGCCGCGGCAGCGCTGGCAGGCCGGTTCTATCTCATCAGCGTCACCTTCGCCGTGGGGCTACTAAGTGCCATCGCGCCTTTGGCAGCGCAGGCGTTTGGGGCGAATAATCTAGCCGCGGTGCGGCGTACGCTGCGCATGGGCTTATGGACAGCCCTGGTCCTGTCGTTGCCGATCATAGCTGTGGCGCTGCGAGCAGAGCAAATATTGCTTGCGTTAGGCCAGGCCCCGGATGTGGCGCGGCTTGCCCAGCAATACCTCTGCGGATTAGGCTTTAGCGCGGCTCCGGCACTGGCGTTTTTGGCTATCCGCAGTTTCATGGGGGCGGTCAATCGGCCACAGCCTGTCTTCTGGATTACGCTATCAGCCATCCCCCTCAATGCCTTGCTGGTCTATATGCTGGCCTATGGGAAGCTTGGGCTGCCCCGGCTGGAGCTGTTCGGGGCAGGGCTTGCGACCACGGTGGTGAACTGCGGCATGTTTTTGGCCGGTTTGTGGTTCGCTGCACTGCGCCAGCCGTTCCGTGACTACCATGTGCTTGCGCAACTCTGGCGTTTCGATTGGCGCGCAATGCGGCAGCTCATCGCAATTGGAACGCCGATCTCCATCGCGTCATTGATCGAGTCGGGACTATTTTGGGCCACGTCGCTGCTGGCCGGCTTGATCAGCACCAGTGCACTGGTCGCTCATCAGATCGTGGTTCAGATCGCCGCGATCCTGTTCATGATTTATGTCGGCGTTGGCACGGCCGCAGCCGTGCGCGTTGGCCATGCAGCTGGCCGCGACGACAGTGCAGGCGTCAAGCGGGCAAATCTGGCCGCGATGCTGATCGGTATTGTCATAGCTGCAACGCTAACCCTCGCGCTGATCGCCGCGCGTTTTGAGATCGTCGAGCTGTTCCTGGGCAGATCGGCCGGCGATTCCGAGGCAACGATCGGTCTCGCTGCAAAGCTCCTCATCGTCGGCGCAACCCTCTTTATCACTGACGCCGCCCAGTGCATTGCGGCAGGCGGCCTGCGCGGACTGAAGGACACGCGGGTGCCGCTTCTGTTTGCGGCCATTGCTTGGTGGCTGATCGGCTTTTCCCTTAGCTATTGGCTCGGTCTGAAGGTCGGTTTAGGCGCCATTGGTATATGGATTGGCTTGTCGATCGGAACGACCATCTATGCGGCGCTCCTCGTCCTGCGGTTTCGCCACTTGACAAGCCGCGCTCACTGATGCGCGCGCATCACTGATGCCAAACGGCGACGATACGCCAGCTTGCTTGCCAATGCGACGAGGTCGAACGCAAGACTGGCTGAAAATTGAACGTTGCTCTTCATGGCGCGACTGCGAAGATAGGTAAGAAGAGATAGCAACTAGCATCGTATTCTTCGATCGTTTCATTTCAAAAAACGATAACCAAAGTGGTTAGCTCGTTTGAGTGCGAGTAGGAACCTCAAAGTGTCCTTTGATGACTTGCAGGCTTTCAAACTTGTCACTATTGGCAGAATGGCTCAACGGGTCCCTCCCTTCGAGAGCAAAGCCCGCAAATCGTGCGGCCCAGCGGCGCGCACCGGGCGTCGATGGAATCACCGTTAGTCAGGGATATCAATTTTCAACACGCCGACCGGTATCTGCAAGCTCCACAGCTGCGGAATTCCTCCCAAGCGCACGAGATGCATTAAGCCGCCACGCGAAACGACCCACATCAGCCACGATTCCTGGCTCAATCGCGGTGGCGACCAGATCAGGATTGGCTACGGCGGCGAGCAGATCCGCTTGGACGCGGCATTTGCCAATCTTGCTTGCGAGGCCAAGGCGACCCTCGGCTTGTTCGATGTCCTGCCTAACGTCCCGCCGGGGTTGGGCGGCCCTCGGGGCCTGTGATGAATTCCGAGGCTTTGCGCTGCGCCCGGAGACGTGCATCAGGCGACCATGCTCAGACCAAATTGCTGACACTGCAGCCGCTGTCCAATCCAACTCGGCCCAGACCACGGCTGAGGAGAGCTGCTGGCGCTCGCGAGCCGCTAAAGCCGGCTCGGGGCCGGTCGACACGCTGGCCGGGCGTTGGTCAGCATAGCCGGGAGCTCCGTACCCGCATTGCGCTAGCGTGAGCGATCAGCGTCGGCTCCAAGTCGATGGCGCTGGCGCGTCAGCCAAGTCCTGGGCGCTCCCGATCCGCTACCTCCCAGCTAGACGAAAGCTTTACGATCATGTTCGAACGACCGCACCGGAATCGGGTTCTCATCGTGCTGTTCGACGGGCTTCGACCCGATCTCGTCAAGCCATCACTAACGCCGAATCTGGTCAGGCTTCAGCGCCGCGGTGCGGTGCTGGCCCGGCAGCGCACCGTCTATCCCAGCGAAACACGAATAGCGCTCACGAGCCTCGTCACGGGCGCGACGCCGGATCGCCACGGCATCGTTGGAAACTCATATCTCGACCGGCAGTCGTCCATTCCGCACTCTGTCGACACGAGTGACGCGCGCCTGATAGAGGATCTTGATGCCGCGAGCGGCGGCCATCTACTAGGTGTGCCGTCACTTGGCGAGATCCTAGCGGCGAACGGCAGGACCTTCGCGGTGCTGGCTTCCAACTCGGCGGGGGCAACGCGCCTGCTGAATCATAAGGCTCGAAAGTTCGGCCAAGTGACGCTCTCCGGTCACTTCCCTTGCATCGCGACCTCGGCCGAGACGCTCAGAGAAGTGGAGACTCTGCTGGGGCCGACCCCGGCGCCCCCGCCCACGGGCACCCCAGATCTTGCCTCTCAAGCCTTTCTGACTTCAGCGTTTCTCGACCTAATCTGGCCTCGGCTTCGTCCCGACGTTACAATCCTCTCCTTCAGCGAGCCCGATATCTCCTCGCACGATTGTGGAACTGGCGCGCCAAAAACGCTTGAAGCAATCAGCTTTGTCGATCGGCAGTTTGGCCGCGTGCTAGATTGGTGGGAGGCTGAGGGCTTGTCCCAAGGCGTGCACCTGATCGCCGCGTCCGATCATGGACACGTGACAGTACATGCGAGGGCCGATCTATTTGAGACGCTTGAGGCTGCGGGGCTGCGCTGCGGCCTGACGCCGGCGGCCGGGATCGATGCGATGGTCATACCTGGGCAGGTCGGAGCAATTTACCTCACCGAGCCATTGGAACCCGTTATCCGCCGCGCGGTCGGGGCGATGATCGAAAGGCCCTGGTGTGGACCGGTGTTCACCGCGGGTGGCGCGGTCGATGGCATTGCACCGGGCAGCTTTGCCCGCCATTTGGTGTTCGCCGATCATGCCCGATCGGCAGACATCCTGTTCTCATTCCGGTCGGACGACCGACTCGATCCATTTGGCCTTAGCGGCCGCACTTGGAGTGCGGATGGGCCTGTCGGCTTCGGAGTGCACGGCGGGTTGCATGCCAAGGAAATGTCGTCGGTCGGCATTTTGGCGGGACCGCTGATCAAAGGCGACTTCGTCTCACAAGTCCCCTCGAGTATTTGCGACTTTGCGCCGACAGTGCTCGGTCTTCTGGGCCTCTCGCGGCCGGCAACGATGACGGGTCGTGCCCTCGCAGAGGTCTTTATCCATGATGGAGAGGACCTGCCTAGTACGATTGAGAAGATATACGAGACGAGCAGCGGCGCATACCGGCAGCACCTTCGTCGCGTGCAGGTCGGCGAGGCCGTCTATCTTGATTCTGCTGACGTCGTAGCCGGTCCCAGCAACCTGACGTAAAATGAGCGTCGATCCGCAGACCTCATCAGGGGGGAGTCGCGTTGCGTATCTCGATCTGTGATCGATGGTGGAATTCGTCGAAAAAGTCGAAGGAGCGCGAAATTTATGCACTGACTCCAGGGTTACTGCATCAAATCAAACCCACACGTTTGCTATCCTGCGCGAACAAATACCATCCATCGGGTAGGGCCGATTTAGTGTCCAGTCAACAGCGGCCCCGTATTCGAAAGGGGCTAGAATGGCCACGGACGTACAAGTACAATGCATCACGAAACATCCTAGCCATCACGATCCGCATGCGCGCATCCAAGGAATTGGAGGCGTGCACAACGGGCAGCGATGGTGGATGACAGAGGACGACGCAATCCGTCACATCGAGAACGGCACGTACTCGTTTTTTGTCATGGTGAACGGCAGAAGAGTCGATGTCGTCGTCGCCCAGCACAACGGGCGAAAGTATCTCAAGACGACGGCAGACGGCTACGCGCCGAACAATCTTCTGAATCTTCCGGAATGCCCTCGATAGATTCAACTGGCGGCATGAACCCTGATGGCTCTAGCGACCGTGCGAGTGCTTCCTGAGCGGCGTATAGCCTTGCGTGGCGCTCGCCTTCGGCGACGCTGAGCAAGCCCTGTATGAGATGTAGTTCACGCCGCACGAAGCTCATTTGAAATCTCACGACTTGGAATCCCGGCGCTTGCCGGGCTTCTTCTTCACCACAAGCTCTCTGACGACTACAACGCACTCATTTCCAAGATTCCCGGAAGCTCTCAGGAGGCAGGATCCGCAGGCTTCTCGGTTACCAGCGATGTCTTCGCAGGTTGTTCAGCGACAGGCTCAGGGCCTCCAGAACATACCAGATTACGTGGGCATGAAGATCAGTCGCCGTGTTTTACATAGTCGCTCCGGAGGATGTGGTCGCCGACCGTGCGTCGAGAAACGCGATTTGATTGCGCGGTGCCTTGATCTTCTTTGATTCCGCTCGACCGGCCAAATAGAAGATCAGCGTAATGGAGTTTGCTTGGCCCGCTCCGGCGGAGCCGTGGCCTGTGCCTTTCGCGCGGTGCCAAAGAAAGTCTAGGGGAGCTGTCCCGGCGAATTCGAAAGCTCGGTACCGGGGGAGGTTGCGCTAATCAGAAATGACTTTCAGCGCTTCCACCAAAAGCCTATTGTCGTCTTCAGTGCGGCTTGCGATGCGCAAGAATCGTTTGCCATTCTGAAGCGTCTTGCCGCCATTGTGCCTGATCAATATCCGTCTATCTTTTAAAAGTCTTGAGGCGATCACGTCCCCATCCGGAAAATGGGGCGGGAGTTCGCAGAACACGAAATTTGCATCTGGCTTCAGAACTCTCATTCCGTCGATGCTGCGCAGGTCTGCGTACAATTTGTCCCTGTCGCTGCCCACCCTCATCCAACTCTGTTTTGCCGCGTCCGACAGGTGAGGAAGCTTGCTTAGAAAAAACTCCGCAAAGGTGTTGACATTCCACGTGGGCAGGGCAGCTCTCATTTCGTTCATCATCTGTGCATTTGCCGATGCCGCATACCCGATCCGCAAACCGCATGTCCCGTAAATCTTTCCGAGGCTTTTGAGAACGATAACATTGGGAAATTCGAGCAAGTGATTTTCCAGGCTCGCACTTCGCCCGACCTCACTAAACTCGATGAATGACTCATCGATCAATAGGAGTTGCTGTTGAGCTCGAAGCGCGGCAGCGAGATATAGCAAATCCGCATAGGGAACGGCCCGCGAAGTTGGATTATTCGGCGATATCACGACCGCGCCGTCGACACCATTTGCACGCGCAAACGCTGCATAGCCGTGCACATCGAGTTCAAAATCTGGCGGTGGCAGGATGAAGCGAGACAGCCGCCCGGGCAAGGCGGTGGTTTCATAGGGATTGAAGGTTGGGACCGGGACCGCAATCCTCATACCCAGTCGACCAAGAAGGATGGGAATCAGTTCAGCCACGCCATTGCAAATGACAAGATTATGCGCTGGAATCTTCACCGCATCCGCAAGAAGCTGAACCAGCTGCACATTAGGAGAGGGATAGCAAGTGATAAGCCGCGGTAGAGCGTCCTTAAGTTCGTCAAGGAACGCTTGCGGCGGAAAATAAGGATTCACCAGAAGGACGAAGTCCTTGATGTCATATTTCCAATAGCCACCGGGGAATCGGTTGACGAGGTCAGAGACGTCGTCCGACCTAAGCGGTACGTTGATTTGTGCAGTGCTGTTCATGAGTGAGACCAGCTGAAATGTTTCAGGGCCGACGAAAATTCTATAACGATCGCGTCCTCTCGATTAGCTCACGGCGAACAACCATCGGTCAGCGCCGATTCGCGTGGACAGTTGCCCGGCAATAAGACTGGGGCGCGCACATTGCGATTGGCGAGACTAAACGTCATCACGTGACCTGCATGGTAGGGAAGCCTGCAACACGCAGCAGCTCACTCGCTGCATCATACTTCCATCCGCAATCAAAGGGACCGACTGGCCAAAGCCGCCGATGATGCGACTGCGAAGATGCTTATTGCCGCATACATTGTTGCGCTGAGTGGTGGCACACGAACAGGCGCGACATGCGCCATAGCGAGCAGCACGAAGCCAATGCTCACGACGTCGGAAAATGCTTCAGCAGGAATGAGAGGTTTAAGAAGAAATAAGAGCGCCAGGAACGGCACGTCGTAAGACAAAGGAACGCCTAAGAAGCACCCATCGCACGACCGGCCAAAGTTCGCAAAGTAGCTAAGCCTTATTGCACCAGCGACCAGTAGCATGGTTGCGGTCGCAAGGGCGAGCGGCGAGGCTTGGCTGACTTGTACCACAATTACCGCAGGCAGAACGGCTCCATAGACAATATCGGCGAACCCGTCGAGGCTCGCTCCCATCTTTGCAACATCTGGATCGCGCCCCTTCGTACGACCTGCCACAAACCCATCGAGGTGGTCCGATAGAACAGCCCAAAGCGCTACTGCCACAGATAGCTCGAGGCGCTCAGAGAGAGCAAGAAATAGGCTGGTGGAGGAAAAGAGGAGACCTGTGATTGTTATGGCGTTCGCTGGATCCCAAAGGTATTTTAGCATCGGACTCTCACCTAGTCTGCAAATCACGTCTCGGCGTGTAGGCGTTCATTCGATTCCTGAAAATGCGCTCGGCAATTTGCAAATCCTCAGCATTATCAATTTCGTACCAGCTGAGGCCATCGCATCGCGCCGCTGCGAGCTGTAAACCTCGTCTTTCTATCAGATAACCCAAAAGTTCTTCGGTGTAGGTCTGCCTAGCCCCGGCAGCGATGATATCGTCCAGCGTCGGAACGATCGTTGCCTTGAGTGTCGGCGCCGAGAGACGTAATAGGTTCATCGTCTTGAATAGCTTTGGGCCATCCGCAACAAGATTTGACGCCGTTTGCTTCATTCGAAAGCCTGAGATGAAGCCGTTCTGCGACAACAGAACCGCTGATCCTTCCATGGAATCATCGAAGGGAACGACTGCAGCCACGTCAGTCCCCCGGCAGATAATCAAGTATCGCAACGCATCCTCTTCGAAAAAGACGTCGGCCTCGAGAAGAAAGCAGTCTCCAGAGAGAAGAGCGTCGCGCGCCAGCCACAAAGAATAGGCGCTTCCGGTGCGGTCAAAAACAGTCGACTCGACATATTTGATTCTGAGTCCGCCAAAGCGGCTGCCGCAGGCATACTGAATGGCGTCTTTGCGGTAACCCACGACGATCGTCACCTCTTCCACGCCGACAGTTTCCAGATTGCGCAGAGCGTTGTGAAGAATCGAAGTGCCATTGACCTCGATGAGCGGCTTCGGCCTCAGATCTGTCAGAGGACGCAGGCGAGAGCCGCAGCCAGCAGCGAGAATAACGGCGTTCTTGGGAGCATCGATCACCATTTAGTTCCTTTTCGTCGCTCCGCTAAGGTGAAACACCGACGAGTGTCTTCGCCCGCAGCGTATGCTTGCTGAAGCGAAATCAAGCCTGCCGGAGCCTTGAAACTCAACTCCAAGGGTGAAGGCAGACAAATGGTCCTCGTCGGTCCTTTTCCAAAGAGGAGGGAGGCCATGGATCCGGTACCTCGAGCTGCTGCCCAGATGGCAAAATGTGTATTTCGGCCGAGTGAGGCGTGCTACGCCATCTAAGGACATCTCAGTACAGCGATAGCCATTTGAGGTTGAAGTCGCACCTGGCCAGCTAGCAGGAAGTCCAGGACGGTAGGTCTTCGGCAACGAATATGCTCCTGTGTCGAGGAAGCCTATTTGAGCAATTCAGCGTGGGGCCGCAGATATAACGCTTCCGCACGGGCGAGTTCGTCGTACTTTAAAAGTTCGAAGACTTCGTCGAGAGTAGCAATATTCGGCTCAACGCTCGCGGTGTTTTCCTCAGCGATGATGCGACTGCAGACTTGCCGCATTGCCGCTATTGCCGCTCGCATGGAGTGGTTGGCCCAGATCACCGTGGAGATGCGGGTTTTACGGTATACAGAGATCGGTGTTCGGTAGTATTTCGTCGGAACGATCACGACGGGCAATCTGTTCTGCCAAGCGCGCGCGAACGAAAGGATTTCGTCCGCGGTGCTTCTTCGCGAATGAATGAGGATCGCATCGGCTCCCGCGTCGGCGTAGGCGTGAGCGCGCAAAAGTGCTTCGTCCATCTCATGCCCAGCGATCAACGCCTCGATCCTTGCCACCAAAACCAAGTCGTCTGCGGCCGTATCCTTCACTGCCCGGAGGCGGCCCGAGAATTCGTCGATATCGGCGAGGGGGTGCCGATCCCCAACAAACGAGTTCATCTTCGGAAAACAGCTGTCCTCCAGTGCGACGCCGGCAGCGCCGCGCTGGAGGAGCTTGCGCGCCAGCAGGCGAGCATTGTTGAAATTCCCGAAGCCGCCATCTCCGTCGACCAGGACAGGAAGTTGGCTCGAATCCACGATCCGCTCAACGGCGTCGACAAGCTGGCTCCACGATGCTTCGTTCGCGTCGCGGTAACCTAGAGAGCAGGCAATCGACAGACCGGACGCCCAGAGCCCCTTGAATCCTGAGCGCTGGGCGATTGTAGCGGACAGGCCGTCATGCGCCTCCATCAGAAACGAGAGCTCACCATTCGAGCAGACCTGGGCACGAAGCATTTCAACAGGCGATGGCCGAGTGCATTGATGACCTGCCTTGGGCCGAGCGGATTGTGGTTGATACTTCATACAGGAGTCCTGGAGGCCGGCCTTCAATTGGCGCAAACCGCACTGCTCATACCTTTTTGTTGTGATGCCGATCAATGACCAGCGCTGGTAGTTGATTGGGACGTAAAAGCTTGCATGATCGCCATAGGATGGGCGCCGAACGCGGGGCTGTTGTGATGGGCGGATCCGAGCCGGCACGTTGGAAAGGAAAGCTTTGGTGCAAATGAATGATCTCGGCTCGCAAGCCGGGTGCTATGGCCCTTCACAGAGCATTCACCCTTGGCGGGAGGAACGCCTGGCCAAAAGGTGATATCCACGTCACACAGATGTTGAGCAAATATCGACTGCTACGGTTGTCGTAGTTGCCGCTGTTGCGTTTGCGACATATGTCGCAATCGCGTCGATTAGTTGGGTGGCAGTCTCCGGAGAAGTGAACCGGAAATCTCCCAAGATCTTGTCCTGCCGCGAGAGTTTCCGGTGCCACTGACTGGTATGGCATTTGCTGATCTCCTTCCACGTCCTCTCGGCTCCAGGAGAAACTCATGGCGGATGTGCAAGAGGTTGTGCTGTCGGAACGGGAAAGACAGTGCTTGCGATGGGTCGAGGAGGGGAAGTCATCCTGGGCCATCGGAGTCATCTTGAAAGTGAGCGAGAACACCGTCAACTTTCACGTCAAGAATGCGATGCGAAAGCTGGAAACGACCAGCCGTACCCAGTGCGTCGTCAAGGCGCGCCGTCTGCGTCTTATTGAGTAACGGCCGCGGTTCCGTTGCCGCTAATGCAGATCTAGCGAAATGTAAGGGGCGACTGTGGGTTGCTCCGGCGGGCTGCGAAGCGAATTACGCGTCCGCAGCTGTACGGCCATGATACATTGCTGTTACTATGAACAGGGCGTGCTTCGATTTGTCGCCGATCGTCACTGCGGGGCGCCGCGGACCACTAGGCAAGGTGAGATCATCGGCGCATAACGCTCTTGAAAGCTTGACGGCCGGTCGGAGCCCAGTGTCAACGCTGTGATCAATTGCGAGAATTGGTAGGTGATATCAATGGAACGTCGCTGCGGATGAGATGGCGTTTAGCCCGCGAACGCATTCCACCTCAAGATAGCCCGATGCAGATAAACGGACGAGGTCTTTGGCGCTATGCTTACGTAGTGAAACTGTTCCAAATGGAACAGTCGATGGCGCGTCCTTGGTGTTCTCCTCTTGTGTCGTCGCACAGAACGACTCAGGGCGGGTCATGTTCAGGTGCATGACCATGTAACGCTCATCGTGCGGAGGCAATGATTGGCCGATGATTGTCGTTCGATAAGCCTCTGGGGTGCCTAATTGAATGCTTGAAGTGGGCACGCTGAAGAAAATGGGCTGGCCGCGGTTGATCCTGCGACGATGAACGAGTGCCCCGGCTTCGACAGGGCAGCAGGTGCAGAAGAACGGTCACATCCTTAATGTTCTGCAGTTCACGGACTGGGAATATCGAGCTCGATCTCACGCGTCACTTCGATGATGCTCTCTGGATGGCGTCCGTTCTTGAAGAGAGCGTATTTCAGAGCTTCAGCGCGGTTGATAAAAAGCCCGCCAAACGCGCCCCGTTGTTCACGGGCAACCCAGTTGCCGGCCCGATTCCTACCGACGAACACAATCGGCGAAGCGCAGTCACTTGAATGAGAGTCGAGGACCTGAATCACCATGTCCTTTCGGTGAGATGACAGCTCACACTCATGTGGAACAATCCATTTCGGAGGTGCTCCGGCTGGGGATCGTAAAGCGATTGTTGAGCTTTCGTGCTACTCACATCGCGGCATTTGAGAACCAGCATCTACGACTTCAAAGTATGGCTATTAGCCATCAATCGGCTCTGGCCTTCGCGGGGGGGCAATGTTCATCAATCTGGAAGGAATAGCTCAAACGGGAACGGAGTTCTCCTATCAGATCTGAGAAGAAAGGTTCCGCGAGTTTGCGCTGCCCGAGCGCGCCAGCGGCGAAAAGTCCCGTGTGTGTGCTTGCGGGGTGTCGCTGTTGATTTGGGGCCAGACGATGCGGTCGAAGCTTAGGGATTTAATACGTCCCTCGCAACTTCGGCTGCTTGCAGGTCTTCATTGATTCGGAAGGGAAGATGTTCACCTTCGGCGTATAGTTGATACATACGGCAACGCTGCGCGAGATGGAGAGCGGGCGGCCCCGAGGATACGCGGTCGGGCAAGCGACTGACCTTGATCACGACAACTGCTGGTATGCCGGGTGGGATGACGGGATGCTCGTTCCTGATCCACTGCCGTCACTCGCGTCCTTCACGGAATGCTGCCGTCTCGCATCCCCGTCGGCGCAAACGGGGTGCAGCCGAACGATGATTGTGTCACGCTGCGCTCCCTCGCACAGTGTTCAGTGACTTTCCGCAACATCCGCGGCTTGTTACCGTGGTCGATCGAGAGGTAAATGTCGCATCAAATGAAGCGCTGTGTGAAGCCGGCATTCTGCTCAATTAAGGCGGTGCACGGGTTGAATCTGCGGCCGTGGTGGGAGCGTGCCCCGCTAACCGCGCGGACCGCATCGCGCGGCTGAACGACGACGCGTCAGCGTTACGACAACCGCCAGCTGACCTACCCGGGTATCGCCGGCGATCGGTTACACACCGCCGGCTACACGGCGCAAGGGGAACGATTGATTCGTGACAGTGTGGCCTTTCCCGGGGGAATTGCCTCAACTTCGCGCCACAAGAACCGAGAGGACGCAGAACGCCAGTCGCGAGTTGCTAGCTCGCCTGTTCTTCGCCCAGAGTGCGGACTGATGAGGAGGCATAGGCAGCTGAGACAAGCTTGTAGCAACAGCATGCTTTCTCTTCGAGCAATCTGTGTCCATCGATCTGCAAGACGCCCCGCATCTTGCGAATCAGCCCTTGCTCCTCGAAGCGGATCAAGGTTTCGGTCACCCCGGCGCGGCGAAGTCCCAGCACCGAGGAAAGGTAATCGTGGGTGACTGGCAGCACGCGGGCGTCAACAGCTTCACTGGCAAGGCACATCCAGCTCGCGAGGCGCTGTTCACGATGGTGCCGAACCCCGCATAATCCGGTCTGGACGCACTGGAATGTCAGCGCTTGAACGAACTCAAACAGATGGTCGCGGATCTCTGGATGCGCCTTCATGATCCGACGAAGATCCTCGACACGAATTCTGTGCGCGCTTCCGGGGAAGACGACGACAGATTGATGGGTTGAAAGATGTCCTCCCCACAAGAAAGAAGTACCGACCGCGCCCCGATAGCCTATGACTGCCGTTTCGAGCATACTGCCCGCGGCAACAACTCTGAGCGAGACGAGGCCGCTCTCCATAAAGTAGACGTGCTCGACCGGTCTTTTTGGCTCTTGCAGAACCATCCGTTCTTTCAAGACGACCGGATCGAGGCACTCCCCTAATGCCGCAAGCTGTTGGATAGAAAGACGCGCCAAGATTACGTTCTTCACAAAGGGCCGTTTCGCAGGACGGACCGGAAGAGAACGCAGAGGCTCCGGTCGTGCCCCAGGCAGCTGCTTGAGAGCTCTATCTTGAGAGCAGTCAAGCACTTCGAGGACGGCGGGCACGCGATCGGTCATGGTCCCTCTCCCGGCAGGAGGCCTTTGCTAGCCTGCGCCTGACCGTAACGAGAACGTGATTACAACTGTAGCAACATCTTCATCTTGATTGATGCAACGAGTAGCTCAACGGCGCCCAAATCCCGCGTTGAGGGGCCTGTCTTCGACGAATTTCGACCAAGCGAATGGAGGCGCTCGCGCCGGCTCGGAATCAGCGCGCGACATTCTTGCTTTTGCACGTTGTCGTTAGCGATACGATGATGACGTCCACGACATTGCCGTATGACCGAGCCTCTATGTGCGCGTCTTTCTTGCTATCCCTGATTGAGATCCCAAGAAGTCACCGGAGAGTGGAACGATCAGGTCAACAACTCGATAGCGGGAGCGAGACGATCGCCTGCATCGGTGCAATCAATCGTCTGGGGGAAGCTCAACCGGAACAGCAAATCCAATCTTTACGCGATCCAATATGACCATGCTCTTGAAGCTCTTGATGTCGCGATTTTCGTAGAAGAAGCGCCGCGTGAACTCCTCGTACTCCTCCATGGACCGCGCGGTAATATACAGGACGAAGTCGGCATCGCCCGTAACATAAAAGCCGTTGACGACGTCGACTGATGATTTGATGGCTTTTTTAAACCTATCGATGATATCGGCGCTTTCCCGCTCCAAGGTTACCAGTGCAAGCACTTGAATAGGTCGTCCGACCGCCCTTGGCGATACAACCGACACGTCGGCCTGGATGATGCCCTCCGAGCGGAGTCTCTTCAACCGTCGTTGGCACGCGGTAGGAGAAAGCCCGGCCATCTCGCCAATCACATCTGAAGTCAGACGGTTATTCTTTTGCACGATCTCGAGAATGCGGGCATCTATCCGGTCGTACTGCATAACCACCTCCAGCATGAGACGAATTTCGCCGCCAGATGACCACTCCGCGCAGAAAATCCTCGAGGGTGAAAAATACGACGAAATCTTCCGTGACAAAGGCCCAATTTGATGGGTGTTGTCGCATAGCACTATCAAAGTAGGGAGGAGGGCCTTGCCGTCGGCATTTTGCGGCGCGGCAGGGAGCGAAGCCGCAAAGCCGGCCTTTCGGATGAGATCCGGGCCTTCGTTTTCGACAAAGATGTGAACCAAAGCGAAACCGAAGCGCAGCCGAGCCGTGCCGCGTGATAAATTCGTGCGGAAACGACATCTTGATTGAGGTTAGCCAGCTACTCGCCCGCTGACGAGCGCGCGACAAGGCGCCGTTTTGCCTCCGAGAGGTGAACCTTTGGGTCGACTTCGTCCTGCAGCTCGATAACAGCCGACCCGCAGCTCATTCCATTTTGCTCGACCGGTCAGCTTCTCGAAAGCTAGACCTACCATCCTGGCGAAGTGGAGATATCTCGGGGCTGATCTGCGACTGCACCAAACGTAAACATCGTCAAACGGAGTTGCGAGATGGTTCGAATCCAAGACACGCTCGATACGGCAACGTTAGACTCCGGCAGCACATCAGCCGCCACTGGGCAAGATGAACCCATAGGTCAAGCGGCCTTTGACCAGCGCCTTGACGAGAGACCGCAAGAGCAACAAGCTAGTGCAGGTCCTTCCGATCCTAGTGTATCGGACGAGGTGGAGGATCGCCTTGATGCTGTCAACCAGCAACCCGATTTGAAGCTTGTCGTCATTTCGAACCGCGTTGCACCCTTCGACCCCAATAAACCCCAGACCGGCGGGCTCGCCGCGGCTCTCGAGCCGGTGGTGGAACGTTCCGGCGCGGTTTGGATAGGCTCTTCGGAGACCCGCGGCGACGGGATCGAGCGGCCCCTGCCACTGGTGCCGACTGGTGCAGGCCACGTCGCCAGGCTTGATCTGCCGGCCGCGGACCATCCTGGCTACTATCGAGGTTATTCGAATTCAACGCTGTGGCCAGCATTGCACTCCCTACCGGACCGGATGTCGGGCTCGGAAGAGGATTATGGCAGCTATCGAAGGATCAACGACTTCATCGCGCGCGCGGCTTTCGACGTGCGAGATCGAGACGCATTCTGGGTGCATGATTATCATCTGCTCCCGCTTGGGGCCGAGCTGAATGACCTCGGCATTGAGCGGCCAACCGGCTTTTTCCTCCATACGCCATGGCCCACGCCCGACATGATAGAGTGCGTACCCAACCATCGCGAACTGATGAAATCGATGCTGAAGTACGATCTGCTCGGCTTTCAGACGAACCGGGATCTGAACAATTTCCTGGCCTGCCTGCGAACCCATTTCGGGCTGGAGAGCAAGGATGGCATTGTAACCACGGAACGTGGCCAGACGCGACTTCAAAAGTTCCCAATCGGTATCGATCCCGAGCAGTTCGCAGCGTATCTTGCGGCAGACCTCTCTCCTGCAGAGCAAGAAAAAGTCTCGTCATTATTGGAAAACTTCCAAGGCGCCAAGTTTGCCATCGGCGTAGACCGGCTCGACTACACGAAAGGCATCGATAAACGGGTCGAAGCGTTCAATCAGCTTTTAACGAAGGAGCCGCAGAGCATCTCGCTGTTACAGATCGCCCCGTCCTCGCGCGCCGACGTCGACGAGTATCAGAAGTACAAGGAGGACGTAGAGAATGCGATCAGCCACGTCAATGACGAGCATGGCACAGGCGAGTGGAGGCCGATCCACTACACGAACGATTCGTTCAGCCAGGCTGCGCTCGTACGTCTTTACCGCGCGGCAAAGATAGGTGTGGTCACGCCGCTGCGGGACGGCATGAATTTGGTAGCGAAAGAATATGTTGCTGCCCAAGACCCGAAGGATCCCGGCGTTCTGGTACTATCGAAGTTTGCGGGGGCGGCTGAAGACTTCAACGAGGACGAGGCGCTGCTGGTGGATCCAAACGATCCCAAAGAAATCGCAGACGCTATTTCAAGAGCGGCCAACATGCCGCTTGAGGAGCGTGTCAGGCGCTGGCGGTCGATGATGGATAAGATTGAATCCTATACCATCCACGACTGGTCGGCGGACTACGTCCGGGAGCTGGACAAAAGCCGTGTCACCGTTCCGGCTGATCAGTGCCTTATTCTCGGTCGCGGCTGGACCAACGTGGCTTCGATGCCGCTGTTCCGGAACCATGCCGAGGCGCTGGCCACCTATAACGAGATCGACCCCGCGGATGTCGTCCTGAAGGAGGCTGCCTATGCAGACGAGAAGAAGGCCTATGAGGCGTTAGAGGCCCGACTGATGCATACACAGGGCAGACTCTGGGATCTGCCGATACCCACAGCTTCGCTCAGCGGTCGTCCCGAACAAGAGCCCGGTGCCGGGGAGGACTGAGCAGACGAGGAGCGCAGCACGGCAGATTACGCTGTTCTGCAGCAGCACAGAGGAACAATCCAGATCTTTAGCGCTGACGCGGTTCTTGCAGGTTGCGCAAGCCTGGATGATGACCGGGAACGTTGAACGAGCTGCATCAAGGTATCACGCGAGTGATCCATAATGGAACGGGAGGTGTGCAGCCAACGCGTTGTTCCGTACCCGTAAACGACGCTTCTGCAAGTGGCGTCGGCATCAGCGAGCTTTGGTCGTTCCGCGCCGGAAAGTGGCGGCTGCCTGTTGCAATGGAGGGCCGCAACAGCACCGTTAAAACAGAGCAGCATGGCTCGCACTCGCCTCGCGCCTGCCAAGCTGCTCCGCCAGCAGCGGGCATTCTCGATCGACATCTCGCCTCTTCGTCCTTCGCGTGGTACGCCTTCGATGAAGGACCACGGGCTCGAGCGCCTGTTGCCGCCGGTGGATTCAGGATCATTTGAGCCTGACCCTAGCGACCATAAGAACTGCTGATGACAGCTTCGTTTCGTCATCTTATCGAAACATAGAACCTGACCCGGCGCTTGAACCCGTTTGGCTAGAGGCTCGAGCTCAAGAACTTAGAGCCGTAGTCGGTGCTTTTGCCCTCATCGTCTTGAGTGCAATCCTCTGAGAAACGCGCTGCTCTTTGTCATGACGACCCCGTGGACAAGTCTGCCAAATGAACTCGCTCGAAAAGCATTGCGATTGGAGGCGGGGGCGCATTCCGTTCTTGGCAGCTGAAACCGAAAAACCGGTGCCGTCTGACGGACTGTCCGGCCGACACGCTGTCGATATCTGCTCGGCAACCAGTGTCGGGAAGCGGACATGGTGCTGCAGCCGGAGCGGCTGAAACTTGCGACTTTAGCCGGCACGCAGTTTGCAATGAGTGGTCCGCGAGATAGCGCAAGCGCTATGTCATGCGCTTGCGTGCTTTCCGCCGCTTGTGCTTGACGCGCCAGGCCTGCGAGCGCAGCCCTTCGACCTCTTCGGGAGAAAGTCCATGAACACGTCACCCCGCTCCGCCGCGCGGCCTTCGACTGCCCGCGCCACCTCCACGGCGCTTTCACAGGAGCAAACGGCTGGATACGCCACTGATGATCCATTCCTCTGGCTCGAGGACATCGAAGGACAAGGCGCATTGGCTTGGGTTCGCGCCGAGAACGAGAAGACGCTCGGGGTGCTCCAGTCAGATCCTCGCTATCGGCACTTCTACGAACAGGCGCTCTCCATCCTGCAGGCCAAGGATCGGATCGCGTATGTTTCATTAGAACGGCGCGGTTTGGAGAATTTCTGGCAAGACGAGAACCAGGTGCGCGGCGTCTGGCGGCGCACCACGCTCGAGAGCTATCGTAGCCAAGACCCAGACTGGGAGACTATCCTTGACGTGGACGCCTTGGCCGTCGCCGAGAAGAGGAATTGGGTCTTTCAAGGTGCCAGCTGCCTTCCGCCTGAAGAGCGCCTCTGCCTCATTAGTCTTTCCGATGGCGGCAAGGATGCCGCGTCCATACGAGAGTTCGACCGCGACGCCAAGACCTTCGTTGCGGACGGCTTTTATCTTCCAGAGGGCAAGCAGCACGTCAGCTGGGTCGATGATGACACACTCCTTGTTGCACGGGACTGGGGCGAGGGGACTTTGACGCAAGCCGGCTACCCTTTGTCGTGAAGGAGCTCAAACGCGCTCAGCCGCTCAGTGAGGCTCGCGAGATCTTTCGTGGCGAACCCACCGACGTTCAGACGCACCCCTTCGTGCTTCGTGACAGCGAGGGTCAGATTCATGTGACCGGCGCGACCCGCATGATCAGCTCTTTCGAGTACGAGTATGTGGTCTTCCGCACCGCTGGACCCGTCAAGCTCAATCTGCCGAAGAAGGCCGCGATGATAGGACTAGTGGGTGGTCGCCTGCTTGTGAAGCTTGACGAAGAATGGACGACGCCCGGCGATATCAGCTTCGCCGCCGGATCGCTGATTTCGTATGACCTGGCCGAATGGAAACAGAATCCGCTGCGCGCCAAGGCCTCGCTTGTCTTCCAACCTGGGCCCCGCCAGGCCCTGAGCGAGTTGGCCGCCACAAAGAATTTGTTGATCCTGACGATGCTTGAGAACGTTCAGAGCAAAGCGTTCGTTTATAAGTACGATCAGGGAGCTTGGTCGGCGACGCCAATCCCGCTGCCGGAACATACAAATGTCAGCGTGTCAGCCGCCTCCGATGAAGCGGACCAGGCCATGTTCACCGTCTCGAGCTATCTCAGACCAACGTCAGTCTGGTATCTTGATGCCGAAACCAAAAGCCTTGAGGAATTGAAGACGACACCTACTGCCTTTGATGCGTCCAATCATGTCGTAGAGCAGTTCGAAGCGACTTCGCGTGATGGCACGTCAATTCCTTACTTCCTGGTGCGACCGAAGAACGCAAGGTTTGACGGCGCCATTCCGACACTTCTTTATGGTTATGGCGGGTTCCAGGCTTCGCTTCTGCCCTCTTATCTGGGACCGGTGGGGCGGCTCTGGCTTGAACAAGGCAATGCCTATGTCGTTGCAAACCTGCGTGGGGGCGGCGAGTTTGGCCCACAATGGCATCAAGCGGCCCAGGGGGCAACGAAGCAGACGACATGGGATGATTTCATTGCCGTTGTCGAGGACCTGATCCGTCGGAAGATCACAAGTCCGCGCCGGCTAGGCGCGGTTGGCGGCAGCCAGGGCGGCCTGCTCGTTGGCGCCGCAATTACCCAACGCCCCGAACTCTTCAACGCGGCGATCATCCAGGTGCCGCTGTTTGATATGATTCGATACACCAAACTGGGCGCGGGCGCCTCCTGGATCGGCGAGTACGGTGACCCCGCCATCGCCGAGCAGCGTGCGTGGATCAAAGGCTACTCGCCCTACCAGAAGCTGGTGGCGGGCAAGACTTATCCCGTTCCCTTAATTCTGACCTCCACGAAGGACGACCGCGTGCATCCAGCGCACGGCCGCAAGGCTGCCGCGAAGCTCGCCGCGCTGGGCCAGCCTTACTTCTATTACGAGAACATCGACGGGGGACACAGCGCCGCGGCCAATCTCATGGAATATGCACGTGAACTGGCCCTTGAATTCACCTATGCATCGAGGCGGCTTTGTTTTGAGTAAATTCGATGGCCGGGCTGATCGAAGCAGATGAAATCGAGACCATTGGTTATCTCAAACGTCTTCACGTTGCTCAGCTGAATTCATCGAACCCAAGGCGAGAGAGCTGACGAGCCGCCGGCGGCGCGATGAAGCTCGTCAGATGCGCAAGTTACCGGTTTCAACAGCCTCCAGCGGTGGCGAGCGGGTTTCCTGGCTTCCCAAACACAACATGACGAGCGGATGGTAAGTTGTCAGATGCGCTTCCTTGAGGATTGTCTCGGCAGACCCCTGTCGTCCGAGAATGGCCCCGGCGTGCGGCTGACATCCAAAGGCGAACAGCTAAAGCGCGGCCCTTCGAGTGTCTTCGTGCTTGAGGAAGCATGTCACGTATCTTCAATGCAGGCATGCAGCGGATTGATGATCCTGCCTCCAGGCTGCGCGAAGGAGTTCACGGCCGTCCTGTTGTTCAACGTCGGTCAGACCCATCTGCTCTAGCTCGGCTCCGGATGAGTGCGGCGTGTTCGAGGCTCCGCAACTGTTCTGTAAGCCGGTAGCGCGCGACGAATGAAGCGAAAGGTGAAAACGTCATCCGGATCCTGAAGCCTTGAAGAGAAGTGTCGTCGAGGTCAGGGCACTTTCTGTCGTTTGCACAATGCGGCGGCAGCTAGAGCCACGCGATAAAAAAGGCACGTGATCTGCGCAGCGACGCGGGGCGTCTCTTGCCGTCCGTCTTGATAGACGGGAGACTCTTCGCTAGATCACAACGGTTCACTATGGAGATGCCGCCGTGGCAATGGGTATTGTGAAGTGGTTCAATTCGACCAAGGGTTATGGGTTCATCAGGCCTGAGGACGGAGGTCCCGATGTTTTCGTGCACATCAGTGCCGTCGAAAAGGCTGGCTACACCACCCTCGAAGAGGGGGCCCGGGTAAGTTATCAGCCCAAGGCCGGGCGTTCGGGCAAGGTGTCAGCTGAGGATCTCCGGGTTGGCTGATCCGATTAGTCTCCGGAAACTACTCTCTGCAAAGCGTGTTCTCGCACCTGTCCGGCGATGCCTTGTCACGGCGCGCCGAACCGTTTGGCCTTTCGACCGTCTCTTGCAGCCATGAGACTGTCTCGCAAACCGCAGGACAGCCTTGATCTCCTGAAGCGTCGACCGATCACCGCCGCCAGAGTTACAGGAGTTGCCAGCCCGCTCGCAGTGTGAGCGTGGCAAGATATTCCTGCCAGCGGGCCACGAACGGTCCGAATCGCACGCTCGTGACCAACCCGGGAAGTGCGCGCACACCTTGTCGCAGCTAACAATGGACGGGCTGGTGCTCCCCTGTCCAGGCGTGATGCATGTAGCTCATGAAGGTGCTCGCACAATCGGGTTCATCCGTTATGGACCATACTGGCCGGCTGCGCTGCGGCTGCAGGTCTATTTCTGCTACGCTGATGCCGCGAGCCTTCGAGGGCCGGTGTAAACAAAGCCGCATCGGCTTGATGCGGCGCGGCGAGGTCAAAATCCCATGGCGCCAGCGCTCGGGGTTAGCCAATATAGTTGAGGTAAAGGCGCCATGTTGTTGACGATGCGCGCCTGACCTTGATCCACTACAGGGGAACTGCACAAACACACAGCCGATCGGAGACACGGCAAGTGTCCTTCCAGCTGACCGTCCTGAAAGTGTTGCCGGCCAGCCTGCCCGGCGGGCTTCCGTTGCCGAAGTCCGACGCGCCGTGGAGATCTTGATGAACAGCGGCCATGACTGGCCTGATCGCATGAAGCGGTTGGCCGAGCACGCGCCGGACCTGAATATCTTTTCGGCGAAGTTTGTGTTCGCGATGCTCTCGGCTGGGAAATTACACAAGACGGGCGGCAATTCCTCTGTGCGCTCGAAAAGGCCTTCTCTCAAAGAGAGCGGCCCCGATCAACCGTCGATCTCTCGTCCAGCGAAGTCGCTGCACTGAGCGATCACGCATGCCGCAAAAGCACTTATTTCCCCGCGCAGTCGCCGTTAGAAGCCGCGGCGACGCCGCAGAAAAGACGGATCCGATCGATGTCCGGGGTGAAGCAGGGGTGCCTTGACTGTCACCCGGACCGCGTGCGAGGCGCGCGCCGCACTTAGCGTCGGTTAAAAATACGGTGGTTCTCTCGCAGCATCGACGAAACTTACATTCGTTGTTGATTGGCTCGTAATGATTGTTCTTTTCGCACCGGCAAAATCTGCACGTAATCCGCGGCTAGATAACGCGCTGATCAGATTGCCTGTCACTGTGAGACATCACGGGCCATGGTGAAACTCTGCATTTCCTCCTGACCGCTTCACTGTAATCCGCCGAACAGGACCGGCTCGTGCAAGGCCGTCAGGGTGGAACGGGCAGGAAGAGGCATCATGCTCTTGCTGAGTGACGCGAGCGCTTGCTTCCAGGGCCAAGGAACCGCGGAAAAAATCTGCTGCTACGTAACCTGCGTCATATGCAGCCCAACTTCCCAACCGGCTATTGGAGGCAGTTTCAGGGGCTGCCGTGGACGACGAGCTTTGTAAAGACAGGGCGCGGACCATGCGAGAACTTGCTGAGCAAGCTGACCCGTTCATCAAGAAGCGCTTGTTGGAGCTGGCGGCCAATTATGAACGGCGCGTTGGCCAGCAAGAAAAAATTGATCCAGATCGGGCTGATATGCCGGCACAGAGATCACCCCGCCGGTCCTAAGTTGCGAGATGGCGCTTACGAGCACAATCACTGGGCCGCGATATTTACGGTGATGCGCTTGCTGATCCTCGCGCGTGACACCCAATCTCGAGGCGCCGGCGCGACAGGTCCAACGGTTCGTTGGGAAGCTGAGAGCCCGGCTTGGTTGGTAGTGGTATCCCACTGGCCATCGATCTGAACGCTGTAGCCTCACAACGTCAGTCGCCCAGCCTTTCGCCGCAGAATGATTTGGCCGTGCTCAGCGCATTGCGGGTTGCAATGTCTCGCCGTAGATCGCAGCACCTTCAAACAATAACTCCATGCTGATCAATCGGGTCCTCACTGATGCGGTTGACGCTGCGAAGCGCGAGCCTGGCATTAAGGGGCCGGCGCCAAATCCGGCGCCGGCGTCGGTCCTCACCAGCAGGCCTGGTTGCTCGAGAGGAAGTCTCGAGTTGGCCAAGATGGAGCCTTTCAGTCAAACTTATAGGAGGCCTGAAAGAATGTACCCCAGCGGTCCATGCTGTACTTCGCAAATGCCGGCGGGGCCTCGACGCATTTGCTGTCGCTACCCCTGCACAGAGACTCGCCCCGCCCTTTGGTCCACATGGCCCAATAGCGGCCACCGACGCCGACGCTGATGTTGTTGGTGATGAAGTAGGACAGCACGCCTTCAATCTGGATTCCGCCGCCACCATTGCCGCGTTGTTCAGCAAAGGTGGTCTTGTCGCGCAAGAGGTGATAGTCGCGGCCCTTGAAATCGGTCCAGGGCAGGTACGCGATATCAGCGCTCACGCGCCAACGCTCGGTCAACATGGTTTCGGCGCTCATGCCGATCCGGGGCGCATTCCATTGAGTATCCTCGCCGCCGATGACCCTGTTGTCACCCGGCCTAAGACATGAAGCAAGGGGGTTTGCCATCTGCACGCATCCCCTCGAGTCCGAGCTTTGGCCGTAATAGGTCCAGCCTATAAATCCGCCGACCTTGTAGTCGGTACCGCGCAGGAAATCGTAACCGACGTCGGCCGTGTAATAGGTGAACCTTCCATTTGCTTGCCCTGATACCGTGTTGACATACGAGCCGCCCCAATCTTCATCGTTCATGTTTCCTTTGTTGAACTGCCCGAGGCCAATATTGCTCTTTAAGAACACTCCCCAAGGGCTATCAAGGCGGCCAAATAACTCTCCCGAAAGTCCGTCCAGTCCATGATACGTGAGCCTCGATCCCAGTACGCTGGGGTCTTCAGGCCAGCCATAGGGAAATGCGCTGTGATCCCACTGGAATCGTCCCCGGCTCAGCCAGAGCCGCGAGCCGCCTTCGAAGGACCAGCCGGGCGCGTAGGGAATGGGCGGCACGCTGGCGGGTGCCTTCGTGTATGGCGACGTATCGGACCATTGCGCCGCCTGCCGGTCGGCGTCAAAATGGTAGTTCAGACCAATCTTTCCGATGTGATAGTTGCTGGACAGGTTAGTTGTGTTCGGCGGCAGAATTGCAGACGGGAACTGGACTGTCGCAGCGGCCGCGACACTCGGTCCGCCAAAATGCAGATAGTCATACTCGACGTTCACCGACCATGCAGGCGTAACGGCTTGCTCGATGCCCAGACCGATGACGCCACCGAGACGACCATCGTCGAAATGCGTTTTGCCCTGTGGCCAGCCGCCTTCATAGTTGTTGAC